>LJZT01000053.1 GCA_001314905.1 Phormidium sp. OSCR
GCCCTCGGTGGCGAAATTAGCGGCGACTCCGCCTCCCCAGCAGCCGGTTCCCACTCCCGAGTTGATTGTTCCCACCCATACCCTGGCCGTAGGTCGTCCGGCCTTGATTCGGGTACGACTCAAGCAGACACCGCAGCGAGTGTATGTGAAACTCTGGATTCACGATCGCCAAAATCAGCTTCTTCTCGATGGCCCCCGTTGGCTAACGGACTTCTTTCCCGTCGACGATGACCTCCTCGAATCCATGATTCGCTTAACCATTCCCCAGGGCGGGGTGGAGTTACAATTTGAGGCCATCGCCGTGGATATGGATTATGAGCGAGAGAGTTATAAGGTGGCGATCGCCCGTCGCGTCTCTCCCCCCGGACTCCCCAGTTTGCCCCTCAGCAGCCAAAGCGACCCCTAACCTCACCACTGACACCCACACAAAAAGACCCCCTTATCATAAGAGGGTCTTTTTGTCAAGACTGGCTTAGCTTGAATCGGTCAGCTTGAAGTTGAATCAAGCCAAGGGTCGCTTACATCGCTGAACCAACGCCCACATAGGCTCCGTAGAAAAAGAGTCCTACCACAGCTAAAATGCCCATTCCGGCGACCGTAGCCACGATCCAAAGGGGGATTCTTGCATCTCCAGACATAATCGAAATCTCCTATTTAACGTGATGTAACGTAATGGATGAAACCACTAGATCCGACGGTGGAAGCTAGTTAAAGAAGTAACTCGAAAACAGCACACCCAGCACAAAGATTAACAGTAAACCCAAGTACAGGGACGTACGGTTGAGTTCAACCGGCTGGCGGTTCGGGTTCTTTTGACGAGTTGGCATGGTTAGATCCTAACGTTGAATAAACTGCATCGCGGCGATCGCACCGAGAAAGAACACTGAAGGAACTGCCAAAGTATGAACAGCAATCCAGCGAATTGTAAAAATGGGATAGGTAACGGGTTCAGACGGGGAACGATTTGTCATGGTTAAAAACCTCTCGTTAAAAAACTCAGAAACTCAGTTATTTGATAAACTGTTCGATTTGCTGACGACCTTCAAAGCGATCCGAGACGATCGGCAATTCCAGCCGTTGTTTCGTGTAGTACTCATCGGGACGAGGCGTTCCGAACGCATCATACGCCAAACCCGTACTCACAAAAAACCAACCCGCAATAAACAGCATCGGGATGGTGACTGCATGAATCAGCCAATAGCGGACGCTGGTAATAATATCTGAAAACGGACGTTCTCCAGTTGTGCCTGCCATGTTTGTTAAAATCCTCCTCTCGACAGTGTTAAAATCTACAATCTATGATACAAAAACAACGATACACCTACAAGCAACCGCACCCACCAATCATGAGAACGGTTGCACATCGGGATCATGTTAGGTCTTGGCTGGGGTTATAGCGAAGCAACGTTCCTCGTTGTCCCAGAACGAATCCGAGATCCGGTTGGATAAACTTCACCCGGTTGAAATTCGAGGGGACTTTTTCCACCTGACGATCTTTGAGCCAGGTTTCACCCCCATCGTTACTATAGAGCAAGTTGGCACTTCCTCCGACGAGCCAAACATCATTGGGGGTTTGATAGGCCAAATCCAACAGTCCCCAACTTGTCGATAACTCAGGATACTCAGGCTCGTCCCAGGCTTCGGGATCTTCAGCATCCCCGAACTGAAGCATCCCACCCCGGCCTAACACCCAAAGATTGCCGTCAGGGGTGAACCCCATATTTTGCAATCGTCTGGCACTGTGACGGTTAAACGGCTGCCAAGTTTGGTTTTCATTATCCCAGACCGAATAGAAGTTACCTCGCGACGACACCGCCACATAACGTCCATCAGCCGAACGGGAAATATTGCGAAAGACCCCCAAGGCTTCCTCCACCAATCCTTTCCAATTTTGCGCATCATTGGTGGTGCGATAAATCGCGCCAACGTTGGTGGTCATCTCCGCTGAATGGGGACCCGTGGCCACAATCGTACGGGGACTTCCGGGTAACTGATCACTTAACGGGACTCGTTCCCAGCGATCGCCGCCATCGGTCGTATGAAGTAAAATCGCCGGTTCCCCAACAATCCAACCCTCATTCCCATAAAAACTAACCGAATTAAACGTGACCGACTCACCCCCCAAATCCAGAGAACGAGCCGTCCAAGTCTGGCCCTTATCCGTCGTTTCAAACAGACTTCCCTTGTTCCCCACCAACCAGCCTCGGGACAAATCATCCGTAAAGGCCACATCAGCAAATGTCGCTTCCGTTGGCAGAGATTCGACTACCCAGGGGTTAACCTCCAAAGAGGGAGTGTACTTACAGCCGGCCAGCAAAAAGACCACCGCGATCACCATCGCGATTGATTTCAAACGGTGTAGCATAGCGTTCATCGTCGTCGCAGTTGGTTCAATAATCACAAGTACTCATGCACAATTTAGCCGAGGCCATAGAGACTCAACATAAACAGAACCCCTAAGCCTAAGCCGCCAAAAATCAATAAGGTTTTTTGCGTCGGTGTCAGCGTATTGACCCCAAAACCATAGGAAAAGTTCTCCTTAAAGCCTGATGCTGTGCCTTTGGGACCAACATTGGCAAAGGATTGTTTACGCGCACCACAGACGGGACACCGCCAGGAATCGTGAATCTCCGCAAACGGCGTTCCGGCCGGCACATTCCCGTTATCATCGCCGAGTTGCGGCTCATAGACATAGCCGCAAGCGAGGCATTCATAGCGATCGCGCTCTGGGGGAGACGCTTGTTGCTCCGTTTGCTCCGTTTGCGCGCCTCCTGTTCAGGTTGCCGCTCGTTGGACTCTTGAGTATCCATGACTTCGCACTTGCAAGGGGTTCTATCAGCTAACGTGAATCAGCCAAGTCTTAAAAATCTGTTAATTATTATGACATAGATTAAGTCCATCACCGAATCCCCTCGAAACCTATTTGGCGAAGAATCGCCGCTAAGCCTGACAGCATAAGGACTAGAGCTGAAGCCTTTTATCTCAACCCCTTAAGTCCTTCCCGGACAACTGCCCCCAAGTTTCTCAGAATTGCCGTCAGACTCAGGTTCGAGGCAGCCGTCGGCACACCGTCATTCCGACGCGATCGCCCTCGGCCCGACTCAGCGAGCGGTAACATAAAGGCTAGACAACCCCATACCTGCCAGCTAATATCGACTCTTTTAGTCAACTCAACCCATCTATGACTTACTGCTTAGGGATTATCAACCGCGACGGACTTATTTTTGGCGCCGACTCTCGCACCAATGCCGGAGTCGATTATATTTCTACCTATCAGAAACTCTTTGACTTTTGCGTCCCCGGCGATCGCACCATCGTCCTCTGTACCAGTGGCAATCTCTCCATCACCCAGACCGTGATGAACCATCTGCGGCAAGACATCAAACAAAACAAAGACCCTAACCTCCACACCCTACCCAACTTCTACGACGTCGCCCGCTATATCGGCAACACCCTGCGCAACATCCAAGAGATCGATCGCCCCTGGCTCGAACGGGATAAAATCGACTTTCAATGTAATATCCTTGTCGGCGGCCAAATCCAGGGAGAAGACCCCCAGCTGTTCCGCATCTACTCCCAAGGCAACTTCATCCAAGCCACCCCCGAAACCCCCTTCCTACAAATCGGCGAAACCAAATACGGCAAACCCATCCTCGATCGCGTCCTCCACTACGATACCCCCCTCGACCTAGCCGTCAAAGCCGCCGTTCTCTCCATCGACTCCACCATGAAATCCAACATCTCCGTTGGCCCTCCCCTCAACGTTCTCATGTACCAACGCGATCACTTCGAGATTCACCACCGGCTGCGACTACGACTCGGAAGTCCCTACCTGGCCACCATTCGCCGCTATTGGGAAGAATCCGTCCGCAAAACCTTTGAAGAGATGCCCGACATCGAATGGCAAGATGACGTTGGCGCCAACAAACAAGAAGTGTTAATTGACTAACACCGTCCCCGTTGCCCCAAGCCTGTGACGACCCTCCCTCTTCTCCATTATGACTGCCAGCACCGACTTTCTCCGTCAACTCAACCCCTCTCAACGTACCGCCGTCCAACACCACCAAGGGCCGTTACTGGTAGTCGCCGGGGCCGGTTCAGGCAAAACTCGCGCCCTCACCTACCGCGTCGCCAACCTCATTCTTAAACATCGGGTTGACCCAGAACAGATTTTGGCCGTTACCTTCACCAACAAAGCCGCCAAAGAAATGAAAGCGCGGGTAGAAACCCTTTTTGCCCAAAACCTGGCCGCCCAAACTCATCACAAAGCCCTCGAAGCCCTAGATTTAGCCGCACAAACCCAACTGCGATCGCGAGTGTGGCGCACCTACATCAAACCCCTGTGGATTGGTACCTTCCATAGCCTCTGCGGCAAAATCCTCCGCTTTGACATCAACAAATACCGAGACGAAAACGGGCGACAATGGACCCGGTCCTTCACCATCTTCGACGAATCCGACGTTCACCCCCTCGTCAAAGACATCGTCGTCAACCAACTCAACCTCGACGATCGCAAATTCAACCCCAAAACCGTCCGCTACGCCATCAGCAACGCCAAAAACAAAGGTTGGTCCCCCGCCGACGTCGAACGTAACGACCCTAACTATCGCGGTCGTACCATCGCCGAAGTTTACCGCACCTATCAAGACCAACTGGCCGCCAACAACGCCCTCGACTTCGACGATCTCATCCGCGTTCCCGTCGAACTGTTCCAACAAAACCCCGATGTCTTGCAATACTGGCATGATAAATTCCGCCATATCCTCGTTGACGAATACCAAGACACCAATCGCACCCAGTACAACCTAATTCGTTTGTTGGCCAGCAACGGTCAACATCCCCAAGACTTTGACGATTGGTCCAAACGGTCCGTCTTCGTCGTCGGCGACGTTGACCAATCTATCTATAGTTTTCGCATGGCCGACTTCACCATTCTCCTGGACTTTCAGCAGGATTTTGGCGACGGCTTAGATGACGAGTTCACCCAAACCATGGTCAAACTCGAAGAGAACTATCGCTCGACTCAGACCATCCTAGAAGTGGCCAACAGTCTCATTGAACGCAACACCGAGCGCATCGAGAAAGTGCTGCGGCCCACCCGAGGCGAGGGAGAGCCAATTTGTATCTACCGGGCCGACGACGAACGGGAAGAAGCCGACTTTGTGGCCTCGCAAATAGCCGCCTTGATGCGAGAAAACCCTGAACTCAACTGGGGGGACTTCGCCATCCTCTACCGCACCAACGCCCAATCCCGCAGTTTTGAAGATATCCTGTTGCAGCGTAATATCCCCTCTCAGGTCATTGGCGGCCTGCGCTTTTACGATCGCCGCGAAATCAAAGACGTGATAGCATACTTGCGCGTAATTGTCAACCCTGCCGATAGCGTCAGTCTCAAACGAGTCATTAACGTTCCCAAACGGGGCATCGGCAAAACCACCCTAGGCAAAATCGATGCCGTGGCCCAACAACTCAATGTTCCCTTCTGGGACATCATCAGCGACGAAACCTCCATTCGCACCGTCGCTGGTTCTCGGGCCAAGCGCATCCTCGAATTTGTGCAACTCATCCAACGCCAACAAGCCGTCGTCGATAGTGCCGACGCCACCGATATTTTTACCGCCGTCATCGAGGAATCTGGCTATATCGAAGCCCTGAAACAAGAGGGAACCGAGGAGGCCGAAAACCGCCGTCAGAACGTCGAAGAACTCTACAACGCCCTGGTTCAATATGGCGAGGAGAGCGAAGATACCTCCCTGAGCGGCTTTCTCGCCAGTGCTTCTTTGGCCTCAGACCTTGATAATCTCGATGACGACGATAGTGCCGTATCTCTGATGACCCTGCATTCAGCCAAGGGGCTAGAATTTCCCGTCGTCTTTGTAGTAGGGATGGAAGACGGACTCTTTCCCAACTATCGTAGCCAACAAGATCCCCGCGCCCTCGAAGAAGAACGGCGACTCTGTTATGTGGGGATTACCCGCGCCCAAGAACAACTGTTTCTCTCCCACGCCCTCAGTCGTCGTCTGTGGGGACAAATTCAAACCGCTGCCCCATCTCAGTTTTTAGGGGAACTTCCCCGCGAGTTCATTAAAGGCAATACCCAGCCGCGAAACCGCGTCGCCGCCAAGGGTAAGGGGTACGCCTCCTCTAATCATGCCCAACTGACGCAAGACTGGAAGGTGGGCGATCGCGTCGTTCATGATCACTTTGGCATGGGGGAAGTCTCGATGATCTTCGGCAACGCCCCCAAACTCTCCTTAGCGGTGAAGTTTGCCCGAGGGGGTCAGAAAATCATCGATCCTAAACATGAGCCGATGCAACGACTGTGATGATTGAAGTTCCAAGATGGGGCGATCGCCTGGGACAATCCCCATTAAAATCAGAAGGTTAGACCAGACGAGATAGAGAACCCATGCTGAGGCGGATCGTACAGGGGATCATTAACTTTTTCCGAGGTTTATTTGGCGCAACCGCCCCCCAGGAATCAGTCACACCTCCCCCGTCGTCATTGAGCGACACGGAATATGAATACTACTTCCTGCAACTGCTCGATGGCGTTAGTCAAGGTTGGAGTGGGGTTAAAGTAGAGCGTTTCTTCGACGTGTTGAGCGATCGCGCCAGCGATGAACAGTGGATTGCTTGGTTGCACCGCTTCGGCAACGCTCGCTTACTCGACGATCGCCCCCAAGGAGAACTCGGCCAAAAACTCGTCGCCCTCAGTCAAAGCAGTTCCCGACATATCGCCACCCTGGCCGGCGAAATCGGGCGCAAACTCTGCGATCAGGCTAATGTCTCCGCTACCCCACCCACCCCAGAACCCGTCTCAGAACCCGTCCCAGACCCCGAACCTGAGGAACCTGAGACCCAGACTCAATCAGACTCCCTAGCCAGCAGCGAGGAACAGGATGCCGAAGCCAAACGCTGGATGCAACTTGGCATCGAACAACTCGATCAAGAGAACAACGAAGCGGCCTTACTGGCCTTCGATCGCGTCCTTCTCACCGATCCTGAGAACCTACAGGCCCTCATTTATCGCGGTGATGCCCTAGCCGAACTCAAACGCTTCCGCGAAGCCCTGGCCCTGTATCAGCAAGCCGTGGAACTCAACCCCAACTCCGCCGAAGCCTGGAGTCATCTCGGGGATCTGCAACATGAAATGAAACGACCTCAAGCGGCCTTAGAGAGTTGGGATAAAGCCCTGGCCATCAATCCCCAAGATATCCAAACCTGGATTCACCGAGGGGTAGTCTTGGGCTTACAACTCAAACGGTGGGATGAAGCCCTCGCCACTTGGGACAAAGCCTTAGAACTCGATCGCCATGATTCAGATCTTTGGTTTCGTCGGGGTGTCGCTTTAGCGAGTTTAGAACGCTGGCAAGAGGCCATTGACAGTTGGGATACGGCTTTAGAACTCAATCCCTATTTCCGAGATGCTTGGATTAATAAAGGAGTGGCCCTACAGAAGTTAGGCCGCTATGAGGAGGCGATCGAAGCCAATAATCGGGCCTTGGGGTTAGAGCGAGGCCAGCAACAGCCAACGGTGGCTTCGGGGGATCTCAAGGCCTCGGTGGTCGAACCCGATGCCAATCGCCCCCGTGATGCCGCCAGTGATGCCCAAGATGCCCAACAGCTCTATCAGAAAGCCCAGGAACAGGCCCAGGCCCAGAATTATCATGCGGCCTTACGGTTTCTCGAACGGGCCTTAGCCCTCAATCCCGACGATGCCCGTCTCTGGCGAGAACGAAGTTTGAATTATCAGGCTCTCGAAGACTTTGAGGCAGTGATTACGGCCTGCGATCGCCTCCTTGAACTCGATGGCGAGGATCTGCAAGGCTATCGGCTGCGAGCAAAAGCCCTGCAACAGCTTCATCGGTGGGAAGAGGCCAATCAAACCTGGGATGCCATTGTTGAACGTCAGCCTGATGATCGCGAGGCCTGGATGAATAAGGGCATCGTGTTGCAAAAATTAGGCCGCTACGCTGAAGCCATTGAGGCCAACAAACGAGCCATTTAGCAAAGTCCGCAAGAATCCTCCGCTTCAAATCTTGGATTGAAGCGCGAGATCAATTGCGGGAGTCACCTATAGTATAGTGTTCATAGTGAATCCAATTAGCCCTAATGCGTCAAGTCGTCAAGGTTAGGCTAGATCCAAATCAGCAGCAGAAGCAATTGCTCGAACAATCCTTCGGCAATTGTCGATGGCTGTGGAACCAGGGTCTGAACTTGATGAACCAAACCGATAAAGAGACTGGGAAAGGACTGTCAAGTTACGACATCAAGAAAAAGATTCCCCGTCTCAAACAAGAGTATGACTGGCTCACGCTGACCTACTCCCAATGTCTTCAACCGGTTTGCCTGAATCTGGGAACGGCTTTGAACAACTTTTTTGAGAAAAGAGCCAGGTCTCCACGGTTCAAGTCCAAACGGGGTAAGCAGTCCATCCAGTATCCGCAAAACGTCAAGGTCTTGGAGAACGCCTTGAAGCTGCCAAAGATTGGGGAGGTTAAGGCGGTTCTTCATCGACCCATAGAGGGTAAGGTCAAAACGGTCACCGTGAGCAAAAATCGCTGTGACCAATATTTTGCTTCGATTCTCTTGGAAAATGGAAAAACCAATCCTGACGCATCTGCTGACGGGAAAGCTCTCGGTGTTGACCTGGGATTAAACCATTTCGCTGTCACCTCCGATGGGTCTAAGTTTGAGAACCCAAGATGGATGGCTAAACATGAGCAAAACTTGAAACGCAAGCAACAACAATTATCCAGAAAACAAAAGGGGAGTCAGAACCGTGATAAGGCACGCAAAAAGCTAGCTAAAGTCCATAACAAAGTGGCACGTTGCCGGGAGGATTTCTTACACAAGCTATCGCGTCGGATAGTCGATGAAAACCAAGTCATTTGTGTAGAAAACCTCAATTGGGGGATGTTTTTGACGATGCTGAAGTACAAAGCTGAGCAAGACGGGAAAATCTACATTGAAGTCGATCGCTTCTTCCCGAGCTCCAAGACCTGCAACGTTTGTTTGCATCAAATCAATCGCCTGCCACTCGATGTCAGGTATTGGACTTGTTCCCACTGTCGAACCCACCACGACCGAGACATCAATGCCGCCATCAACCTCCGAGAAGAGGGACTACGACTCTTGACCTGCGGGACGCGGGGCAAAGCCTACTGTCCAGATGTAAGACCTAACCCTAGAGGACGCAAGACATCTACGGTTGGGCAATCTGTTGGGTAGGAAGCCGCTATTGCCATCTCTGATTCAATAGCGGTAGTTCACCTTGGCGCGGCGATCGCCTAGAGGCTAGGGTATTAGGCAACAGTGAGCCATATTATCAGGTTGCCCTAGATTTCAGCGACAATGGTGCGCCTGTGGCCAGTTGTACCTGTCCCTACGATTGGGGGGGATGGTGCAAACATCAAGTGGCGGCGGCGTTAACGGTGTTACATCACGCCTCAGATATTCCCCAACGTCCCCCCCTCGACGACCTACTGAAGCAACTAGCCCCCAGTCAACGAGAACCACTCATCTATTATCTGGTGGACCAAGAACCGCATCTGCTTGAGTTGATTGAGAGTTTTGTCCGCGAACCGGACGAAGCCTTATTATGTTCGTCATCTTCTAACCTCTCACCACCGGATATCCGGTCCTATCGAGGCCGGTTGCAAGACCTATTAGAAGATACCTTAAGAGAGGTCAGCCAAGGGTATGTAGAAGAAGATATCTTAACTGAACCACTTCTTGACCTGTTAGCAGAGGTTTCGCCCTATCTGGAGATGGGTGAGTTCCAGGCGGCGAGTCAACTGCTTGAAACGATTACCCAGGAATATGTTGAGGCCTATGACGAGTTGGCAAACTTGGGTTCTGAAAGTCCAAACTTTGAGCGAAGCCTAGATGAGTTGTGGGTTGAGGTCGTTCTCTTTTTGGGGACTGAGTTGAGTCCTACGATTCAATCGGAGTTGAAGCTGTGGTCCAGTTATTTCGATGAGGGGTTGGGGTTGACGAATGCGGCCTTGCGTCAGATATCACGTCATTCATCCAACGAGTCTGTAGATTAGGCACAGGCCGGAATCACATAATACTTTTATAGCCAAATATCCATCAAAATAGTTGGCTATCAATTCACGGTTTTCAAACCATGACCTAGAGGAGATGGAAACCGCCGTCACTTTTTTACCATTTCTTTACATTGTAACGTATTATTAAGTTACGTAATGTGCCTCAAACTAAAGCTGGGCAATAGTTACAGGCGATTTTAGCCATTTACAAGAGATATTTCTAAATACAATCTTCACATTTCACTGGTCTAATGACGGGTGAAGGTTCAATACCGGTTGCCACCCATATAATAGGCAGCCTCATCAATCCGCCCTAGAGTTTAGTGGGCGGCCGTTTAAATCGGCTCTGTCTTCAATAAAGAGCCAGTTTTTTGAAAACGTTTATCCAACAGGCTTGTTATGCTTAGCCCGAAATGAGTTCGGGCTTATTTTTTTGCTCGGTTTTTCTGATCAATAGTCCGGACATTTTTCCGTGCGAGCGCTGAAACCCCTATTTTCTCGTTGGCTTAACGATCTTGAGAGGTGTCTGAAACTCGCATTCTCTCGTTGTCAATCCAAAACTGTCCCGAGTGTTGCTATGTTTGATGACTCTTCTAAGATTTTGTATTGGTGAGGCTAGGTAATTGGTATTGTTCAAGAATTGCAGCATTTTCAATTTGATTTCGAAATAAATCCAGCATATCAACGACTTGCGCTTGAAGCTCCATATAATAGTCTCCATCAATGCTTAAGTATTCTCCATGGGCAATTTTATTTCGGGATTGCAAGAGTTTTTCATCAATCAATTTGTCTTTGCTAGAATAGGGAATAAAATCTAACCCGAGCGTCAAAATTATTTCTCTTAATACTGCTGAAGACAAATTTGAGGATGTCGAAATACCATCCTTAGGCAGTTTAGCTCTTTGAGACAACTCAGATATAAAAAAATTACAAACTTGAATATAAACTGAGGCTTTATTCGTTTCGTTAACCGCTTGCAATTTATCTTTCATCGCAAAGGCTAGAAAATTATGAGACAGTTCACCATATTTAAGTTTCCTAATGCGTACATAGTTAAGATAAGCATTGGCAGCGAACTTCACAAATCCCTCCCAATGAGAGTCTAAAAGACAGATAGCACTACGAACGAAAACTTTATGCCGGGAAGGGGGAATGTCCTGACTTTTGACTAAAGATTTAATTTGCGCAAGTTCTTTCTTCCGCCAGGCTAAATCATTCGATAATTGATCACTGAGATCTTCAGGGGTTCTAATGCTCATTATGGAGAGAAAACCTCCCGCCCTAATTTAATAAGATGGGGCAAACGTCGAGTTGCATTAACTCCTGCACCTGACCACTTTTGATATATCTCATGAGTCCAAATTGATTTTATTTTATTGCTCACCTGAGAGGCGTGAATCGGATTCTGATAATGATAGCCAATTCCCAAGGCAATAACTTCATAGGCAGACAGCAAAAATCCTCCTAAGAATCGATCATCTTCAGGTCTATATCGTTTAAAACTATTCTCTCCTAAAGTTTGATTGAGCAGGTTAAATGTGACATCAAAGGCCTGTTCGATTTTCTGGGAATCCCAATTTGGATCATTTGCCTTATCTCGTACACTGGAGGTCAAAAAATCACTGACATCTCCCTTCAAATTAGGAAGTTCTTGTTCATCTTTATCAAAAAGTAGCATAAATCGTAAGACTAGCTCCATGTCATACTGCTCTTCATAGAGGCGATCGCTCAAGGCAATACAGTTCTTAAATACTGAGCGGTTTGCTAGAGAACGCATCAACTCATATAAATTTTTGTTGAGCATTAAAACGATACAATTTCTAACTTCTTGAGGTGTTGCAATCGAGCCTCCTGTATTGAGTCGCTGAAACAACTCGTACTTGACCATGCGATCGCTCTCTTTTTCAACAATATTCACAGTTATTCTAGCTCGCTTTATCAGCAAGCGCTGCGCCATGGTTAACGAGTTTTCTGTATCCGTTTCATCATTCCATTTCTTACCTTTCAAGGAGGGTAAATAAACAGTTTCTTGTAGCTCAGAAAAACCTGTTGGGTTCTCGTATTGTTGCTTATTTTTACCATCATGACTCCCCAGAACTCCAACAAACTCATAAATTGTCGAGAGTCGTTGTAGACCATCTACTACATCCCAAACTCCATCTTCTCTTTGGTTGACAAAAATAGGAGGGATTGGAATCCCTAGAATAATTGACTCAACAAAGGTTGATTTTTGATACTTTGTCCAGCGAAAGAAGCGCTGAAAATCAGGATGAATTTCAAGTTCATTACTCTGGTATAGATTGATTAGCTCTCCAATGGACATCGAGTAGCTATCAGTTTTTATTTCTTTTCTAGTTTTGTCAATTTCTTCTTGTAGAGACATAAAAGTTAACTTACATAATACAGAAGCTTAACAAATATTAAGCCCATTTAGACAGCAGGAACACCCCACTCCCAGACTATAAACAGCCCTGCGTTAGAATGTCAAGTTTCGCTAACGAACCGCCTGCACCTCAATCTCCCGTTCGAGAGACACAATCACCTCACCATCCCGACGTAATTCATACTCCCCACGCCAAGTTCCCGGCAAAATTGGCCGCTGGTTTGTGTTGCGTTTACCGACACCGTTATACCAATTCAGGTTCGATTGGTCTGCGGTCTGTTCATAGTCCGTAATCACCGTTCCTTCGGGGTCAAGGAGTCGGAAATGTTCCACATCTCCCTCTAAAATCCCATAGCCGTGCACCCAGAAATAGATTAAGGGAATGTCATCCGACAGATTAACATCTGTGAAATCACCCCGCCAGAGACGGTCGAGAGAGAGGTCTTCAGCGGCAAAACCGGCACTTAAAATGCCCGTAGGTTCGTAGCCGATAGGGTCTTCCCAGAGAGGACGACGTTCTAAATTACACCCCGTCTCATCGGTTACACCGACAAAGGGGTCGATGACCTCGCCTTGATAGCGAACGGTGATATGGACATGGGGAAAAGTGGTTTTCCCAGAGAGGCCGACTAACCCCAAGGTCTCACCCTGGGCCACCTGCTGGCCAGATTCGACAACAATGCTATTTTGCTTGAGATGACAGTATTGAGTTTCCCAGCCATCGCCATGGTCCATCACTAAACCATTGCCACATTCACGGCCTTGTTCCTCAACGGCGGCGATATCCTCAGGGGTTCTCAGGCGGCGGTCTGGTTCCCCATCCCGTAAGCGTAAGACGGTTCCATCGGCGGCGGCGATGACGGCCACTCCCTGATTCATGGCCACTTCGTTGGGAATGGCGAAATCCGTCCCCTTATGTGTGTCATAGGTTTGGCGGCCACAGGCGAAGTCTTGGGCGTTGTCGCTAGGGTCTCGGTCAACGTAGAGAAGGGTGAAACAGTCTTCGCCAAGGGTGCAATCGATGGGTGGCGTGAATTGCACCCAGTCGGGGTTGGGAGATGTGACCACCTCATGGGGGGCCTTTTCCCCTGGCTGACTCGACTGAGAGGAGTCGCTGGTTTGACTATTGGTTTGACAGGCGGTGGTGACCAGAATACTGGTGAGGACAGAGAGACTGAAGAGAAGAATTCGTCGAGAAAGCATAGGAGGGAACGGGGGATAGTGAATAGTGAATAGTGAATAGTTAATAGTTAATGGGGAATAGGTAACGGGGAACAGGGGGAAGAAGGCAAAAGGCAAGAGGCAAAAGGCAAGAGGCAAGAGGCAAAAGGCAAGAGGCAAGAGAGGGGAGGCAAGAGGGAATCTCTTGTGGTCGCTCTTTTGTGGACTTGCAACTGCTAGAACATTGTTCAGGGTTTTGCATTCACTATCCCGAGACTTTTTGAGGTGGATTGAGGTTCCCTAGAAGACTTGGGCGGGGGATGGGGTTAGGGTGAGGCTGTAGTCTTCCCGTTCGCGGCTGAGGTGGGGGTTGTAGCAGGGGTCATCCTCTAAATAGTCGCCCCAACGCTGTTTCATGTAGTCAATTTCTTGCTTGAAGCGAAGTTGCTTTTCGGGGGTGTTTTCTTGGCCGCGACTTTTGGATTCGTAGTGATAGAGGCGGACATGGGGTAAACAGACATTGCGATAGCCTTTTTCTATCATCTTCAAACAGAAATCGACATCGTTGAAGGCGACGCTGAGGGATTCTTCAAAGCCACCGATGGCGTCGAACACTTCTCGGCGACAGAGGAGACAGGCGGCGGTGACGGCGGAGTAGTTGTTGACGGTTTGCAGTTGGGCGAAGTAGCCGATCGCATCTTTGGGATAGAATTTATGACTATGGCCGGCCACTCCGCCAATGCCTAGGACGACGCCGGCGTGTTGGATGGTGTTGTCGGGATAGAGAAGGGTAGCCCCAACCGCCCCGATGGAGGGGCGTTGTCCCTGTTCCACCATGGCCGTTAGCCAATCTCCTTGGCTGACTTCGGTGTCGTTGTTGAGGAACAGCAGATAGTCTCCTGTGGCTTTGGAGACGGCAAAATTGTTGAGTTTGGGATAGTTGAAGGGAATATCGAGGGGTTCGACGCGAAAGCGTTGGGGTTCCCGTTTGGCCCAGGTTTTGAAAAGACGCTGGGTTTGTCGTTGCACACTACCGTTGTCGACGACAATCACCTCATAATCGGAATAGGTGGTGAGGCGAAAAATTGAGGTCAGACAGGTGTTTAGGGTACTGGCTAAGTCTTTGGTGGGGATGATGATACTGACTTTGCCCGGTTTACGGATTTCGTAACGGGGAAGCCAATGGCCCGTGGCGGTGGGGGTGACGATTCCCGGTTCGCCGCGACGTTGCAGGGCTTCGGTGAGGGCTTTGGCGGCGGCGGTGGTGGCGTAGGATTTGCTGGCGAGACGGCTGGCGGTGGATTCGGGGTGGGACCGCCAGTGATAGAGAATTTTGGGGATATGGACGATGCGATCGCTCTTCTCGGTAAAGCGTAACACAAGGTCGTAGTCTTGAGCGCCTTCAAAGCCCGTGCGGAAGCCACCAATTTCGTCGATGATACGACGACGATAGACCCCTAGATGACAGGTGTACATCCGAGAGAGGAAGGAGTCGGGACACCAATCGGGTTTGAAAAAGGGGTCTTTAAGTTGGTTGTGTTCATCGACTTTGTCTTCGTCGGAATATAGCATATCCGTTTCGGGACAATCGTTGAGGGCTTGAACTACCTCAAAGAGGGCATCAGGGGTCATGAGGTCATCATGGTCCATGAGGGCAATAAAGTCTCCAGTTGCGACCTCTAAAGCACTATTAGACGCCTGGGAAATATGCCCATTTTCGGAACGATAAACGACTTGAATCCGCTCATCTTGTTGGCGATAGTTCTCCAAGGTGGTACGAACATGAGGTTGCGGTGACGCGTCATCGGCGATGCAGAGTTGCCAATGGGGATAAATCTGTGCCAAAACAGATTCGATCGCCTGTTCGAGATAGTCGGCTGGGGTGTTATAAACGGGCATGACCACGCTAATGGTGGGTTGATAGTCAAACTGTTGCACCTCCCGCTGCAACCGCATTAAATCCCCCGGCCGAGGACTGTTTTGACTCAACCAGATGCGGTAAATATCGGGATTGGGGTCGGGGTAGGGAGATGGTGTTGTTGGGGCGGGAGGAACGTCTGGAGTTCGTTTAAATAAGCGTAATAGGGGGGTTTTGAATTTGAACCACAGGATACGCAATTTCCAGAACTTCGTGGCTTCCATGGCCGCAATGGTGGCTTGATGAGCGGCAATGATATCCTGATGGGCGGCTAGGTTACGTTCCAGGTGACTTTGTGCGGCTTGAAATTGCGATCGCTCACTCTGTAATTGTTGTTGTAGTCTCAGCAGTTCTTGACAGTAATGCTCATGCACCGATTGCATTTGTTGATGAACTAACTTAATTTCTTGATGAGCCGATTTCAGTTGTTCTTGAGCCGCTTCAAATCGGTCATCTCCGTATTTTTCAACTGCCTTTAAATCCCCTTTTAGGGCATCTAACTCAACTGCTAACGCCTCCTTTTTCTGAAGCGCGTCGAAGAGTTTTCGATGCAACTCTTCCGTCTCCTGGCGTAAGTCATGGCTTTCCTGAGTCCTCGCCTCTAACTCCGCCTGGGTGGGGAATAGCTGCGACTGCATCTGTTGCAATTCTAAGTTTGCTTGGTGCAGTTCCGTTTGATAATGAATAACTTCTTCTTGGCTGCGATCGCGCTCCTCAACTAACTCCTCAATTTGTTGTTTTAGGGTTTCAACCTGTAACCGTTCCGCCAATAACTCACTATCTTTCTTAGCAAAAATACTCGGAAAATTTGTAACATACAAATCCAGATGTTTAGCACAGAGATAGTGCATCAACCGTTCGCGATTTTCCGGAACATTGCAGCGACTCACCATCGACTCCCGACGGAAGCGATAGTCAAACAACACTTCATCGAGATGATAAAACTGCCAACCTCGCCCCGCCGCAGTCAACCATAAATCCCAATCTTCATAGCCCATTTTATCGGGAATATTGGGGTCATAGCCGCCGCAATCTTCCCAAAGACATTTCCGAATCACCGCACAAGCGTCAATATAATTTCCCACCGCTAAGCGATTAATATCAAAATCAGGAACCTGCCAAATTCCCTGTTTATCGCCAATATATTCAGCATTCCCATAAACCACGCCGATGTCGGGATTATTGTCAAGGACTTCGATGGATTTTGTAATATACTCTGAACGAATCTTATTATCCGCATCTAGCGGTAAAATATAACGGCCTTGAGCCTGTTGACAGCCTGTATTTCGTGCCTCAGCCAACCCTTGATTCTGAAAATGATCGACAACCGTAAAACCTTTTTGTCGTAGATACTCTAATACCTTTAACGTTAACGGTTCCGTTGACGCATCATTAACAATCACAATCTCATACACCGGTTCTTGACAGCCTTGCACACTGGCTACGGCTTCCAAAAGAAACTCCCCTTGATTAAACACCGGAATCACCACCGTTACCGCCGGGATATCGAGGGGGTGGGGGGCGGAATCGAGGTTAGGGAGTTGGCGAGAGACACTTAGGGGGAGACTGGTGGCGAGACTGGGGGCGAGATTGGGGCTGTCCGTATCTTGGGGGATATCCTGGGGTAAATCCGCCAGATGATTCAACTCAGCCAGCCAGATGAGATGGCGAGAGGCCCGTTGGCGGACACTTTCGGCGAAGGGATGCTGAACATCAAGGGTATGAAAAAGATGCGGTTGATAAATCTGGGCCACCCGTTCCGGCGTGAGATCTGTCTCTAGGGGAATCTGGAGTTTATCTCGCAACACCTGACTGAAGCGTTGCGGCTGCTCCAGAACCGCGTTGGTGTGAACCAGGAGACAGCGATCGCCGTGACGACGGTAAAAATCCCAAAGATGGCGATTATAATAAGCCCAAATTTGTAATAGCCAGTCTGGATGGTCTTCAAACACGGGGGCTTGGAGGCGACGAATCGAATCAGCCACATCCCAAGGATTGCGATAGACGAGGACAAACTTGGCCTCAGGAAGCTGACGATACCAAAAATCGAGGAGTAAACTGGTACGAGGGTCTTTCCACCCCCAGGGTTGATTGAGATGTAATCGCTCCTGAATCAGTTGTCTAGCCTTTCCTTCAAAAGCTGTTAAATCTTGAGTATGGATGGGATCACTGACTGTCCAACCCCAATCATGCCATCCCTCCTCATCTTCAGGGGTAATCGACTGTAATAGCCAACGCTGGAACTGCACAAAATCCTCATCCTCAAAATAGCCGGGTGCATTATGGGAATCGGCCTCAACAAAGCGATCGCCCAAATGAACCCCAGCCGCCTGAATCAGCGAGGCGACAAGAGAGGTTCCCGAACGGTGCATTCCCGTAATAATCAGGGGGTGGAACATGAGTCAGAGAAATTAAAGGGCTGATTGAGAACCATCGCCGTAGCGATCGCGGGGTTGATTCCGCAGCAAATCCGTGGTTTTGAGTGGATGGGGAGGATTATGCAGGGCTAAGAAGGTACTGCGATCGGCCTGGCCCGCCTGACGCATCTGTTCATACTTAGGAACCATCGGCTGATGACATTCATATACCGAATCAAAGCCCACATCCGCCAACAGATTATAAAGGGAGGGGCGAGTTAGCCAAGCACTTTCCTCATTACCAATCGACCCCCAGGCCATATGATCCTCAGCATAGGAGCGTCCCCAATAGGTTTGTCCCCGATACTCATAGGCCTGTTCAGCCGTTGAACTGACATGGGTATCAAATAGGGCCAGACGACTCGACACATCAGCAATGTGCTGAGCGAACTCAAAGACATCGGGGGCGTTGAGATGATAGAAAATCCCGATACAGAGTACCACATCGAAGCTGCCATAGCGTTCCCGACTGAGGTTGCGCACATCATCACAGACAAACTCAATCTTATCGAGATGTAGCACCTCCTGACTAAAGCGGGCCTTGGCCAAATTACTCTCTCGTCCTTCCAATCCCACCACCGTCGCCCCATGGAGGGCTAACTCCAAGCCATAGAGGCCTTCCAAACAGGCCAAATCCAAAACCCGCAATCGAGATAAATCCTCACCGCAAAAATCCCGAACCGCTTGTAAGACGCGGCGGACTTTCACTTCCGCCCCAGAACAGGTCTCATCGGACATGGTATAGAGATGATCTCCCAGGCGAAGATTGTGGTTCGTCCAGGGGCCATGCTGTTGGATGATTTCTTGTTGGCGTCGGGCGATCGCATCATCGGTCATAGCATTAGGTCTCACACAGGGGAGTAAGGATCTATCAAAGCTTAGCGTGATTCTACCCTGGCTGAGTCGCTTGGGAACGCCTCACCGGGGCGAGAAACCGACTCAGCTGTGACTAAATTTAAATGAGGATCGACCAGCAAATCCACAATTCCACTAGCGAAGGAGTCACTTTCCGGGCGAACTCGGAACATGGCGATATCAATTCCTCGGGCCAAATAGGTAAACTGGCCATCCACAGTCCCTGACACCCCAGCATTGAGGAAATAGGCCCCTGGATTCAACAGACAGCGGAAGTCAAAGCGAACCTCAATCGTCGTATTGGGATCTACCCGTTCAATTTCCCGACTGGCCGCCGTAAAGGACGCCCCCCCCAGTTCCAAACCACTGACAGTTTTCACCAACATCCCAAAACGGACGCGATAGGCTGTTTTATAGAAGGTGACCTGGTACGTATAGACATACTCCTTACGGCCCGTGATGTGATTCACCGTTTGGCCATCAGGGGTTTCAATATGAGGGTCGAGAATTTTCGCCCCCCGAGGAATATAGGAAATGGTATTTTGGGGAATCAAGTTGGGATCATAAAAATCCTCATCGAGGGGTGAGAGGCTGGCTTCCCCCGAGACAGCGGTTGAGGGCGAGAGTTCAGGGGTAGGAGTTTCAAGAATATCCAGCGGTAAATCGGGGGTATTGCGGATCTCCTCGCGGAAGCTCTCCAGCCGCTCTGGGGGGGCGTAAATCAGCTTATGATAGCGGTCAATGGTAAATTTGGGTTCATGGGCGAGGAGGGCTTCCCCATGGTCCAGTAAGAGGGCGCGATCGCATAACTCCACGATTTTACTGGCCGAGTGAGAGACAAATAAGGTGGTACTTCCTTGGGATTGCAGGGCCGCAATGCGAGAAAAACAGCGACGTTGAAAGGCCTCATCCCCTACCGCTAGGGCTTCATCCACGACCAAAATATCGGGATCGACACTGGTGGCCACGGCAAAGGCCAGGCGGACAAACATTCCACTGGAGTAGGTTTTGGCGGGTTGATCAATAAAATCGCCAATATCAGCGAAACTGGCGATATCGTCAAAGCGTTCCTCAATCTCGGGTTTTGTCAATCCCAACAGTTGTCCACTGAAAAAGACATTTTGACGGCCGGTGAACTCCGGGTTAAAGCCGCTTCCGAGTTCCAACAGGGCTGAGATGCGGCCATTCACCTGTAAACTTCCCGATGTGGGCATTAACGTTCCCACAATAATCTGAAGCAGGGTACTTTTCCCCGAACCATTACGTCCGACAATCCCTAACGTTTGTCCTTTGGGGACATCCAGACTCACATTCCGTAAGGCCCAAAACTCCGCATATTGCTTTTTACTGGGAAATAGGAGTTCTTTCAAGCGATCGGTGGGATGTTGATATCGCCGAAAACATTTCGAGACATTGTGAACGGAAATAGCCAGATCGTCCATTGAAGCCATTAGACTGTCAGTTCGAGGGTGAGCGGTGTAAGGAGAGACAACCGTGGGGGAGAAGGCCAAGTCCTTTACAAGACGTCAGCAAATCCCGGCCGTAGTTTACGGTACGACCATAATCCCCCCAAAAAGACAATCGAGGCAACGATTCCGGCGGTCGCCCATTCTCCCCAATGTTGGATCTGTCCCACAATAATGGCATCTCGATAGACTTCCGCCAAAGCAGCCAGGGGATTCAGCCAAAAAATCCAACTTCGGAAGCCTTCAGGAATGGTACTGACCGGATAGACAATGGGGGTAAGGTAGAACCAGAGGTTTAACACGACATTCAGAGTTTGGGGAATATCCCGCAAAAACACCGTTAAGGCGGCGGCGAGGTAGCCCAACCCCGATGTCAGCAGCAATTGCGGCAAACAGAACAGAGGCATCAATAGTAAGGTGGTATGGAATTGCTGAGTGAAGATGGCCACGAAGATGACCAAAATCATCAGGCCCAGGGTACTTTCGACAAAGGCGGCACAAACGGGAACCAGGGGCAGTAAACTGAGGGGAAAGACCACCTTTTTGACTAAGTTGGTTTGCGACACCACCGCCGAGGCGGCTTGGCAGAGACCATTGGTGAACGCGAACCAAGGGACGAGGCCGGCGAATAGCCACAATCCATAGGCAAAGTTGTTGGCGGGAACCCCCGAGAGTTCTAAACGAACTTGGAGGACAATGGAAAAGACGTAGGTATAGATCAGCAGTTGACTCAATTGCGTCAGTAGGGGCCAGAGATTTCCCAAAACCGAGCCTTTATAACGGGATTCGAGTTCTCGTTGAACCAGGGTTTTGAGGAGTTCGAGTTTGAACCCCCAACGGGCCTCTTGGACATAATGCCGCAAGGAGGTAACTTTGCTGTTAGAAGAGGGGATCGTACCGCGCAACCGTTTTTTCCTCACGAAGGGTTTGACGACAACTGTACTCGATTTGTGGGGGCGATCGCGCCAAGATGTATCTCTGTTCAAGGCGTTAATCACCCAACTCGGGGATTACGGGATCAGATTTTAAAGCACTTTGCCGGGATTTTCTAGGGAAGACCATGGACTGGCCCGGTTCCCAACCCACGGAGTTCGAGTCTTGGCATCTCAGACGTGGTTCCCTCAGCATGAGGTTCCCATGTCCTCCATCATCGCTCTGTTACCCTAAGATCAAGACCTTGTTGTGATTCGCGGCGATCGCCCATGGCTATTATTTCCTCTCAGTCTCATTCCTCCTCAGCGGGCGATAATCGCAATCCCCTGCTACAGCCTGAAACCACCGCCGAGGATGTGGCTGAATACCGCCCAGATGAGAGTAAGCCTCAAAGCCAAATTCAAGCCGACGAAAAAATCCGCCCCCAACAATTAAGCGATTACATCGGCCAATCAGAACTCAAAGAAGTTCTGAACATTGCCATTCTCGCCGCCCAATCCCGTCAAGAAGCCTTAGATCACCTGTTGCTGTACGGGCCGCCAGGCTTAGGAAAAACCACCATGGCCTTAATCCTAGCCGCTGAAATGGGAGTTGGCTGCAAAATCACCACCGCCCCCTCTTTAGAACGTCCCCGGGACATCGTCGGCTTACTGGTGAACCTAAAACCGGGAGATGTGTTGTTTATCGATGAGATTCACCGTCTTAGTCCCATGACCGAGGAATTACTCTATCCGGCCATGGAAGACTATCGCCTCGATATTACCATCGGCCAAGGCAAAACCGCCCGCACCCGCAGTATTGATTTACAGCCCTTTACCCTTGTCGGGGCTACCACTCGGGTGGGGGCGTTGACATCTCCTCTACGCGATCGCTTTGGCCTAGTACAACGATTACGATTCTACGAACCCGACGAACTCAGTCAAATTGTCCAACGCACCGCCAAACTGTTAGATACCCCCCTAACCGACAGTGGGGCCTTAGAAATTGCCCGTCGTTCCCGAGGAACCCCCCGCATTGTCAACCGTTTGTTAAAACGAGTTCGGGACTACGCCCAAGTGAAAGCTTCAGGAACCATTACCGAAGAGATTGCTAAAGCGGCCTTAGAGTTATTTGAAGTCGATCCTATGGGCTTAGATTGGACCGATCGCCGCTTATTAACGGTCACGATTGAGCAGTTTCATGGCGGTCCTGTGGGATTAGAAACTCTAGCGGCTACAACTGGGGAAGATGCCCAAACCATCGAGGAAGTTTATGAACCCTATCTGATGCAAATTGGCTACCTCACGCGCACGCCACGGGGACGTATGGCCAGTCCAGCGGCTTGGGTGCATCTGGGTTACGAGCCACCGAAACGGCAATTACCGCTATTTTAAGGTTTATTTAACGAAGCATTTCGATGGCCAAGAGTCCGGGTTGCCCTTGGTAGGTGCGATCGCTCGAATAACGCCAGTGACTGGGGTCATCAACATAGCCTCGTCGCACAGGGTTTGTGTGAATATACTCAAGCTTTTGCAGCAAAATTTGCTGACTTTGAATCACTTGAGGATGATATCCCTCTTGCCAAACTTGATAATCCTGACTATATCTTTGGGGGCTTTTACCTCGTTGCAAATGATTCAACCAGTAACTTTTACCTTCAATTAAGGTATCAATGATTTCACGAGCGGTAAACGACTTAAATGTTTGCATTGCTTTTGGCAAGTTTTCAGATGAAGCAATCAGATGGAGATGATTTTCCATGATGACATAAGCATGAAGTGTGAGGCGCTGTTTGTCATGGAGAAATTGCAAAGAATCGAGAATAATTTGCACTAATTGAGGTTGACTAAACAGAGGTAGCCAGTTGACCACGGTACAGGTCAGAAAGTGAGGAGAATCTTCCAGGACACGGTAGCGAGAACGTCCCATGTTGGCTTGACGGCAAAGTTACGCCGATCCATTTTATCCCCCATCTCCCCACCATGCCACCCCCTGGTCCCTCCTCGTGTCATGGCTCTGCCGTGACCCCCCCTGGTCCCTCCTCCCTCCTCGTGTCATGGCTCTGCCGTGACCCCCCCTGGTCCCTCCTCGTGTCATGGCTCTGCCGTGACCCCCCCTGGTCCCTCCTCGTGTCATGGCTCTGCCGTGACACGGACTCTGGGCGGCTCTGCCGCCTGTGAGTCGGGAGGCAGAGCCTCCCCAAGAGCATGACTTGGCTTCAGCCAAGTCACGAGGGAGGAACGAGGGAGGAACGAGGGAGGAACGAGGGAGTGGGAGACAGACATGGGCTATCCTGGAGGCTCGTTCTGGTTTCCCATGCAATGCTCTGGCTCATTCTCTCCCTGGTGACGGCGTTCTTTGAATCCCTGCGAGACGTCGCCAACAAAACCTCATCCACCCTTCATAACGACTACGTCATCACCTGGTCCCTTAACGCCTTTACCGCCCTTCTCCTACTCCCCTTTACCCTCGTTCTCGGTACTCCCACCATTAACCCCCCCTTCTGGAACGCCTTGCTGGCTGGCAGTTTCCTGAATGCGATCGCCTACCTCTACTTTATCAAAGCCATCCGCCTGTCCGACCTCTCCAAAGTTGCCCCCCTCACCACTTTTACCCCTCTCTTTCTCCTCCTCACCTCCCCCATTCTCGTCGGTGAATTTCCTACCACCTGGGGCTTACTGGGGATTCTCCTGATTGTCAGTGGTGCTTATCTCCTCAACTTCGCCCAACGTCAAACCAGCTATCTCCAACCCCTGCGCGCCCTCCTCAACGAACGAGGCGCTCGCTTTATGTTGCTCGTGGCCTTTCTCTGGAGTCTCACCTCCAACTTCGACAAAATTGGCCTGCAAAACTCCTCACCCCTATTTTGGGTAACCACCGTTTACGCCGCCAATGCCCTCTGGCTATTCCCCCTAATGCTGCTTAAATGCCAAGGTTGGAGAGAGCAAATTCAAGCCAAACCCTTACCTCTACTGGCTATTGGGGGGTTCAATGCGATCGCCGTCGCCTGTCAGATGACGGCCCTCTCCCTAACCCTTGTCGCCTATGTCATCGCCATTAAACGCACCAGTGCCATGTTTAATGTCCTCTGGGGGCGATTCGTCTTCCAAGAAACTGGCCTCAAACAACGACTTCTCGGAACCACCATTATGGTTCTCGGTGTTGCCGTGATTGCCCTCTCGTAATCCCCCCTTTGCTACAATCAAATCATCGTTTTTAGTCATGGGTTCCCATCATGGTTGACCCCTCTCGCCGCTGGCAAACCCCCTTACCGACCATGTATGACCTCCCCAGCGAATTCCCGGAGGAACTTGGTTTGCCGGATCAATTTCATGAGTTACAACCGACACTCTTAAGTATTACCTGTAAACCGTCAAACTACTCGCCAGAAGACTGTTTGACGGCTCAAGACCTCAATGTCTATTATGACCCTCACCATACCCTCTGGCATAAACGGCCCGATTGGTTCCTGGTTCTCGGGGCAAGACACGTTGACCAGCAAGACCAGTTACGCTGGAGTTATGTCATCTGGCAAGAGGGAATCTCTCCCTTTCTGGTGGTGGAACTCTTGTCACCGGGAACGGAGGCGGAAGATTTAGGACGCGGTAGTATGCGCCTGGCCGATAAACCCCCCAATAAATGGCAAGTTTATGAGCAGATTCTTAAGGTTCCCTTCTATGCGGTGTTCGATCGCATCCAAAATCAGTTTCGGCTGTTTATGTTAACCGGCGGCCGCTATCAAGAACAAGATTTACCCGAACGCCGCTTCTGGTTCGAGGAACTGGGGTTGGGTTTGGGAGTCTGGACTGGCCCCTATCGTGGCGTGAATGGACGCTGGCTGCGTTGGTATGACAGGAATTGGACTTGTATTCCTACCCCCGCTGAAGAGGCGGAAACAGCCCGTCAGGAAGCTGACCGGGAACGTCAGCGAGCTGAAGCCGCCGAAGCTGCCTTTAATCAAGCCCAGGGCGAGGCTCAGCAGGCTCAGGAACGTGCCATTAGTAACTTTTTGGCGATGGGTCTCGATGTGGGACAAATTGCGGCAGCGTTGGGTGTTTCTGAGGCGCTGGTGCAACAGGTTCGCGATGGGTTCGGGGATTAGCCCGATCTGGCTCCCTCAAGCCTCCCATCGCGGTTTGGGGGAGGGATTAGGCGGGGTAAATCCGTAGGCGACGATTGGGTTCATCGCCGAAACTATCGGACTTGAGGCGATAGTGTTCCACCAGTTCATGCTGGATTTTACGGACTTTGGGCGATCGCGGCAACAACTCCACTGGTTGTCCCTTGGGCAAGACAATCTGTTCGACGGCTAAACGGGCCTCTTCTAAGGCCTCAATCTCATCGTCACTGGCATTGTGACTAAACAGCCGTAAATCCGCCACATCGGGAACCCCCGGATCATCCATCTGTAACAAGCGCCGCAAGGCCCGGGTAATCTGAGGAATGGTGCTGGATTTAATCAGATGGATGGGGATTTGTCGGGCTTTGGCCACATGGCGGAGTTTGGAGTGATTGCGGAAATGCGATCGCAACGCCAAAACAGCATTGGCTTCATCCAAATCCTTGGTAATCACCACCGGTAACTCCAATACCCCAATCACCTCTTCCAACTGGCCGCGACTAATGGCATAGGGATAGAGATAAAATCGCTCCTCCTCATCAATCATCTCATTGCCAAAGCGGTCAAACTCAGGACTGTTAGAGAGAGAGGCATCCAACAACTGCTCAAAATGCTTCTGAGGGGAACTGGTGGACACGCCATTAGTGCGCGGCAGGGGTTTCATCTGGCCCGAGGCTCGCCAACCCCGCACCCCGGCATTTTTTGGGGGTTTTGGGGCAATGGGGGCATCGGGTAACTCATGGGAAATTAACACCTTGCCACTCTCATTCATAGTCCGTACTTGGGGGTTCGGCTGTCGTCCCCGCAGCAGGATATCTACGGTATCCGAGACACTCTCATGCACCACCCAGCGATACCGTTCTAACATTTCCACGGCAATCTCAAAGGTGGGCGGGGCTTTGCGTTCGAGGACGGTTTTTTGGGTTCCCCGCCGTCGTGCTTCATCGTCCCCGAGGGTGACGGAACCAATCCCACCAATTAAGTCCGCCAGAGTGGGGTTTTTAATCAGGTTTTCAATGCGGTTTCCGTGGGCGGTTCCCACCAGTTGCACCCCCCGTTCGGCAATGGTGCGGGCGGCCAGGGCTTCGAGTTCGGTGCCGATTTCGTCGATCACCACCACTTCGGGCATATGGTTCTCGACGGCCTCAATCATCACCTGATGTTGCAGTTCGGGGCGGGCCACCTGCATTCGTCGCGCCCGGCCGATGGCGGGGTGGGGGATGTCACCATCTCCGGCAATTTCGTTGGAGGTGTCGATAATGACCACGCGCTTTTGTAAGTCGTCGGCGAGAACTCGGGCGATTTCCCGCAGGGCGGTGGTTTTCCCTACGCCTGGGCGACCGAGCATGAGGATAGATTGGCCTCGTTCGACTAAATCGCGAATTAGGCCAATGGTGCCGAAAACGGCTCGTCCGACACGACAGGTGAGGCCGATGATGTCGCCGCTGCGGTTACGGATGGCGCTGATGCGGTGTAGGGTTTGCTCGATACCGGCCCGGTTGTCGCCGCCGAAATGGCCCACGCGATCGACGCAATCTTGTAAGTCGTCTTGGGTGATGGGATCGTCGCTGAGATATTCGGCTTGGCCGGGAAAGCGGGCTTCGGGCCGTCGCCCTAAGTCCATGACAATTTCGATGAGAACGTCCCGCTGGGGATGGTTTTCAATCTGGGTTTGGATGGCTTCGGGGAGAATGCTGAGGAGTCGAGTGAGATCGTCGGTGCTGCGCTGCATATCGCGTTCTGGTTCTGAAGGGGCGGCTTCAGGAGACGGAGATCGCCCATAAAGGATAGAAGATGGTTGTTGAGGATTGGGGGTTACCATGAAGACTGGAAATAGCAACAAGGGCCGTCAACCCGGCGTGTTTGGGCCTGTTTTTGGGCGGCTTCAACGGGCATGGGGGACGGCTGAGGGCTGATGGTGGAGGGCGACGAGCGATCGCGCCCGCTCGACGGCGGCCCAGAGAAGTTGAGGATGCTGGTCTAGGTATAGAGAGGAATACATGGCGCAACCCTGCTCGATGCTATTCAAGGTGGTCAAAATGGGGGACAAAATGGCTCGGGCATAACTGCCGTAGGCAATCCCTGCTATATATTTAGCGGGTTTTGGCCGGGTTGATGGGTTGTTAGACGAAGATTGTTCGCAATTTAATCGCTTGTTAAACAAGCCTAGGGATTGCAGTTTGGGGACAGTATGCTGGTTGGTTCCTCCGGCGAGTTGGACATATCCGGGAAGGTTGGCCGCGAGAACCTGTTGCCCAAATTGGATGGTGGCTTTACTGGTTCCTTTGCCAATGTCTCCACTCATCGATCGCCCGTCGGTTTGCCAGATGGGTTCGGGAAAGGCGTCACCGATAATCTCGTAGAGCGATCGCAGATACTCTAAACTCTGGGGACTGTGCAGACAACTAATTGCCAGTTGTTTGAGATGGGTTCGCCACGGGGCGATCGCCTGCCAAAGTGCCTCGAAGTCCTGGCTATGACCGGGTTGGGTATGAATTTCAATGGCGTCAACAGCCATAGACAAGATAAAGGGGGCTAGAGTTTCGGGACTGGTGCGATAGGCCTTGGCCCCAATGAGTCCTTGGGGACAGATGGGTAAACAACGGCCACAGCCATAACAGCGGTCCTCAATCACGCCCTGATGCTCCTCGGTGAAGGCGATCGCCGCCGCTGGACAGACGGTTTCACAGGGACGGGGACAGTCAGGTGGACAGTCATCGGGATTAAACTGCGCTTTACGAAAATGAGGGTCATCGGCGTCGTTTAAACTGACCATAAGCCAGGGCCTGGGATTGGGAGATAGCCCCCGCGATCGGGCCGACTCCAGATAGGCTTGAGCCGCCGTAATGCCCCCGCGAGCTGCTTCAACCACTGCCGGATCAGCGGCTACATCAATACAATCAACTCCGGCTAAGGTATATGCCAAACTCAGGTTATGTACGGCGGGCAAGTCCTGGAAACTGGCTCCGCAGATTAACTTGAACCAGGTTCCCTGTTTTAAGGAATGTAACGGGTGTCTCAGGTTAGTCACACCTATATGCTAATGGGTTCGCGAAAAAATGGGGAGGCCGACCTGGGGGAGTTGTGCCTTCATACCTCTCGGGAGGGCTAGGAGCCAGCTCTGAGCAAGGACGCTTCGCTATTTGTGGTATGATAGAGCGAATACTACAAAACGACAACCGGGTTCTCATTTTTAAGGCAAGAGGCAAGAGGCAAGAGGCAAGAGGCAAGAGGCAAGAGGCAAGAGGCAAGAGGCAAGAGGCAAGAGGCAAGAGGCAAGAGGCAAGAGGCAAG
>LJZT01000060.1 GCA_001314905.1 Phormidium sp. OSCR
GTAATTCATCGTCCATGTTCATAATTTAAGGGGTCTGGGTTAGGCTAGGGCTTGAAAGCCTGATTCTTACAGCCGACTTGGATTGAACATTCATCAAGACCTGGCTATCCTGGATCGCAATAGTTCATCCTCAACCCCCATTATGTCAGAGACCATCTTCCATTTGGCGTTTCCCGTCGGGAACTTAGACGACACCAAAGCCTTTTACGGAGACGGCTTAGGCTGCCAGTTGGGCCGTGAATCTCCCCAGGCCCTAATCATGAATCTCTATGGACATCAACTGGTGGCCCATGTCACCTCAGAACCGCTCACGCCACAGCAGGGCATCTATCCCCGCCATTTTGGCTTAGTGTTTCCTGAGTTAAGCGACTGGGAACACCTCCTGAACCGCGCCCAGGAACGGCAACTTGAGTTTTACCAACAGCCCAAACACCGCTTTAAAGGGGAACTGACGGAACATCAAACCTTTTTCTTGCAAGATCCCTTTCTGAATCTCTTGGAGTTTAAGTTTTATCATCACGCCGAGGCTATTTTTGGGGCGCGGCAGATGTCGGCGGTGGGCGATCGCCCTTAAGGTGAGATAATCGAGAGTTCCTCAGTAGAGAATTACGAGATCATTATGGTTGAGATCGCAGTGGTGGATTACGACATGGGCAACCTCCACTCCGCTTGTAAGGGATTGGAGAATGCCGGGGCCACTCCCGTCATTACGGATTCCCCGGAAGTCATCGCTCAAGCCGAGGCCGTCGTCTTACCCGGTGTTGGTTCCTTCGATCCGGCCGTGGAACATCTACGATCGCGCCATCTCGTCGAACCCATCCAAACGGCGATCGCTCAAGGAAAACCCTTTCTCGGTATCTGTCTCGGGTTACAAATCCTCTTTGACGGTTCAGAAGAAGGAAAACAACCCGGATTAGGCATTATCCCCGGAGTCGTGCGCCGCTTCCGTCACGAACCGGGCATCACCATTCCTCACATGGGTTGGAACGCCCTCGACTTCCAACAAACCGGGATTCCCCTCTGGGAAAATCTCCCCAATCCCGCCTGGATGTATTTCGTTCACTCCTACTACGTCGATCCCGTCGATCCCAGCATCAAAGCCGCCACCGTCACCCACGGCAGTCAGGAAGTGACAGCGGCGATCGCCCGTGATAACCTCATGGCCGTGCAATTCCACCCCGAAAAATCCTCCACCGCCGGCCTGCAACTCCTCTCCAATTTCGTCCATCTCGCCGAAAACGCCATCTCTGTTGCTTCGGTTTAACAGCGAAGAAAAAGGCGTGCCATCCCCTCGGTAGGAGCGGCGAGGGGTGGGTTTCCCCTGTTCCCTGTTCCCTGTTCCCTGTTCCCTGTTCCCTGTTCCCTATCCACTATTCACTATTCACTATTCACTATTCACTATTCCATGCCCCTACGAATCCACGGCAATCGTCCCCTAAAAACTCTCCCTGGAGAGGCGACTCGCCCGACTCCAGCACGAGTTCGTGAAGCGTTGTTTAATATCTGGTTGGGGGAAATTGAGGGCTGTCGTTGGTTGGATCTCTGTGCTGGAACTGGGGCGATGGGAGCGGAAGCCTTATCGCGTGGGGCTTCTGAAGTGGTAGGAATTGACCAATGGGGCAAAGCCTGTGGTGTGATTCGTCAAAATTGGCAACAGGTGGCGAAACCCCCGCAGCAGTTTCAGGTGCTGCGAGGGGATGTGCTGAAGCGACTCCCCAACTTGGCGGGAAAGCCGTTTGACCGCATTTACTTTGACCCGCCCTATGCCAGTGACCTCTATAATCCGGTTTTGGGGGCGATCGCCCAACTGCAACTCCTCGCCCCCAAAGGAGAGATGGCCGTTGAGTGCGATCGCCAACGCCAAACCATTCAAGTCCCAGAGGACTTAGAGCAATTCCGAGAAAAACGCTATGGAAATACGGAAATTCGCTTCTATCGCCGAAAAATAGTTTAAAAACTTAGAAAACGTAGGGACAAGAAGGTTGTCCCTACCGCAATCGTCTTCAACTTACTCGTCTGTGAGGGCGTTGCCGCGACGATATTGGAGATAGGCGGCGACAAACAGGCCAGCCAGGGTAATGGGAACCAGTCCTAGAACGATACCCGCGAGTAAGGGTTCTACCATGAGTGTGTCTCCTGCAATGTGATCAATCGAGTGTGATTTACTATTGTACGGGCTTCTGGGGCGATCGCCCTAACGGACTCTTGACTACAACCGCCTGATCTATGGCCGCAGTTGAGGAAAAATTCCCTTAAGCCCTTGGATTTTCCCCATTCCGTCCTTTAAGATTGAAGAAGATTGGTATATTTATATAAACCTGTCCGAGTTTGCTCAACCGAACGCTTTTGAAAACGCCTGCCCTCGAGATCGATATCGATCGCCTGATTCAGCACCTCTCCGTCTGTACGTTGGTGGGGTTGTTGGCGATTGGCTTGTCTGTGTTTGTGTTGCACCAGTGGCAAACCTCTGACCCCTACATTCAGGAGGTTTTAGCCCTCGAAGGCAACCCCCGCCAAGGCTACGCCATTTTTCAGATGAACTGTTCAGGTTGTCATGGCGATGGCGGTAATGGTTTGGTTGGCCCGAGTCTTCAAGATATCTCAGCCCACAAGTCCCGCGCCAGTCTCATCCAACAGGTTATCGGTGGTGATACTCCCCCCATGCCCCAGTTTCAACCGAGTCCGCAAACGATGTCGGATTTGTTGGCGTATCTGGAGACGCTTTAGAGGGAATAGTGAATAGTGAATAGTGAATAGGGAATAGGGAATAGGGAATAGTGAATAGTGAATAGTGAATAGTGAATAGCTCGTTAGCTTGCCTCTGTCATCCCCTCTTGGGAGGGGTTAGGGGTGGGTTATGCCTCTGTCATCCCCTCTTGGGAGGGGTTAGGGGTGGGTTATGCCTCTTGCCTCTTGCCTTTTGCCTCTTGCCTCTTGCCTTTTGCCTTTTGCCTCTTGCCTTTTGCCCCTTCCCTATGTTCCCCGCCGTAGCTGCCGCCAAATCTGCCGATATTGACTTAAACTGGCTTCCCCTAAGGCTAACTCAATAAACTCACTGCGTTGAAGCCGATCGCCGTCGGGGAGTAATACCCCATTGCGCCTCAGAGACTCGGGGAGATCCTCGCGGGGAGTCGCGAGGACTTGAGGAGACGTGGCAAAGCCTAATAATGACAGTTGTTCCGCGATGCGGGGTTGCCAACAAAAGTCAATCCAGCGATCGCTCAACTCATGGGCCGTCACATCAGCCGGCCGCACCCAGTAATCGGCCCATAAGGCAGCCCCTGACTGGGGAACGACGGCCTCGACCTGTTGCCCATATTGGGGAATTGCCAGCATATCTCGCGATGACCCGATCGCCACCCAGACATCACCCCGTAGTAGCGGCTGCTGAATCGCTGTTGAAGAATAAAACAACACTTGCTTCTGAAGCGCCTGGAGTTCGTTGAGTAATTCTGGCACATCCTGGGGACGGTCATGATTGTAGGAATAGCCCAATTTCTTGAGCGTTAAGCCAATCACCTCTCGGGGGCTATCCAACAGGGCCAGCCGTCCCCGTAACTCCTCGCGCCATAAATCTGACCAATCTTGGGGAGTCCAGCCGAGTTGAGCGAACTTATCCTTACGATAGACGATAACGGTGGTTCCCCAGCGATAGGGCGCACCCCAGAGGCGATCGCCGCGACGGGGAAGTTCACGCCAATTGATGGGAGTCTCCGGTAGGCTCGTCCAATTTGACCAAGATTCAGCCTCTAGGGGTTGAATCAATTGGTTCTCAATCGCTTTCGGCAGCCAACTATGACCCAGTAGGCTTAAATGGGGAATTTGCGGCGATCGCCTCCAAGGAAGCCAGCCGGAATCGTCGCGGCTGTTGTCCTGGATTTGATGCGATCGTACCAACCCTTGAAACAGATCAGCTAACTGGGGTTCAGCCAAGAAATCTAAACTCACCCGTTCATCTAAAAAACGGCGAAATTCCCCCAGCATCGGGGCGGGAACAGCATCGCGGAGGAATTTTACCACCAGGCGTTGGTCTGGGGAGGCTTGACATCCGGTCAGCAGTTGGGCGACTCCTACGGCGATCGCACCTGTCAGGAGAGAGCGGCGACTAACAGACAAAGCAGCTTTGAGATAATTCGATTGCACCTCTTAAGCATAGCGTTTCCTTGACCTGTCCTTGAGGTGAATCTCCGTCAAACCCCTTCTCTGTGGGTGACTGGGGTCATCTTCTGTTTCAGAACCCTCATCTTTTGGCAATTATGTGCAATAAATTTTGATAGTGAGTCTCGTTATGGCTCAATGAGAGATTTTTGCCAAATCTAAAACTGGATCTAGGCTGCATCGAACTAAAATACCTCTGAAACCCGCTTCTGCAAGGGCGATCGCCAATCGACACCAAAATTAAGCTAACGTTACACAATCTTTACAAAGGCAAACTAAAACGGTCCCTAGCAGGCCGCTTTTTTGTAAAAGTTAAATAAACTAAAAGTAAATTAGGATTTCCCAAATGACTGACTACTATAAATGGAGAATAACCTGTGAACTGTCGAGATATCAAGCTATGGATCCCGTTCAACATCAAATATTAGCTCTAAACACAAAAGTCGATGGACTCTACGAGACCATTGAGCGTCTGAACCTGAAACTCTCCCAAGTTCTTGCCAGCAGCGACTCTCCGCCTCACCCCGAGCCAGAATCTCCTGGAGAGTTTGTCGAGGAGAACCTGCTAATCGCCGATCGCGTCGAAGATTGGGGAGACTTCATGCGCCATAAGGATGTCCTTGGAGACGACTCTCATTCTAGTCCGACTCAAGCCAGTTCCGAAGCGCATATCGCCCCCGAACTGCAAATTCAGCGATTAACCGCGCAACTCACTGCGGCCTACAATCGGATCGCCGCCTTAGAAGAACAACTGCTATCGCGGACTGACTTTGCTCAACGTAATCATCACTTGATCTCAGATCGACGACGATAAGCTCATCCTATGGCAAAAGTTGGTCTGAATAGGACAAAAAACAGGGGAAAAGAAGGCAAGAGGCATAACCCACCCCTAACCCCTCCCAAGAGGGGATGGCAAGAGGCAAGAGGTAGGAGATTCTCTTCCAACTCAGAGTATCCTTGCTGAGTGTCAATCAGGCAATCTTCGATTGCTATAACCTCTGAATCCATCTGATTGGGGGGGGATCTCGTTAAATTTGAGAGTCAGCAAGCATCAGCAAGCGTCAGCAAGCGTTAGCTGATCATTTCCTCTCAATTAACTTGGAAAAGCCGGTTTCAATAGCTGCTAAAAGGGATGGGGCCGTCCATCCTTGTAAACTCGCAGCGATCGCACAACCACCGGCTCCCACTCCTTCCTTGACATACCCCGCTTCATAGGCTCGTAACTGAGGAAAACGAGCCTGATGGAAGGTTAACTGAGTCGCCAACAACGAGACATCCCCTAACCGTTTTGCTAACTCAACCGTGTGACCACTGGGGTCTTCAGCGACCCAGCGTGTCGTTCCGACGACAATCTGCTCCGGTTGCCAAGGATAGTCGATTTCCTGAGCGATCGCCCGTAACAGAGCATACACCGCCAGCATTTGCGTCCCGCCAGCCAATAACACACCACAGCGGCGACTCAACGCCAACGCCAAACCCGCCACCATGACTTGCATCGGATCTCCTAACGCCTCCACAACAGCCAGGGGATGGGTATCACCGCCTCGTTCTCGCCAACGCAGTAACCCTTGTTGTACCACCTCTTGCTTGCGGCGATGATTGCACAGAGGATAACTACTATTGACCTGGCCTTGGGCCGCAAACCCCAAGGCCAACAACACCGCTAAAGCCGTCGTTGTCCCACCGACAACACATTCTCCCAAAATCGCGTAATCACAAGTTTCGGCGAGGCGATCGCCCCAGGCCAACCCCGCCGCCAAGAGATCTTGAACCTGAGACTGGGTCATGGCGGCCCCCGTCGTCAAACAACGAGCGGGGAGTTGACGCAAACATTCGACAACCGTTGACGGGGGGAGAGGTAACGGTTGAGGAATGGGAGCCGGCAGGCCTGCGTCAAAGACATACAAAGGTAAAGATAAGCCAGTAACGATGGCCCGGGAAATCACCGCCGGAGAAGCACCGGCCGTTAACGGGGGAAGGGGATACTGAGGAGGAGTTGTACCACCGGTGAGGAGATATTCCGCATCAGCTAAGGCCGTTTTGCGGCGGTCAGCGGGAGTGCGGCCCGCCGCTGAAATATCGGGCAGGGTTCCGGTTTCGGTGAAGCCAAAGACACAGGCGAAGAGGGGAGACGTACCCCGATAGCGATCGAGCCAAGCCTGACCGCAAGCGGTTTCCGTATAGACTCGTACTAATGATGAATCCCAGTTCACGTCACCTCATCGTCATAGTCTAAGGCCAAGATGGTTTGAATCCATTGAGGCGGACGGGGAATGGGGTTTCCCAGGCGATCGAGGAGGAGTAAGGCCCCCAAGTGAACCACAAAGGCATAGACGAGGCTATTGATGAGAATGGCGAGAATTGAAAGCACTTGAACCAGGGTTAAACTCGGTTGTACCAACCAGCCAACCTTTTCAAAGCCCCAATTGAGCAGTTGCGTCATCTGAACCGTGAAATATACCCATAAATCCTCTCCCAAGAGAATCGAAACCAGCCAGACCTTAAAAAAGACCCCAAAGGCCCCTAACAGTCCCGTCAAGGCGATCGCCACTCCCCAACTGGCTCGCCGCTTCCAGAGAACGCCCAATAGCACCCCTTGTAAGCCATAGGGGACAATAAATAGGATGCTGCGCGTTGGTCCCATCAATACGGACAGCAACAGCCCCGACACGAACGCCGACATCCAAGAGGCTCGTTTCCCCCAACGTAAATAGACCAGGGCCATGGGAACCGGGAAAAAGATGCGCAACAGTGGCCCCAGGGGGAAATAATAGTTAATCAGCCAAATTAAACTCGCTGTGCTGGCCAGAAACGCCGTTTCGACCATCGCCAACGGCGACTGTCTGGATTTACGCATAAAGTAGTGACCGTTGAGGCTTACCGAGATACCGTCTGAATTTGCCGTGAACTCGCTGTGAACTCACTTTAACCCCGCTAGGTTAGCATTCGTTCTAGGGCGTAGACATCGGGGATACGAATCATCTCGCGATCGCGCGAAATCAGCCCTTTCTTCTCTAACTTACTCAACACGCGCGTCACCGTTTCCCGGGCCAAACCGCTTAAACTGCTCAACTCGCGATGAGGTAAATTGGGGATTTCCATTCCCCCGGTTTCATCGCGAGTTCCCTGGCCTTCCGCCAAAAAGAGGAGAATATCAGCCACACGAGAGGTACTATCGGACTCCCGTAGCCGTAAACGGCGGTTCACCTGACGCAGACGACGGCCCATTAACTGAGCCAAACGAATCCCCGCCAGGGGTTCCGTCTTGACTAAATGGACAAAATCCTGAGCCGGCATATTACCGATGGTGGTAGGGGCCAGAGTGATCACATCCGTTGAGCGAGGCACTTCATCCAACGCCGCCATTTCGCCAAAAATTTCGCCACTCCCGAGAATGTTGAGAGTGACTTCTTTGCCATCAATGTTATAGGTGCGGATTTTGGCCCAGCCTTCCAAAATAAAATAGACCGAACTTCCCCAGTCATTTTCCAAAAGCATGACCTGGTTTGGGGGATGAGTTCGCGTTACCACATGAGCAAGGGCATCGTCAACCATCCGTTCAGGTAAACCATCAAAAAAAGGTGTCGCCCTGAGCTTTTTTTCAAGTTCGGGGTTCTGATGCGCTTCACGAGGGTGATACCGGTCTTCCATGAGGTCGTCACATATCGTTTGAAATCGGTCGAATCTGAAATGGCTTCCTAGAGCTAGGTAAACCTGTCGAGGCCCAAGGGTCACAATCCACAACGGCTTCTCTATCCTAGATCAGCATGAGCGAGATGGATGGCTCCGATTACGTTTTCTTGATCTTATCAGGCAATCGGAAGTTGAACGGTCTTTGGTCAGGGTTCGTTCAGAAACGTTACAGAGTCGGGCGATCGCCTCCCGGAACATCTCCATTTTCCCAGTTTAGAGCCGAATCCCCCCCAACAAACGCTTAAAATTTTGGCATTGACTCGATGTCTGTACCGTTGATGTCTGTTTACCCCATTGCTGTGATCGATTGAACCAATCCTATGACTTCTCAACCTTTGCCCCCGAAACACCTTTTGGCCGAGATCGAACAGCTTCTGGCTGAGTCGTCGCCTGAGGTCGATGGCGATCGCACCCGCGAAATTTTACAACAAATGCGCGACTATCTCATCACTGTAGACTCAGCTGAGGCCAGTTCTGAGACATCTTCAGAGGCCAGTTCTGAGGCGGCGGCCCCAAACGCGCCCCCAGAAGATGATTGGCGCGATCGCCTCCTACAACCGTTTCAAGAAGAACTCGACGGCTTACGCCAACATCGCAATCGTCTCGCTCAAGAAGTGGCCCGCTTGGAAAACTCCACCTCTCCCTCAAGCGATCTCAGCCCAAATCCTGGGACTATTGACCCTGAGACGGAATTTGAGTCTGTCTCCCCCCTGCTGAACCCCGAAGAACGTCGCCAACATCTGCAAGCGGTACAAGCGGAAGCCGATCGCCTGCTGATGAACCTCGATAATAATCTACGTACCATCTTTGATGGAGTCACCGCTAACCTACAAGGCTATGAAACCTCCTTAACCCGTAGCATTCAAAACATCTACAACTTTAGTCAACAGGGAGAAGCCATTGTCGCCGCCTTGGTACGCCAATTAGGGGCTCGGTTAGACAGTACCCTGGAATTAGCCGATTCTCTCGATGCAGACCAAGCCCCTGAACTCGAAGCCGCCATCGAGGCGATCGTACAACAGCCAACCGATGAGGAGAACAGCGAGGATACCCTGACATCTGATGGGTCTGAGTTAGAATCTGTTGATATAGAGAATGCCGATGACACCGATGACACCGATGACACCGATGAATCACTAGAGTCGAGTTTGGGCGATCGCCTTGACGACGAAGAGAACCAAATTCCTGTCGCCTCCGTAATTTCTGACGTGATTTCTGAGTCTGATCTCCGCCAAGACTCGGAAGCTGAACCGGAGGCTGACTCAGAGGCTGACTCAGAGGCTGACTCAGATTCTCAACTCGAATCCCAAAAGAGTTCCCCAGAGACTGACCAATCGCCAACAAACATGGCAGAATTGGAGGAAGTTACTGAATCAGCTCCCGAGTTGTCGGATCAGGACCTGTCTAAAAGTGAGGCGGATCTCAGCGACGACATCGAAGACGACGAAGACGACGAAGACGACGCATCCCTTGAACTCCCAGATGTTCTTGACGATGAGTTGCATCGGGAACTTGAAGAGGAACTCGAAGACGAACAACACCGAGACGCTGAACTTGAGTTACTCGATACGGGAGATTTACCCGACGAACCGCTCAATGACTCCCTTGATGACTCGCGTGATGACTCCCTCGACGAACCCGATCAACCCGACAACTCCCTTGACGACGCTCTGACTGAATCATTAGACTCCTCTTCCATGGCTTCTTCTGTTCCTGAACCTGACTCTAACCCCTCAACGTCGCACTCCTCAGCAGCGGCGGATGATGATTTTGAGTCCTGGTTCAACCTCGACTCAGAACCGATGCAATGGTCGAGTGAACAGGCGGCGTTAGATCTCGAACAGGAGTTAAACCAATCTGTACAAGAGGGATTTCAACCCAGTCCTCGCCAAAAGACGCAGAGCGATCGCAAGCGTAACAGCGTCCAAAGTAATTTAGCTGAGACTCAGGCCGAGTCTGACAGTCCCAGTAACGACGATGGGGATGAAGATGATGACGACAGTGGCGAGACCATTCCCCAAAGTCGAGGTCATCCCCCTGGTTCCCCAACACTGGCGAGCGAACGCACTACAGAAACGACGAGGCGAGACATCTTCCCGCCATCTCCTGAACCGGATCTGTCTCCTGAAGAGGCGGCGATCGCAGCGGAGTTGGCGGAGTTTGTCGCGTCGTTTCAAGATTGGGATGAGTCAGAAGCCGATGACTTAGAAGCCGATGACTTAGAAGCCGATGACTTAGAACTAGATCACGCTGAATTAGATGACTCGCAATTAGATGACTCGCAATTAGAGGCGATCGCAGACCCTACCCCAGTTCTCTCAGGAGATACGATTAGCGATCTGACCGATGCGATCGCCCTGATGGGGGGACGTTTAGACACCCTCGATGAGTCGGATGAGTTGGATGACTTGGATGATGACAACATCATCCTCGATGATATCTTGGACTCCCCAGATAACGAGGAGTTATCCCCCGATTGGTCTTTAATTCTCGACGATGACACCCTCGACGATGACGATGAGGTGTTCAATGAAGATGCGTCACTGATTCACGAGGAAACCTCCTCAGACTCCCAAATCTATGTTGACTGTGAACCGGAGACTCGCCGCCAACTCGAATTAGATTTAGAGGAACTTGAACTCGAACAGCAAGCCGCCATCTCGGATGCGATCGCAGCAACCGATGAAGCCGAAGCAGACTTAGAACCGTCATTGACGCAGATTTTAGATGAAAGCGAAGCAGACTCAGAACCGGAAGCAGACTTAGAACCGTCATTGACGCAAATTTTAGATGAAAGCGAAGCAGACTCAGAACCTGAAGAAGACTCAGACGTAGAACTTGACAATAATTTAGAGGAAGTTGATTTAGAGGAAGTTGATTTAGAGGAAGTTGATTTAGAGGAGGTTGGTGACTTTGACGACAATCCTTTTGTCTGGCGAGATGATGTCACCGATGATATGGACGAGGCCACAAGTGAAGCCACAAGTGAGGTAACAGTCCATCCTCAACCGCAGCAGACCACCGAATTACAGACCCAATCTAAGCCCCAAGAGATAGTCACCAAAACACCCCCTGAGCGGCTCTCAGTCACCCGTCAGCAACGACCAAAGCCTGAAACTGCAAAATCTGGGCGAGTGCGAGTTCCGCCTCCCATTTGGCTCGAAAACAGCCATAATCGCGATTGGTATTTAGGTATTGACTGGAGCGATCGCGGCCTCTCGGCCAGCCTCAGTTGTGCCTATACTGGGACCGAGTATTGGCTAGGATGGCAACTTGAGGGAGAACGACAGCCGTTATTTGATTTACCGGCCATCGCCCGACAGCAGCCGGACTCAGCCATGGCCAAGGTCCTAGAAACCGCTCCCTCCGAGACAATCGCCCTTCCCACTTGGCGAGTGGGCCTAGAAACGCGATCGCTCAATGACGGAATTATCTTTGATGAATTTGAACAAGTCTTGGGGATTATGATTCCCTGGCGGAGTCGTCGCGGTGGATTAGAACCGATCTTGGGGCGATCGCTCGACTACGACTTACCCCTCGTCAGTAGTCGCGACATCCTCACTCGCCTCTTTAAGCAACTCAAAACCGCCCAACTCTATCACCCCGGAGGACAAAAACGGGCCGCCGATTTACCTCCATTGAGCGAACTCATCCCCAAATTGGGCGGTGTGATCATTCGCGAGGGAGTCTCTAGTAACGATGCCTTTCGCTTCAATGTCCGCGAAGCCGCTCTACAAGCCGGATTAGTTCCCCGTCCCGATCGCATTGGCTTCTGTGCAGCTCCCCTAGCGGTGTTGCTGTCAGCCCTGGATGCGTCGTCAATGGAGTTAGAATCCGACTCAAATTCCCATTCAGAACCCGAGATCTCATCACCGCCAACCCAGTCCCCCAGCCCATCCTGGGGCGTGGATCCTCAGGAACGGGGGAGTACCCTAGTTATGGTAGTTGGAGCCAGGGCAATATCCCTGGCCCCCTTCCAACTCAACTCAGAATCCGCCAATCAGCTTCGGGTTCCCCTCGGCCAGCGAGAAATCGCCTATGGCCATCGTGACTTAGCCGATGATCTCTTAATTCAGTTGATGTTAACTCCCCATCCTGACTGGTGTCATGAGCTGGGGGTGATGGAATTGCAGCAGTTTCCCCGCTGTGGGGCCGCCGATCGCCCACGTCGCATCGCCTTGCAACAATGGCTCGATGCTGATGAGGAACGTCAGGCGGCCCGGGAACTGGCTCGTCAGGTGTTGGCGGCCTTGCAACTGGGCGATCGCACTGATTTTGAACTGGCGGGCCATTGGCGACGAATTCACCGCCACCAGTTGGATGAGACGGTGTTAGTTCCCTTTTTTGAGCAACTTAACCAAGATTTCAATCAGTTTTTGAGTGAATTGGGACTCTCTAGCCAAGGAATTTCCCGTGTTCTCCTCAGCGGCGACTCAGCCAACGGACTCCTCGATATTGCCCCCTGGCTCAACCATAAACTGCCCAACGCTGTTATCGTCACCCAATCTCCCCCCTCCGCTTTATCAGCCGTCACAGCTCGCAACACCCCGATTGCAACCGGGTTAGCCCAATTTCTCCACTATCCCCTCCATGGCTGCGATGGGGGACAGCAGTATAGTGATTTCTTCTTGTTACAGGAACTCCTCGAAACAGTCCCAGATCAGCCTCTTTCTCGTCAGGAGGCGATCGCCCGCTTGGAACTACGAGGGATTCACGTCGGCGGAATTGAGTCTCGCATTGTCGCCTTGTTACACAACCAACTCCCCCCAGGCCTGATCCCCACTCCACCCGACGAGGAATGGCTCACCCCGGAATCACGGCAGGTTCCCTTTTATGAGAAACTCACCGCAACCCCCCTATTCGAGTTCTTCCCGGAGTCGAAAACCTATCAGATTCATCGTCCCCTAGCCCGACAGCTTCTGCAATATCTCCACCGCCTCACCGCAGAAACTCGCCAATCCTTTCGTGAACCCCTCTCGTTGCATCAGTCAACGGTAGAGGCTTGAGATCTAACACGTTAGAGGTCTCATCCCGTACTATATGATAAATTGAGGTCTTTCTATCATCTTGCCGAATCCATGTCTTCATCGTCTGACCCGATACCAAATGATCGCCATGATGATATCTTGGCGAAAGAGCAAGCCTTTCACGATCGCTGGGCCGCCGGAATTGATGTCGATGGGATTCAGGTAGAAGACTACTTTGAAGCCTGTACTGCCCCGGAAAACCGCTTTATTCTTAAACAGTTGGGCAATGTTCACGGCAAACGCCTCTTAGATGTGGGTTGCGGGGCGGGCGAAAATAGTGTGTACTTCGGCACTCGTGGGGCTAAATGTGTCGCCAGTGATTACTCACCGGGAATGGTGGAGGTCGCCCTAAAACTTGCCGAACAGAATGGGGTTCAAGTAGAAGGAAAGGTCATCAACGCGATGGATATTGACTATCCTGATGATAGTTTTGATATTGTCTATGCGGCGAATCTCTTGCATCATATTCCCAACCCTATGATTGCCATTCAAGAGATGCAGCGAGTTCTCAAACCGGGGGGAAAAATGTGTTTTTGGGACCCGTTGCGTCATAATCCGGTGATTAACGTCTATCGACGCATGGCTACCGATGTTCGCACTGAGGATGAAACGCCCCTGCATATCAATATCGTTAAAGAGATTGAACCCCTCTTTTCAGAAACTCGTTATAACACCTTTTGGTTGGCAACGTTATGGATTTTCCTTCAGTTTTATTTAATTGAACGAGTGCATCCCAATGAGGAACGCTATTGGAAGAAAATCATTAAAGAACAGCAGCGGTTGAAGCCTATTTATACTCGTTTGGAACGCGGCGATCGCCTTCTCAAAAAAATTCCTGGCATGAAGCGAATGGCTTGGAATATCGCGGTTGTGGCAATAAAATAATACCCAAAATTAACGCCAGATTTTGATAAGCTCTGATGGCTTCTCCCCTCTATTCCGTAGTAATTCCCGTGTTTAATGAGGAGGATAATCTCCCCGAGTTAGTGCAGCGATTAACAGCAGTAACCGAGGCAGTGGGGCAACCTTATGAGGTTTTGTTTGTCGATGATGGCAGTGGCGATCGCACTCTCGAACTTCTCCGCCATTATCAGACACAAAACCCCCAATTTCGCTATCTCAGTTTTGCCCGTAATTTTGGTCATCAAGTTGCTGTCACCGGGGGCTTAAACTTCGTCTCTGGAAAAGCTGTGATTGTCATGGATGCCGATTTACAAGATCCCCCTGAACTTATCCCCGAGTTACTGGAAAAATGGCAACAGGGCTATCACGTGATTTACGCCCAACGCATCGCCCGTCATCAAGATCCTTGGCTAAAACGGTTGCTGGCTTATGGCTTTTATCGCGTTTTACGACGCTTAGCCGATGTGGCGATTCCCACGGATTCTGGGGATTTTTGTTTAATGGATCAACAGGTGGTGGATTTACTCAATTCTATGCCCGAACGCAATCGCTATATTCGTGGCTTACGGGCCTGGGTGGGGTTTCGTCAAACCTCACTTCAGTTTAAGCGAGATCCTCGCTTCGCCGGTGATGTGAAATATACCTTTCGTAAGTCTCTGTCTTTGGCGATTGATGGGATTATGTCCTTTTCTAAGGTTCCCCTACGCTTCGCCACTTATCTCGGCCTCTTAGCTGCCGGAATTGCCGTGATCATGGTGTTTGCGGTTCTCTATTGGCGGTTATTCTATCCTGACTCGCCACTAATTGGGGCAACGATTATCACTATTGCAATTTTCTTTTTAGGGGCGGTTCAACTCGTCTGTATTGGTATTTTAGGGGAATATATTGGTCGTATTTACGAAGAAGTGAAAGGGCGACCGTTATATACCATCAAAGAATTATCGATTAAACCCTAAATTGGTTTTCTGAAACCCTAAACCCCAACTTTCATCAATTCTTGATTATCCATCCTCCCTGCCCCTGTTTCGTTGTCCAGACTAACGGTAAAATGGAGGGAGCCTACTTAATTTTAATGATATATCCCCTGTCCTCTGTCAACAGTTCGTTATCAAAGTTTATGAAAAAAACAGAACTCTTAAAACAAGTGGATGAATTAGCCCGAGAATGCGAAAACGTCACCACTCTCATCCATCAACTGCAACTTCCCCATATTAACGAACGTCAGCGATCGCGGATTCTCACCGAACTCCTGGCCGCGTCCATCCATCTCAACCAACAATGTAACGCAGACTTTCAGAAACTCGTAGCCCGAGAGATTGAATCCCTCAACGGTTGACTCATTCTTAACAGCCAGAAACAACGAAAGAGGCTGTCTGAAGACAACCTCTTTCCGATAAACTAGAGTCTATCCTGTGAACTGGGGCGGAAGGATTCGAACCTCCGAATGGCGGGACCAAAACCCGCTGCCTTACCACTTGGCGACGCCCCAACGAGTCAGCGATAACTATACTAACAACGCCACCAGGGGATGTCAAGGGTTTCGCCGATTTTTTTTGCTATCTTGGGGAGGCGTCAGCTAAAACCCTTGTGTTCTGGGAGTTTCACGGATGTCATCATTACTTAATTTATTGCAGTTAACCAGTCCAGGCCTGCCCCTGGGGGCCTATAACTACTCTGAGGGACTAGAAACCCTGGTTGAACAGCAACGAATTGGGGACGCAGCCCAACTGGGGAGTTGGTTAGAGATGGAGTTGCAGTTTGGGGCGATCGCCGTCGAAGGGGCTATCCTGGTACGAGCCTATCACGCCCTAACCCACTCTGACCTCGACACATTAGTCTATTGGAACCATTGGCTAACCGCCAGTCGCGACAGCCGGGAACTGCAACAGCAAAGTTGGCAGATGGGCAATTCCTTGCTGCGTCTCTTGGCCGATTTATTAACGGATTTAGAGGACATTTCGCCGCAACTCCCCGATTTAGCCACCTGTCGCCGGGAACTAGCCCCCAATTGTAATCTAGCCATTGCCTACGCCTTGGCGGTGGCCCATTGGAAAATCCCCTTAGAAGATGCCATACTGGGCTATCTGCACAGTTGGAGCAGTAATCTGATTGGAGCCGGTGTTAAATTGATTCCTCTGGGACAAACCAGCGGACAGCGGCTAATTCGGCAACTTCACCCCGTTTTAGAGGCGAGTTCTCAGCGTCTCCTCAGTTTGGGCGATGAGGACTTATTCGCCTGTACTTGGGGGGCGAGTCTGGCCAGTATGCAGCATGAAACCCTCTACAGCCGTCTCTTTCGCAGTTAATCAAGAGATAATGACAGGGTTATAGCAATCTTCGATTGCCTGATTGACACTCTGAGTTGAGAGAATCCCTTGCCTCTTGCCTCTTGCCATCCCCTCTTGGGAGGGGTTAGGGGTGGGTTATGCCTCTTGCCTTCTTGTACCCTATTTTTTGTCCTATTCAGGCGAACTTTTGTGATATGACTCCTTTACGTGTTGGAATCGCCGGGCCAGTGGGTTCAGGGAAAACGGCCCTCGTCGATGCCCTCTGTAAGCGATTGCGGGGGGATTTAGAGTTAGCTGTAGTCACCAATGACATCTACACTCAGGAAGATGCCCAGTTTTTGGTGAAGTCTCAGGCCTTAGCAGGCGATCGCATCCTGGGCGTAGAAACCGGCGGCTGTCCCCATACGGCGATTCGCGAAGATGCGTCATTGAACTTAGCGGCTGTCGAACAACTCGAACTCAAGTTCAATCCCCTAGATATCCTATTTGTCGAAAGTGGCGGCGACAATTTGGCGGCCACCTTTAGCCCCGAATTAGTGGATTTAACCCTTTATGTGATTGATGTTTCCGCCGGGGACAAAATTCCCCGCAAAGGCGGCCCCGGAATCACGAAATCGGATTTGTTGGTGATTAACAAAATTGACCTGGCCCCCTATGTTGGGGCAGACTTAGGGGTTATGGAACGAGATGCGGCCAAAATGCGAGGAGAACGTCCCTTTGTCTTCACCAATCTCAAAACCCAACAGGGCCTCGATGAGATTGAAGTCTTTGTGCGATCGCATCTCTGTTAAGTCGCGACGTCTATTATCGCAATTAAAGATTGCCCAATTAACACTCCAAGCTGAGAAAAAATTCCCAAACTGTTGCCTATTGCCCTCTTCCCCCTGTTCCCTGTTCCCTGTTCCCTGTTCCCTATTCCCTATTCCCTTCTTATGACCACTCCCTGGCAAGGTCAACTCAAACTCAGCTACGCCAAACAGGGTGATATCACCCGCGTGGTGGATTCCTATAGCCAGTCTCCCCTCAAACTGCAACGGAGTTTCCATCCCGACGGCAAAACCTGTCAAAGTCTGATTCTCCATACCGCTGGGGGAATTGTCGGCGGCGATCGCCTCAGCCAAGAGATTACCCTCCATCCCCACGCCGAAGCCAGCCTCACCACCGTCTCGGCCAGTAAACTCTATCGCAGCAACGGCCCCGAATCTCAACAAACCCTGACCATCTCCCTAGATCACGATGCCTATTTGGAGTATATTCCCCGTGAAAGCATCGTCTTTGATGGAGCGAAGTTTCAGCAACAGGTGCGAGTCAACTTGGAAGAAAACGCCGTTTGGCTGGGGTGGGAGTTGCTGCGATTTGGGCGAACGGCCCGAGGTGAACGGTTCAACAGCGGCTACTGGCGATCGCAAACGGAAGTCTGGCAAAACGGCATTCCCCTCTGGATTGATCGCCAACATCTCGACGGCGGTTCCCCTCTCTTGGATGCCCCCAATGGCTTAAATAGCCAGCCAGTAGTGGGAACCCTAGCCTGGATGGGCCAGGCCGTTTCCCCGGAGATTATCGACAAAGTCCGTCATCTCTGGCAACAGCGAGAGATTGAAGGAGAAATTGCCCTTTCCTGTCGCCAATCTGGGGTAATATGCCGGTATCGGGGGCGATCGACCCATAAGGCCACTGCCGCTTTCCTGGATTTATGGCAACTGCTACGTCAATCTCAAGGCGATCGCCCCGTCACGATTCCCCGTATTTGGTCCTATTAATGTCCCCGAGGGCGTACTCTCTATGCAACTGTCTCCCCAAGAAAAAGATAAACTGCTCATTTTTACAGCAGCGTTATTAGCTGAACGCCGCAAAGCCAAAGGCTTAAAACTCAACCATCCTGAAGCGGTAGCCTATATTACAGCGGGGATTTTAGAGGGGGCCAGAGAGGGGCGATCGGTTGCCGAGTTAATGCAGTTTGGCAAAACGTTATTATCCCGTGATGATGTCATGGATGGCATCGCCGAAATGGTCACAGAAGTACAAGTTGAGGCCACCTTTCCCGATGGGACAAAATTAGTCACCGTTCACGACCCCATTATTTAACAAATTCTATCCGTAAATCTTAATTTGGGCGACCCAAACTGTTGCCTAAACTGCAAAAACATCAGGAGAAGCCCTAATGATTCCCGGAGAACTATTACCCCTAGACGGTGAAATCGAACTCAACGCCGACCGCCCAAAATTGACAATTACCGTCGCCAACAGTGGCGATCGCCCCGTCCAAGTTGGCTCTCATTTTCACTTTTTTGAAGTCAACGCCGCCCTCAATTTTGACCGCGACCAAACCCGAGGAATGCGTCTCAACATTCCCGCCGGAACCGCCGTCCGCTTTGAACCGGGAGATGAGAAAGAGGTAGAGTTAGTCACCCTCGCCGGAACCCGTGAAATCTACGGATTCAATGGTTTAATCAACGGTTTACTAGACAAAAAATCAGACGAAAACGACAGCAAAGACAAGAAAAAGTCCAAAAAAGACAAGAAGAAGAAAAAGAAAAAATAACCCTCCCTCCCCTCCTAATAACCTCCAAACCGGCACGTTCCGGCGCGTTCCGGCAAGTTTAAACCAAGTCGTCAAAGCCCAAAATCAAACAATACCAGAACACACCCCACCCCTTCCTGACTTCTAATCACTATTAACTATTCACTATTAACTATTCACTAACAAAAATGGCTTACTTCATGAATCGCCGCGCCTACGCTGAAACCTTTGGTCCCACTGTGGGCGATCGCCTCCGCTTAGCCGATACTGACATTATTATCGAAGTTGAACAAGACTATACCACCTATGGCGACGAAGTCAAATTTGGCGGAGGAAAAGTCATCCGAGATGGCATGGGACAATCCCCCATTTCTCGCGACGAAGGTGCCGTAGATGTGGTAATTACCAACGCCCTCATTCTCGATTGGTGGGGCATTGTTAAAGCCGACATTGGCATTAAAGACGGCAAAATTTGCAAAATTGGTAAAGCGGGAAACCCTCATATTCAAGACAACGTTGATATTATTATTGGTCCCGCGACCGAGGCGATCGCCGCTGAAGGTTGTATCGTCACCGCTGGGGGAATTGACAGTCACATTCACTTTATTTGTCCGCAACAAATTGAGACGGCGATCGCCTCAGGAATCACGACCATGATTGGCGGCGGAACCGGCCCAACCACCGGAACCAACGCCACCACTTGCACCCCCGGTTCCTGGAACATCCAGCGGATGCTACAAGCCGCCGACGCCTTCCCCGTTAATCTCGGCTTTATGGGGAAAGGGAACAGTTCCCAAAAACGGGGATTAGTCGAACAAGTCTTAGCCGGGGTTGTGGGGTTAAAACTCCATGAAGACTGGGGAACCACTCCCGCCGCCATTGACACTTGTCTCAGCGTCGCCGACGAGTATGACGTACAAGTCGCGATTCACACCGACACCCTCAACGAAGCCGGGTTTGTGGAAAACACCATCGCCGCCTTCAAGAATCGGGCCATTCATACCTATCATACCGAGGGGGCTGGGGGCGGTCATGCCCCAGATATCATCAAAGTCTGTGGGGTGGCCAATGTTCTCCCGTCTTCGACGAATCCCACCCGGCCCTATACGGTGAACACCTTAGAAGAACATCTGGATATGTTGATGGTGTGTCACCACCTCGATCGCAACATTCCCGAAGATGTGGCCTTTGCCGAGTCTCGGATTCGCCGGGAAACCATCGCCGCTGAGGATATTTTGCATGATTTGGGGGCGTTTAGTATTATTTCCTCCGATTCCCAAGCCATGGGACGGGTTGGGGAGAATATCATCCGGACTTGGCAGACGGCCCATAAGATGAAAGTGCAGCGGGGGCCGTTAGGGGAGGACTGCGATCGCCATGACAATTTGCGGGCCAAACGCTATGTGGCCAAGTACACGATTAATCCGGCGATCGTCCATGGGATTTCTAATCATGTGGGTTCCGTTGAAACGGGGAAACTCGCGGATTTATGTCTCTGGAAACCGGCTATGTTTGGGGTGAAGCCGGAGTTAGTCATTAAAGGGGGGATGATTGCTTGGGCTCAGATGGGGGATGCCAATGCCAGTATTCCTACGCCGCAGCCGGTCCATATGCGGCCTATGTTTGGCAGTTATGGGGGGGCGATCGCGGCCACGTCAGTCACCTTTGTCTCCCAAGTGGCGGTTGAGGCGGAGGTTGGCCGTCAACTGGGGTTACGCAAACCCACCCTGGCAGTATCGAACACTCGCCAGATTAGCAAAGCGGATTTGAAGTTGAATAATGCTTTACCCCAGATTGAGGTTGATCCCGAAACCTATGAGGTTCGGGCCGATGGGGAGTTATTAACCTGTGAACCGGCGGAGAGTTTACCCATGGCCCAACGCTATTTCTTGTTTTAAGGGTTCGGGGAGTTATAGGGGCGAAAAATTGACTCCTGGGAGGGATTAGGGGGGCTATGCTCCTACAACAACGGATATCATCTACTATCAATAAACGTGGAGGTTAAATCATGACGTTACAGGAAATTCTTCAAGCGGTAGATGGCTTGTCGGTGGATGAGCAGACTGCACTCTTGAATGCACTTCAGGTGAAGTTGTCAGAAACAACTCAGAACGACCAATTTGATAAGAACCGTGGCGAACGTTTTTGGCAAGGGGTTCTGAATTTCCGAGCGGTCATTGAGCGAGAAGGGCTTGTCTATACGGAGGATGACTTTGCTGATATTAGGGATCGCAGCCCAGGTCGGGAGATTGAACTGTGAGCATTCAATTTTTGCTGGATTCTAATATTCTTTCTGAGCCAAGCCGTCCTGTCCCAAATCGGCACGTTTTAAGCAAGCTAACACGATATCAAGCTGAGGTGGGAGTAGCCAGCGTAGTTGTTCACGAACTTCTTTATGGGTGTTGGCGTTTACCTTCTTTGTGATATTGTATAACTTATAGCTTTAACGCCTGATGAATTGCACAAGCTACTTGATAACCTAACGGCGGAGGAACGGCATTACCAATTTGCCCCAATGCCATATAAACTGCTCCAGAAAACTGCCAAGATTCCGGAAATCCTTGCAAAATTGCACAATCAGCAACAGAGAGACGAAAGTGCTTATTTTGGGTAACAAATAATCTAGCATTTTCCCGATTAGCTGCTACACCATTGGGCCAAATTTCGAGGGTTCTCCAGAGTTTTTGAGCCGAAGAACTATTTAAAATTGAGGTGGTATGACGGGTGCCGGTTAAACCACTGCGAAGGGTTGGGGCTAGAGCGTCAACACCAATATCTGGGAGTCCTAACGCTTCTCTTACTCCCAAACAAGGCTTTGATTGGGGATGGTCTAATTCAAATAAATTGAGTTGTTCTGGAGAGTATGCACTTGTTGTCTGATGACGCTTTATAACTAGATGTTCCCAGGTATAAACTGGCTCAGGTTTTACAAATTTATTAAAAGAGTTTCTGTCTTTGAAGCCAACAAAAAAGACACGCTTTCTCGATTGAGGAATACCAAAATCTGGTGCATATAACGTAATTTGCAGTACGTTATATTGTTTTAAGAGTGGTTTTTGTATTTCGTTAAAAACATAGTCATTAAATTTTTTGCTCGACAATGCCGAAACATTTTCTGCCACAAAAGCAGAAGGTCGAATTTCCAATATAGCCCGCACAAACTCAGGAAACATATCTCGTTCATCCCCTTTTCCCTGCTGTCTTCCCGCAATTGAAAACGGCTGACAGGGAGGGCCGCCGTGGACTACATCGACCTGATTCCGATAGATTGTCCAATCGACTTGTCGAACATCACCTGATTTTCCTGAAAATACAGTCCAGTTTGACCGATTCTGTTTTAGGGTTTTTCCAGCATCTTCTAAGACTTCATAAGAGGCAATATGGTCAAATCCGGCTCGCTCAAATCCCAAGTCTAAGCCACCTCCACCACTGAATAAAGAGAGCGATCGCAAGCCATGTTTAGGTAATTGCGGCATTAAATCTTCAGGGTTTAAGTTAGGGTGGTTAATCTCATGAACAGGAGTTAACCCCTCCCCGCGCATCGCTTTGGCTTTGGCTTGACTCGATGCTTTTGAGGTTTGGCGATATTTTTCTCGTTCTGCGTCCGTTAGATTCCAACCTTGATAGGATGACACCATAGATAATGCTTGATTATTTGGCTTGAGAATTTTGGGTCTTATTGGGCGATCGCTCGATTTGGCGAATATCATTAAAACACCGTTATTCTACCATATTCATGAATCGGTCAAACTGGGTCATGAAAGAGAATGTAGAACGATAACCTTTCAACAGATAATCCAGTCGATTGAAGCATTATCTGATGAGGAGCAAGAACGTCTGTTTGAAGTGCTCTACAAGCGCCGGATTGAAACACGGCGCAGTGATAGGTCAGTCTTTCTCTAGTTTAGAGTCATCCAAGCCTTGATCGAGGTGGCTCAAGTCCCATTCTTGGGCCTCGCTGAGAGACTGAATTGGGATCTCAACCAAGGTTACTCCTCCTGTAGTAAGCGTTTTAGTGAGCGTTTTGGCGTTGGGTTAGGTCTTCTTCACGGTATCGTAGAGGAGCCTGAGAGGGTTGACAGCTACTGCTGAGGGGAGTTCGGTGGATTGAACTGTTTTTTGAGGTCTCGCCAGTCACCCCCTTCAATCTTGCAATTGTTAAGCAATTTCAATCTATATAGAGTTTTATAGGATCATTGGTCTTGTCAAGAGACATTGCTAGAAATAGATGGTAGTTTCGAGGTACAGCAAACGTCGGATGTCAGGTCGCTAGAAGTTCACACGCTATTTCACCAGAGGCTTGTTTAACCTGAGTTTCGCGCTTTCGTTTCGTTTGGGCTTTAAATTACTCAATAGGTTTCGAGGTTTATTATGTTAACCCGACTCTTGCGTGACTCGGTCTTGCCCACAGCCTGTTTTCTAGGAACGTTAGCCGTTTTCTCCCCTCAAGCGACGGCCAACCAAACCCAGGCCCAGTGTGTTCCGATCGGCCAAGGTGAATTTGAAACGGTGATGCAGCAAGGATCTAGTCGTGCGACATTGATTCGCTGGACTCATCGTGGTTCTGCCTATTTTGGGGGTCAGTACACCCCTGAAGGGCGCTGTCGGGCGGTTACTCAGCGTTTGAGTCAAGCTATGGCTCAGAATGGGGGAAGGCTCGGCAACTTACTCCTAACCAATGGCATGGTGAATAATGAAACGGTGATTTGTGCCTTAGGCCCCATGGAAACCGCCTGCACCTCTGGGAATATGCTCTTTACCCTGAAACCGGAAAATGCTTATCGGGCCGGGCAAATTCTGGGTCAACTCTTACAAATTAGCCGCTATGGTGGTGCAGCCGGTTTTATTACCGAAACGGAGGGTCAAACCTATGTGAACCTCGGAGATTGGGCAGATCAGGCCTTGGTGGACAGTGGAGACACTACTCCCGACTCACCCGCTCCTGAGTCTACGGTTGCTCCTGAACCGTCTCCCCAAGAGAATCCTGTTGTGCAGCCTGACAATTCCGGCGGTTCCATGTTTTAAGGACTGATGGTGAGATTACAGATACCAATGTTAGGGGTGGGGATGTTGCTGTTGTCGTTTTCGGCTAGCTTGTCTCACCCCAATCCTCCCCAGTTTCCTCCCTTAGAGAGCAATCAGACGGCTCAAGTTCCTGGCGAGACGAACTCGGTTCGGGAACTGGCCCGTCTGGTGACGGTGCGGCTGTTACTTCCGGGGGATTCGGGATCTGGGGTGATTGTAGGCCGGGAGGGCGATCGCTATACTCTCTTGACCAATTGGCACGTGGTGATGACGGCCCAGGACCAGGATATTTCGGTGTTAACGCCTGATGGGCGGACTCATTCCGGGCGGGTTTTGCCCCCTTATCAGTTGGGGAATCGGGATCTAGCTCGGGTGGCGTTCTCTAGTTCCCAGTCTTATCAAGTGGCGGAGGTGGGGGAGGCTCACGAGCTGTCGGTGGGCGATCGCGTCTACGCGGCGGGCTATCCGGCTCGGGTCTTTGAGCGGCAGGGCGATCGATCGCATCATCAGCAGCCAAGAAACCCGAGATTGGGGGCTGCGTGCATTTCGCGTGACTGAGGGTGTGATTGGTTTAATTCCCAATCGCGTCTTTCAGGGTGGCTATCAACTCGGATATACCAATGACGTCAGTGGGGGGATGAGTGGTGGTCCGGTGTTAAATGCTCAGGGTCAGTTGATTGGACTTAATGGTATGTTGAGTTACCCCTTTTTGGGGATTCGCGCCTTTGTCTTTGAAGATGGTAGCCTCCCGAGTCAGGAGGAATTTTTGCAGATGGAACGCCTGAGTTGGGCGGTTCCAATGCAGAGACTCCCATCGGCAACATCGACCCCAGTCGCGCCTAATCCATCTCCCAGACAGCCGTTACCGCCACCTACACCGCCCGCCCCGACGACTGAGCAACCGTTACCTTTGGTGTTTTGATCATGTTTTCTTTTGTCTATCCGTCCAAGTGGATCGCTTGTTGTACCACCGCGAGTCTTGGGGTGGGGTTGGCGACGGTGATGGTTCCGAGAGCGGCGATCGCCTTTGATAGTCGCTTGGCGGAAAACGTTACGGTACAAATTAATGGCCATGACTTTATCGGCGGAAGTGGGGTGATTGTGGGCCAGGAGGGCGATCGCTATTGGGTGTTGACGGCATTACACGTGGTCTGCGACTCCATAGAGGGTCAAGAACAGGTTACCTGTCGGGAAGATATTGCTCAATACCGTCGCTATCATATCCGCACGGCATCGGGCCAGGAATATGAAATGACCGATATCCAGCAGCTCCAGCAAACCTTGAACGATCCGGATTTGGCTCTGGTTCAATTTGAGAGTTCTCGGGATTACCCTCTGGCTACTCTGGGGGATTCGGATCAGGCGCAACTGGCGTCATCGATTTTTGTGGCTGGCTTCCCGGTTGCATTTGACAGAGAGGGAGCCGATCGTGATTTTTATCTAACCACGGGAACGTTTTCGGCTCGACGACAAGAGGCAGAGGGAGGTTATACCTTGGTCCATACTGCCATTAGCAGAATCGGGATGAGTGGAGGTCCTATATTTGATAGTGACACTCGTGTGATAGGGATTCATGGCACTGGTGGGATGGAAGTCGGTGGCCAGGTCACCATCGAGACAGGGACGCAGCAGACAAATCGTACAGAGACGGAGCAGACAAATCGTACAGAGACGGAGCAGACAAATCGTACAGTTCAAGTTATGGAGGTTATAACTAAATCCGGCTTTAATGGGGGGGTTCCCATTGCTAGTTTTATGCAGTTGCGCCAGACTCAGCAGGTGCAAGTCCCCAATCTCAGTCAGGACAATGCTCCCCCGAGTGAGGCTCCGGCGAACATTGCTAATCCTCAGACGGCGGAAGATTATCAAACCAGTGGCACGATTGAGGCTTATGAGGGGAATCTTCATTCGGCTCAGGAACGTTTCAATCAAGCCTTGGCGATGGACCCCAATCTTGAGGGATTGGGGCGGCTTCATGTGCAACAGGGGAATCTCTATTTTGCTCAGGGAGACTATCAGGGAGCCATCGCTGAGTTTACGGCGGCGATTGAGGCCGAGGATGAGTCGGGGATGGCCTATACCAATCGGGCCGTGGCATGGATTCAACTGCGAGATTATGCTGCTGCGATTGAGGATTTGACGGCGGCGATCGCCAATGGGGAGTATGATGCGCGCACCCACTATAATCGCGGCGTGGCTTATGCTCGTCAGGGAAATCTCCAGGCGGCTGAGCAGGACTATACGCGGGCGATTCAACTCGATTCTAACTTTGCCGCGCCGTTGAATGCCCGAGGTAATTTGGCCTTGGATGAGGGGAATTTTGAGGCGGCGTTGGAGGATTATGAACGGGCCATCGCCGCTAATCCCAATTTTGCGGATGCGTACAACAATCGTGGCACGGTTTATCTTAAATGTCAAAAGAAGACTCCCGTTAGAGCCGAAGGCTTAGCGGTGAGATGAATTTTGACTAAAAATATGTGGTAGAATCGTGGAGCCAAC
>LJZT01000063.1 GCA_001314905.1 Phormidium sp. OSCR
TAAACTAATGGGGCAGGCGGCTAATCTAGGCATTGGGGGAAAATCCTTTTCGCGCTCTCCTTCAATGGTAAGCTGATTTTTGCCAAGCTGTACTAGGTGGGTCTTCGGGTCAGTGGCTGAGATTTGGGAGTTGCACTAGGGCAAACGAGAGAGAACCAGTCAGGGTTAACCAATGCTTTAGAACAACCCCAATTCCAATTGCCCCTGACTGTTGACTTGGATGCCTTTGGCCCAGTTTGCATATCGTTCTAGACATCCCAATTCTCGGGCCACGGCTGGCAGGGAGAGTCGTCTCAGGATATCGATAGTGACGGGGCGTTTATTATCCCAAAAAATTAGTGAATCGAGACAGTCTTGAGCTGGTTTAGACGTGAGAAGTTTAAAAATAAATTTGGCTTCAGCTTGGCTATCAAAGGAAAGGAAATTGACCGTGTCATCCAGCATGACGGGTTTATCTCCAAGGGGGGAGATGAGTTGAAAAGTTAAGGTTTTATAGAGTCCAGAAATAGCAATCTTCCACAGCTTAAAGGAGTAAGGGTTAATTCCAAATATGGAATAAGGGGGTTTGTTTTTATAAATTGAGCTTCTGCGGTGATGTAACACCTGATTATGGTCGCTGAGATATTGCCAAGTTTTGGGAGCCTTTTTTTGGATGGGATGGGTATCTTCGCCAACGGTTGTTTGGGTGACGAGAACCACTTTACGATAGGTCTGAATTCTACTATTGCCAATATCTGAGCTTTTCAGTAGAGGATAGAGATAGGTCGGTTCAAGGTCATAGATTTGACCCATACCATTGATGAATGTTCCATCACTTATGGGTTCGAGTTCCATAACTTTGGCACAGTCATGTTTGATACCCGAACGCCAAGTATAGTTTAAGTTTTGTCCTAGTAAATGACGCCAGGTGTCATATTGAATGGCATTGCGAACTAGATGGCCATCCCGTTCACTGATGTAGTCGGATGGGGTTGAGGAGTCGAGGGTTAGATAGAGGTGACAATCACAGCCACCGGATGGTTCATACCGAAAGACAAAAAGACAGGCATCAACAGATACGTCAAAATGCAATTTAGCATCAATACGATAGATATGAGCGGTGAAGGGAGCTTTATGTTTTTGTTTAACCTGATAAAAGACGTTACGAGCAACAGAGTATTTACAAAGAATGGCAAGGATGCCGGTTTGAGAGGGAAGCCATTTTGTGAATTGAAAGAGCATCCATTCAGAAATATCAAAATTGGCTGAACCCGTTATAGCTTCAATGCCTCGTCGATTTTGATGGTTGGATTTTGTGGGAAGATTTTCGCTATTGAGCCGACTCAGTTCGCTGCTAGTTACCCAAGGAGGATTTCCCAAAATTAGGATATTACTAGACCCTTTAGATAGGAATGTCTGCCAGTCAATTGTAAAGAAATCTCCTTGTTGTAGGGTGACATGATGGGCATGAGGATGAGTGACCAGGGATTGTTTGGCATCTTGGATATAGTCCGGGTTAATGTCTCGTCCGAAAATCTGGGAGGAGGGAAACGTTTGGAGTGCGGCTCGAACAAAGGCTCCAGTTCCACAGGTGGGTTCGAGAATGATGTCGGGAGAGAGATGGTAGCGTTGTTTGAGGAGATGAGTCACCTCTTGAGCCAGAGTGTCTGGGGTCTGGAAGTCCCCAAATTGCCGATTTTTCTTGAAATGTGCCATGGTTTAATATAGGTTAAAGAGTCCTTCGGTATGACCCGCTTCTTGGATAACACGGCTGTACTGGAGTCTCCATTGAAGGGCATTAGAAATGGTGAGGTAGCCTTGAGTTGATTTTTAGAAGTCGTGGGATAGATGGCTGTAGGGGCGAACGGTGTTCACCGAGGGATAGTCGAGGTGCCGTTCGCCCTCCCCCCAGCGTTAATGTATAGCAAGTATGTCTAAAAATAGTATTAGGATTTGAGATGATGCGTCCAGTTGATAGACAACTGAATCCTTAGCTGTAGGGGTCATCTGCAAGTAGCATCCTCTCCCTTTACCCAGAGTCTATATCTACTAGAACCCATTCCAGCATCTCTTGCTAATTCGTTTGAGTCAAGGGTTGATTTTTTTCTGTTTCCTTATAGGTTTCCGTCTTTTTACGGGGCAAAGATAAGGGAAGACTCTCTCTAGTTTGGTTCAAAATATAGTTCTTCTAATAAATGTCTGATCTCCTGATTTGCTTTATAAAAATTCTTCCATGTTTGTAGGTAAGCAATATTTTTTAAGGCACAATTAAAAAATATACCTTTGCTACCTTTCCACTTTATGATTACATAAGGTATAACTCTACCACTTTGAACTGTGGTGTACGTAAATCGCTTATAAGCAATCACTCGTAAAGGACCCTCAAACCAAGATAGCGAAGAGTCTTTAGTTCCGTCTATTTTTTCTTTCAATGCCTCTAATAATTCGTAATCCATACTTTTTACGGTTTCCGTCCCCTTGCGGGGAAAAGATAGGAAAAGACGGCTATCTCCAAAACCACGACCCTTGCGGTATGCTCGGTTTCCGTCCCCTTGCGGGGAAAAGATAGGAAAAGACTCCTTCCCCGGAGGAATAGCAATAGCTATCCTCATAGGTTTCCGTCCCCTTGCGGGGAAAAGATAGGAAAAGACGAGGCGGAAAGAGGGGACGAATGTAATCGTCACCTTCTAGTGTTTCCGTCCCCTTGCGGGGAAAAGATAGGAAAAGACCTGAAGCAGCTCTCATGGGTATCATTCCAATGGAAAGTTTCCGTCCCCTTGCGGGGAAAAGATAGGAAAAGACATTTTGGGGGTCAGGGAGCAATCTCATACGAAAACAGCCGTTTCCGTCCCCTTGCGGGGAAAAGATAGGAAAAGACCTGAAGTGGTGGCGTGTGTACGCCATTACTTCACGGGGGGGTTTCCGTCCCCTTGCGGGGAAAAGATAGGAAAAGACTCCCGGGCACCCGCCTAACCGGAACCCCCTCAGAGTGGGGGGGTTTCCGTCCCCTTGCGGGGAAAAGATAGGAAAAGACTGAGTGGTTGATCAAGGTCGCTGCTCATAGTCCCGACCCCCGGGTTTCCGTCCCCTTGCGGGGAAAAGATAGGAAAAGACGATAAAGGGTTCTTACCTAAGGCTCAAGTTAAAACTCGTTTCCGTCCCCTTGCGGGGAAAAGATAGGAAAAGACTTCCCGGTGCCCGTCATAGGCCCGAGGCGGTCTTCGCGTTTCCGTCCCCTTGCGGGGAAAAGATAGGAAAAGACTCCCGAATGTAAAACGAGTTGTAGAGGACTTGACCTAGTTTCCGTCCCCTTGCGGGGAAAAGATAGGAAAAGACAGAGTCAACTCACTTTAAAGAGGGAAACAATATGTACACAGTTTCCGTCCCCTTGCGGGGAAAAGATAGGAAAAGACTATCTCAGTATGCCAGCGAGATTAAACTGGAGGCTTATGTTTCCGTCCCCTTGCGGGGAAAAGATAGGAAAAGACAGCTCTTTAACCGAGACAGTTTGTTGGGCCGCTGCCCCGGGTTTCCGTCCCCTTGCGGGGAAAAGATAGGAAAAGACTTCGCGCACGGTTACGAAGACCCGGAACAAAACGGGTGTTTCCGTCCCCTTGCGGGGAAAAGATAGGAAAAGACGCTTAAATGCGGCTTGGGTCGTAGGACGACAGCAGGCCAGTTTCCGTCCCCTTGCGGGGAAAAGATAGGAAAAGACGTGGAGGTTACGGTTACTACTAAAGAAGCAACTACGGAGGTTTCCGTCCCCTTGCGGGGAAAAGATAGGAAAAGACTTCAGGGGTATATGAGAGCGATGTGCTGCCCCTGGATTCAGTTTCCGTCCCCTTGCGGGGAAAAGATAGGAAAAGACTATTGAGGCTGATGTAGAAGTAGACACGGGCGATCACCGCGTTTCCGTCCCCTTGCGGGGAAAAGATAGGAAAAGACATAGGACTACCGCAACACTACAGACAATCTGCTCAAATGGTTTCCGTCCCCTTGCGGGGAAAAGATAGGAAAAGACGAGGAAGTCTCTGCTATTTCCTTGGAGAAAGAAGTACTGGTTTCCGTCCCCTTGCGGGGAAAAGATAGGAAAAGACACACGGGTAACATCGAGAACGACTCCGGCTGGTTCAACGTTTCCGTCCCCTTGCGGGGAAAAGATAGGAAAAGACCTACCAAATCAACGTAGGTACCGGTTATGGTGTAGCCAGTTTCCGTCCCCTTGCGGGGAAAAGATAGGAAAAGACGCTCACACTCGCTCTAGCACCATTAGCGGTGCTTTCTATGTTTCCGTCCCCTTGCGGGGAAAAGATAGGAAAAGACCTTACTTAAAAGACTCCGTAGTCTAGTTGAGAATGGTCGTGTTTCCGTCCCCTTGCGGGGAAAAGATAGGAAAAGACATGGTGAAGGCGAAAGCCGGAGCCAAAGGCCTTGCCTGGGGGGTTTCCGTCCCCTTGCGGGGAAAAGATAGGAAAAGACATGAGTCGGGGTCCCGAGCATAATCAAAGCCCCATCATGTTTCCGTCCCCTTGCGGGGAAAAGATAGGAAAAGACTCTTTTTTAATTGTGCTATCGAAGATATTCGCCATCTACAAAGTTTCCGTCCCCTTGCGGGGAAAAGATAGGAAAAGACGTTAAACCAATAAAGGATATAGAAGATATTTATGAGACGTTTCCGTCCCCTTGCGGGGAAAAGATAGGAAAAGACTCAATCACTTCTTCCTCGGGAGAAGTATTATATTAAATTGTTTCCGTCCCCTTGCGGGGAAAAGATAGGAAAAGACTGGTATCTACGAAGACTTCTCCAAGGTCGAGCTCCACGAGGTTTCCGTCCCCTTGCGGGGAAAAGATAGGAAAAGACCTTCAAACGTACTTTCGTCAAAGTAGACGGATTTATGGATGTTTCCGTCCCCTTGCGGGGAAAAGATAGGAAAAGACGAAGAAAAAGCAATATTTATGGATTCCGTCCTCTACCTCAGTTTCCGTCCCCTTGCGGGGAAAAGATAGGAAAAGACGAGGAAGTAGTAGATGCTTTCTATAAGCTACATAGTCAAGTTTCCGTCCCCTTGCGGGGAAAAGATAGGAAAAGACGTACTCTCCGAAGGGAGGTGGGTTGCAAGACCTCATGTTTCCGTCCCCTTGCGGGGAAAAGATAGGAAAAGACAACTAGCATTAGCTTTCAGGGCTACTTTAAGGAGCCCCGTTTCCGTCCCCTTGCGGGGAAAAGATAGGAAAAGACTAGTGCTTTACTCCCTACCCTTGAGGGATATAGTATGGAGTTTCCGTCCCCTTGCGGGGAAAAGATAGGAAAAGACCCACTACAGAAACAAATACCCAACAACAAAACGCCAGTGGTTTCCGTCCCCTTGCGGGGAAAAGATAGGAAAAGACCAACGACCTCCGGCGTCACCCCGACGGGAGCCCCGTCAAGTTTCCGTCCCCTTGCGGGGAAAAGATAGGAAAAGACCATCAAAGACGCTGAAAGAGCAGGTGCAGTTCCTCAGGTTTCCGTCCCCTTGCGGGGAAAAGATAGGAAAAGACAAGGGGTCATAAAGAAGGTCGTCACTGAGTCTGACATGGGTTTCCGTCCCCTTGCGGGGAAAAGATAGGAAAAGACTTCAATCCTTACACCCAAGAGTTGCTACTGTTCACTGGCTGTTTCCGTCCCCTTGCGGGGAAAAGATAGGAAAAGACGCGTCTAACGGTAGTGGGACAGCGCAAAGAAGGTGTTGCGGTTTCCGTCCCCTTGCGGGGAAAAGATAGGAAAAGACCTCAAGCCGAAATTGAGGCTGAGCAAAAGAGAAAAGAGAGTTTCCGTCCCCTTGCGGGGAAAAGATAGGAAAAGACGGGGGCGGTACATTGAGTGGTTGATCAAGGTCGCTGCTGTTTCCGTCCCCTTGCGGGGAAAAGATAGGAAAAGACAACACAAGGAAGTCTCCGGGTCAACCAAAAGGGGGTTTCCGTCCCCTTGCGGGGAAAAGATAGGAAAAGACGGGACGCGTTACCTATGGGGTAACGGCAAATACGAGTCCCTGTTTCCGTCCCCTTGCGGGGAAAAGATAGGAAAAGACTTTCCAAGTCACTACTTGGAAGGAGAACGGAAGAATCAGACCGTTTCCGTCCCCTTGCGGGGAAAAGATAGGAAAAGACGCTTTGAGACACCTTCCTCGACGATGGAACTTACCTCTGTTTCCGTCCCCTTGCGGGGAAAAGATAGGAAAAGACGCTATCTCTCCTCCTAAATCTTAGATGTTCCGCCTCCTAGTTTCCGTCCCCTTGCGGGGAAAAGATAGGAAAAGACTCTCCATCCGGGAGATGGTCAAGGCCGTTCAATACGGGTTTCCGTCCCCTTGCGGGGAAAAGATAGGAAAAGACATGGGAAGTCAGTAAAGCTTGGGGAGTTGACCCTAACTTCGTTTCCGTCCCCTTGCGGGGAAAAGATAGGAAAAGACCGGGGACTGTGCTAGTCCCCGGTGGGGGAGATTCCCCCTGTTTCCGTCCCCTTGCGGGGAAAAGATAGGAAAAGACGAGAAAGTAGAACGTTCCCCGGAAGAAAGATTAAAAGAAGGCGTTTCCGTCCCCTTGCGGGGAAAAGATAGGAAAAGACTATGTCCGCTACAATGTTTCCGTAAAAAGTTACGGAAGTTTCCGTCCCCTTGCGGGGAAAAGATAGGAAAAGACGGAGCTTAGCTCTGAAGCGTTGGACTTGGAGGACGAAGGTTTCCGTCCCCTTGCGGGGAAAAGATAGGAAAAGACCCAAGATACCTAAGAACAGCCGAGCGGGAGGGGTCCACCCGGTTTCCGTCCCCTTGCGGGGAAAAGATAGGAAAAGACTTTTATTATCTAAGTTACTAACTTTAGTTTGGTATTCACATGTTTCCGTCCCCTTGCGGGGAAAAGATAGGAAAAGACTTCGTATCCATGCGCGAAGACCCACGCTACCCGGACAAGTTTCCGTCCCCTTGCGGGGAAAAGATAGGAAAAGACCTCCCCGGAAGTGGCAATCTCAGGGGTGGAGGTGTCTGCAGAGTTTCCGTCCCCTTGCGGGGAAAAGATAGGAAAAGACTTGGAACTCAGTTGAACTTCAACTTGCCCTTGAAGGTGGCGGGTTTCCGTCCCCTTGCGGGGAAAAGATAGGAAAAGACCCTCCGCAAGGAGGTCAATGGCTTGGAGGGCCAAAGTTTCCGTCCCCTTGCGGGGAAAAGATAGGAAAAGACGAAAAAAGGCCAAGTGATTAAGAGTATGGTTACTCCCTTAATGTTTCCGTCCCCTTGCGGGGAAAAGATAGGAAAAGACGTTAAACAGCAAGTAATATTAAAATGTCCTTCTAATGGTGTTTCCGTCCCCTTGCGGGGAAAAGATAGGAAAAGACGTAAAAAGGTGCAAGAAAGAGTTGCAAGACTATTTCAAGTTTCCGTCCCCTTGCGGGGAAAAGATAGGAAAAGACCCTGGCCTTAGCGGGCAAACGTTCGAAGTCTGCTCTGAAAGTTTCCGTCCCCTTGCGGGGAAAAGATAGGAAAAGACCCAGGTTACCATCGCAGAGGCTGGTCATAGCCTGCCGTTTCCGTCCCCTTGCGGGGAAAAGATAGGAAAAGACAAATGCCGCGACCATTGGGACTTCAACGGGGAGTGGGACCCGTTTCCGTCCCCTTGCGGGGAAAAGATAGGAAAAGACAACTCCTTCTCTTTGGCCTTTTTTTCTTTATTCATTTCTCCTTTGTTTCCGTCCCCTTGCGGGGAAAAGATAGGAAAAGACCTGAAACGTAAACGGCTCCATCGACATAAGACAGTCGATTTCCGTCCCCTTGCGGGGAAAAGATAGGAAAAGACTTCCCTTTTTTATTTCTTTTCATTGGACAGTCAAAGGAAAATTTCCGTCCCCTTGCGGGGAAAAGATAGGAAAAGACATCGACGTAACCAACCCTCGGTACAGCCAAGAGATCAAATTTCCGTCCCCTTGCGGGGAAAAGATAGGAAAAGACTTAACACTTCGATTCAAAGCATAATCACTAATACTATTTCCGTCCCCTTGCGGGGAAAAGATAGGAAAAGACGGAGGCATTCAACGTGGACACCCTCTTCGGGAAAGTATTTCCGTCCCCTTGCGGGGAAAAGATAGGAAAAGACGGATTTTACCCCCGACCTTGCGGCCTTTCTTTCCACGATTTCCGTCCCCTTGCGGGGAAAAGATAGGAAAAGACGACGAAGCGCTTCGTACAGGAGTTGCTCGACCTCGAATTTCCGTCCCCTTGCGGGGAAAAGATAGGAAAAGACATATTCTTGATGTGGCTGCGCAGTCTATTGCAAGGGTCCATTTCCGTCCCCTTGCGGGGAAAAGATAGGAAAAGACGGGCCTACCACCACACTTTCCTAACGAACAGTAAACTCATTTCCGTCCCCTTGCGGGGAAAAGATAGGAAAAGACTGGATGGTAAAACAATTTTCCAATGCGAGAAAAGTCATTTCCGTCCCCTTGCGGGGAAAAGATAGGAAAAGACGTCAGAAGACGGGCAGGGCTTCCAGGCTCGGGCGAAATTTCCGTCCCCTTGCGGGGAAAAGATAGGAAAAGACCCTATAGGTTTGAAACCATTGCTATGTGGAGTTTTCAAGGTCCGTTCGCGCGAGCGTTCTTAACATTCCGTTACACGACCTTCACCAGCGGCGAAAAGGGTGTTTGAAACCTTAGAACCAGCGCACTATTTAAAGCTACACCCTTTCCCAGAAACTGTCAAGCCTTAAGAACCTTAAAAAAAACTAAAAACACCTCCTTAGCCAACCTAGACCCTAATTTTTCAGCGAACGCGGCCTGCGGCGAAAATCGTTACAAACCGTTACAAACCACCAACCCCTTACCCCATAAGCATCCCAGCCCTAAAGAATCAAGAAATCCGGGGGTTCATAGGGCGGTGGCGAACCAAACACCCGAGTCTTAGCCTTCGCCCGTGCATCCAACGGATACACCCGCAAACTATCCTCAGGAATCTCCAACACCACCAACCACCGCTGATGTAACAACTTCTCCAAAACCTTCTCCTCCAACGGACATTCAAACACCGAATACTGCACCCGTTCACAACGCTGTTCCAACAACTTCGCCAACTTGGCCCGACGCTTGTTGTCCCGCACGTCATAACAAACCAACCACAACTGACCCATCAGCGCACCTCCAACGATTCAAACTCATCTAACCGTAAACTGATACAAGCCCGACCGATCGCCCGGCCCTGTTCCACCAGAATCTGACTCAAGGCCAACTGACGCTCCTGGGGCGGATAGAACAACTTAGACTGAAAACGACGCTCCAACTGCTCCAAAAACAGCTTTTTCGCCAAATGTCCTAACCAAACCCCCTCCCCATCGGGCGACGGTTCAAAATCCCGGGCCTCCAACAGAGACGATCGCAGCAACCCCCAAACTACCCAATCCACCACCAGCGGACGAAACTCCTCCATCAGATCCAACACCAAATTGGGCCGATAGGGTTCGGTGGCGTGAAAAAAGCCCAAATAGGGGTCCAACCCGGCCTGAACCGACGCCGAAAACACCCGCGCCAACAACACCCCATAGCCCCAACTCAACAAGGCATTCACAGGGTCCCGAGGGGGCCGCCGATTGCGGCCAGAAAAGCCCCAACTCCCAGGAACCAGGGCCATTGCCCCCTGAAAATAGGTTTTGGCACAAATTCCCTCAATCCCCATCAACTGATCCCGAGATAAGGGAGACTCCAACCGCTGTAACTGACGCAGATACACCGCCATGGTATCCACCGCCTCCACCAACGCCGTCACCCGGCCCTCCATTTCCCGATTGCGCCGTTGCAGGAGCGATCGCTGATTGCGAATCTTCCCCAACACCAGCTTTTGTGCCAACCCCATACCAAACGTGGTTTCCACCACCCGATATTGAGCCAACCGCACCGTGGGATTACTGTGAAACTGCCCCTGCAAGCGGCCCCGAAAGCGGCCATCCCGGCGCAAAAACAGGGTTTCGACGCCACTATCTAATAACAGGGCGATCGCCGCCCCCGTCAACTGCACCCCCGGCAACACCACCACCAACTCAATCTCCGCCAAACGACAACTGCGCTGCCAAGTCCCGCGCTTCAAGTCCAGGCTTTGATTCTTAACACTCACCACCGTTCCCGGTTCCGTCAAATAGAGGGTGGTCATCACCACAGTCCCCACTAAAGTACCCCTTGTATATACCAAATTGCCTGGAAGAACCTCCTTCCAGGACAATCCTGTAGGATAGGTCAATCCTGATCAATGTTCTTACACTTGCCCATGTCACCTAAACTCATCAAACAACTCAACCGCTACCGTAGCCTGGCCATCGCCCTGGCCAACGCCGCCGTCACTTGGGTGATTCTCATCATCGCCCCCCTAGGACTGTTCGCCGTCATCACCTGTACCGTCCTCGTCTTTGCCAGTAGCCTCATTTTGGGGGTTCTCGGAGATATGGCCCTGACCCTCCTGCTGCGAGACGCCACCCCCACCTCCATGTCTGGGGGTCGTCCCCTGTACCCCATTGACTTCAGTCGCGATCGCCTGGCCCAAGACTACAGACAAGACGACAGAGACCAAGACCCCCTATAATTCCAATCAACCCGTCCTGTCTCAGCCTTACTTATGGGAGTCACCGCCCCCCTTTGGAATCCAAGCAGCGAACTCGTGGGCCTCGACTTTAACCTCGTTCCCCAAGACACCGCCAACCTCTTCCCTCAATATGCCATCGGACTCCATGCCTGGTTTCTCGACTGCGTGCGCCAAACCCAACCAGACCTCTCGGCCAAACTGCACGACTCCCCCGAGGAAAAGGCCTTCACCCTTTCCCCCCTCATCGGAGAGGTTCCCGTCATCGGCCGCCAACTGCATATCCAGCACCATCAGGCCTACCATTGGCGATTGACCCTGTTTTCCGCCCCCCTGGTGACCTGGGCCGAAACCTGGCTAACCCGTCTTCCCAACACCCTCGACCTGCGTTGTTTGCGGTTCAATCTGCGATCGCCCCAACTCAGCCCCGCCCCCACTACCTATGCCCAACTCTACCAAACGCCCCCCCAGCGACGCTTAGCCCTCAGCTTCGTGTCCCCCACCAGCTTTCGCCATCGCGGTCATCACCTGCCCCTCCCCAACCCCGTCAACCTCTTCCACAGCTATCTAAGGCGCTGGAATGACTTTTCAGGCATTTTTATCGAACCCGACCCCTTCCTGGACTGGATAGATAGCCATGTGAGCCTATCTCGCCATGACATCCAATCCAGTAAAATTGCCGCCGGAAAGCGCGGCTCTGTCACCGGCTTTACTGGGTCTATTGAACTGACCCTCTCCGCCGCTGGCGCCCGTCAAAATCCCGATTTTGCCCAACTGTTCACGGCCCTAATTCACTATGCCCCCTATTGCGGCACGGGCCATAAAACCACCTTTGGCCTGGGACAAACCCGCCTCGGCTGGCAAGAGTCCCAGTCCGCGCCGCCCCCCGTCCAAGTCCAGCTGGGCGATCGCATTGCCGAAATCAGCGACCAACTCCTCAGCCAACAGAAACGTCCCGAGGGCGATCGCGCCCGTCACGTCTGCCAAACCCGGGCCACCATCCTAGCCCGGCGAGAGTTCGGCGAATCCCTAACGGCGATCGCCCAAGACCTGGAAATGCCCTACGAAACCGTCAAAACCTACGCCAAACTCGCCCGCCGCAGCCTCAACGCCCCGTCCAACTCCGAGAAAACTTGAAGCGGGGTCTTCAACCCAGGGTGTATGATGACACTCAAATCAACCAACGTCCCTGAACCAACTTTTGAACCAATTGTTATGAAACGTAAAATCTAAATAAAAGGCGATCGATAAGCGACAACCCGCAAAACCCCTGATAGGGTGAGCCTATCCAGAGACTATCCCAATATCCCAACAGGCGATCGCCCAATTCCGCTAAATTCTCCGCTAAATTCCCAGACATTCCCAGCCGAACCCGCCTAGCTAAATCTACCGAGTCCCTTCTATGACGGCTTCTCCCTACCTGGTTCTCCTAGAAACCTCTGGCAATCAGAATTTCATCTTCTCGACCAACAAACTCAAAGAAAACATCGGCGCCTCCGAACTCACCTACCGGGCCGGAACTCGCTGGGTTCTCGATGCCGTTGCCGACATCAACGACACCCCAGAACTGCGCCAATGGGCCAATAGCGAAGACTTGCGAGGGATTCTGCGCAACCAGAACCCCCCAAACCTCAACCCTCCCCTCGAACAGGGCCATAAACCCCTCGAAATCATCATCGCCACTTCCGGCAAAGCCCTAATTTTGGCCCGGACTGAAGACGATGCCAAAAGCCTGATTCGCCAAGTCACCCAGCGGGCGATCGCAGAAGCCCCAGGCCTCAACCTCTCCGGGGTGTTCGTGCAAATCCAGGACTGGGACCAGACTAACAGTCTCGACGACGCCATCCGCCAAGTCCACAAAACCTTTGAAGAAACCCAACCCTATCGTCCCACCGCCGAAGCCCGCTTCCTGAGACTGCCCATCATCGCCGACTGTTCCTTCAGTGGCCTACCCGCCTCCCACCTCGAACGCACCCCCGACAACGACCAGGTCCCCATCTCCCAAGTCAGCGCCAGCAAACGTGAAGCCGCCAGCAGAGGACTCAGCCGTCTACATAAAATCGCCCCCAACCTAATTCGTGACATCAACAAACTCGAAAAGAAATTTGACTCAGAAGAGATTCCCTGGCTGGCAATTGTCCACGCCGATGGTAACGGCCTCGGACAAATTTTCCTCAATTTTGCCGAATGTCTAGAGAACCAACAATCCAACCGAGACTATATTGAGGCCTACCGAGAGTTTTCCCTAGAACTCGACGAATGTACCGAAGCCGCCTTCCGAGAAGCTGTCAAATCTGTCTTTGACGACTTTGACGATGCTATTCCCCTCGTTCCCTTAATTATCGGGGGTGACGACCTCACTGTCGTCTGCGATGGCAAAAAGGCCCTCAAGTTTACCCAAGTCTTCCTCAAGCAATTTGAAGCCGAAACTGAACAGAAATCCTATATTCCCGAAATCGCCCAATCTCAATTTCAGGCGAACCGCCTCTCCGCCTGTGCCGGAATTGCCATTATCAAACGACATTTCCCCTTCTCCGTCGCCTACGAACTGGCTGAAAGCTTAATTAAATCCGCCAAATCCGTCAAACAGACCGTCACCAAACCTAACTCCAAACCCAAGACACCCTTTCCCTGTTCTGCGATCGACTTCCATATCCTCTATGACAGCACCCAAATCGATTTTGACCGGATTCGCCGCAACCTCCAGCCCGAAACCACTACCTATCTCTATAACCGTCCCTACGTCGTCACCGAGTTAGACAAACTCGACTCCGCCCAGGGCAAAGATTGGGCCAGCCAGCATCACTGGAATCGGTTATGCGATCGTGTGAACCATCTCAAGTCTGACGATGAAGGAGACAGCGCCAAACTCCCCAGCAGCCAAGCCCACGCCCTGCGAACCGCCCTATTCCTCGGTCGAGACGCCGCCAACGCCCAATATGCCCTAATTCAGCAACGCTATCCCCTGAAGCCCTTTGCCGAAGATGACGACAAAACATCGTTGTTTTACCAAACCCAAGAGAAAGACGAAATCAGATTCCACACCACCTTTCTCGACGCCCTCGACGCCAAAGACTTTTTCTAACCTTTCCCCTCCACCGGAGGGGTGCCCGTAGGGCGGGGTGGGTTCTCCCCTCTTGCCCCTACCCTCTCCCCTCTTGCCTCTTGCCTTCCCCTCCTGGGAGGGGCAGGGGTGGGTTATGCCTCTTGCCTCTTGCCTCTTGCCTTCTGTTCCCTGTTCCCTGTTCCCTGTTCCCTTCTTAACCCATGACTCCCTTCTCCCTCACCATCACCATGCACAGCGACTGGCACGTCGGATCTGGAACCGGACGGGCCGAACTCGATAGTATTGTGCAACGCGACGCCGATGACTTGCCCTATCTCCCCGCCAAAACCCTCACCGGGATTTTACGCGATGGCTGCGAACAGGCCGCCCAAGCCTTAGATGGCGGTGAGACTGGCCGGTGGAATAATTGGCTAAATGTCCTTTTTGGCGATCAACCGGCCCTGGCTACAACTCCCTTAGAAGACGAACCCCGTCCCGCCATTGTCTCGATTCATTCGGCCCATTTAGATGAGAACTTGCGTCAGTCCCTCAAGCAGAAGCAAAAATTGAGGACGGCGATCGCCTTCATGAAACCCGGCGTGGCCATTGATCCCGACTCCGGCTGTGCAAAAAATGAGTATCTCCGCTTTGAAGAGATGGTGCGTCAGGGGGCCGTCCTCACCGCCGAAGCCCAACTCGATTTCAGCGATGCGTACCCGGATCTGTCCCCAGATGAGTACCTTCGGTTTGCCCAAGGACTCCTCACCGCTGGGGCAAAAATGGTACAACGGTTGGGAGGCAAACGCCGTCGCGGCAATGGTCGCTGTGAGATTGAACTGAACTGGGGAGACACAGGAGATCCATTAGTTTGGTTGAAAAACAACTATGGGCAAGTTCCTGACGTTCCCAAGTTACATTCTGAGAATTGCGCCGTTAGCCTCAATGACAATGACAATTCCCTCAATGCTGACGGGACTTGGGTAACGGTTCCCCTTACCTTGACCACCCAGTCTCCTCTGGTGTTACCAGCCCGAACCGTCGGCAACCTCGTCGAATGCCTCGATTATATTCCCGGTCGCTATCTGTTGCGCTATCTGCACAAGAAACTCGGCGTTTACGTGAATATCAGCCAGGCGATCGCCAACAACGCCCTCATCCTCACCAACGCCACCCTAGAAATTGACAACCAACCCGGTCGTCCCACCCCCTTCTGTCTTTTCGGCGAAAAACTTGAGGGAGGTCTCAGCAAAGGTCGCAACGTCTACAACCGCTTTCAAGAAGTCGACCCCCAACGAATCCAACTCAAAGGCGAACGGGGTGGCTATCTCGGCCCCTGGACAGGAACAACCCTCCCCGCCTATAAGAAAGTGGATTTAGCCCTCTATACCCACAACACCATCAAAGATGAGATCCAACGGCCCAGCGCCGAAGTTGGCGGACTCTATAGCTACGAAGCCATCCCCGCCGGACTCACCTTTAAAGCTGAGTTACGAGTCTCTGATGCCGTCCAGAAAAAACTATCCGAAAAAGTAAGCAATTGGCAAAACCTCTTAGTGGGAGAAACCCGCATCGGGCAATCGAAAAAAGACCAATATGGAGGGGTGGAGATTGCGTTGGGTTCTTCCACTGATTCCAATGACACAGAAACAGAAAAAAGTCAAGACAATTTCTCAGATAATCATCTTTATGTCTGGTTTTTATCTGATGTCTTGATGCGGGGCGATCGCCTCAACCCGACCCTCAATCCCAACGACTTCACCGCAGCCTTAGAAAAGGAATTAGGAGTCGGACTCGAATTCCGTGAAACCCCCAACTGCTTTTCCATGATGTTACGCCAGCGGCGTACCGAATCCTGGCAAGTCCGTTGGGGATTACCCCGTCCATCCCTATTAGGTTGGCAAGCTGGGAGTTGTTTAGCCTATAAAGTTACGGGCAATCTTGACCCAGAGAAACTCCAGCAAGTGGCTATCCGAGGGATTGGCGATCGCCGCGCCGAAGGCTATGGACAACTGTCTTTTAATGACCCCTTACTCACGGACAAGCAACTGAGTTCAAAAAAGCGAAATTCAGCTTTAAACAAATCTCAACAGCCCAACTCTAACATCGTTCTACTGTCCAAAAATAGTAATACCCAAACCACAAGCAAAGTGCCTAATGACGTTTTCAAATACGCCCGTATCATTGAAAAAGCCGCTTGGCGTGAGGCAATTCAAACCAAAGCCTTTGCCCTTGCCGAACGTCCAGAAACTCGACAATCCGTTCTGGGTATTACCATCAACGGAGAGGACAGTTGCCCGCCGATGAGTCAACTCGGGGGACTGCGATCGGTTCTGGGAAAACTCAGAAAACGAGAAGACCCCAACGCCGTCAGCACCTGGATTAACGCCCTAAAACAAGTTGACAATCGTCAAGAAAAATGGCCCGGAAAAAGCCTCGACCAAATCAAACAACTCGTGACCGATACCAACCAAATTTGGCAAATCCTCAACCTGGACTATAAAACCCTCACCCTAACCGACAGTGGAACCGCCAAACTGCAAGCCAACCTTTGGGCCGAAGCCGTCCGCACCCTAGTCGATGCCATGATTCGCGCCCACAAACGAGACCTCGAAAAAGCCCAATCGGACAACTAAACCAGAGAACCCAACATGGCACGAACCATCCATAACCGCTGGTGTATCAGCGGCGAACTCAAAGCCCAAACCCCCATCCATATCGGAGGCGTTGGCGGCGACGCCGACACCGACCTAGCCCTAGCCATCAACGGTCGCGGTCAATACTACCTCCCCGGAACCAGTCTTGCCGGGGCCTTCCGCAGTTGGATGACCCGATTACCCAGTCAAGATGATTCATCCATCAAAACCATTTGGGGCGACCATAAGGATGACAACCATGGGGCCAGCCGTCTCATCATCGACGACGCCACCATCGAGACCCGCAAACCCATCGAAATTCGCGAAGGCGTCGGCATCGACCGCCACAGCGGAACCGCCGCCGAACGATTCAAATACAGCCGCGCCATCCTTCCCAAAGGCGTGAGTTTCGCCCTCAACCTCACCTTTGACAGCCAAAGCAACGACGACCCCATTGCCCTCTGGCAACTCCTGAACGCCCTGCAAAACGGGGATATCCGCATCGGCGCCGCCAAAACACGGGGCTTAGGACGGGTCAAACTGGAGAATCTGAACATCCACCGCCAAGACTTGAGTCATGCAGAGGGTCTCTTTGACAGTCTTCTCAACGGCGGAACCCCGCAACCCTGGTCAACCCTCCAAGCCAAAGCCGCCTACGAAATGCCCCTCTCTCTGGACTTTCAGATTGCTTGGACTCCCCGAGACCCCGTCATGGTCAAAGCCGAAGCCGACGGGATTGCGGTGGATATGTTGCCCCTCGTCAGTCAAGTCGACTCAGGCGTTCGCTTTGTCATCCCCGGAAGTTCCCTCAAGGGAGTTCTGCGGTCCCACGCCGAACGGATTATCCGCACCATCTGCCAAACCCCCACCGGAGAGGAGTTTGCCGACCAAATCCACCTCAATCTCATCAACGAGATTTTTGGGGCCGCCTCCAAAAAAGGCCGAGACCGAGATCAAATAGGAATGGGGATTCTCTTCCTCGATGACTGTTACGGAACCCTTCCCATCTCCGAAGACGGTTGGTTCAACGTCGAACGGGCCACGGACTTACATGACGGCTTCAAATCCCAACTCAAAACCGCCGTCGGGACAAAACCCTATCAAAAACTCCAGCCTGCCGTTCATGTGGCCATTGACCGCTGGACTGGGGGGGCAGCTGAGGGAATGCTATACAGCGTCCTCGAACCCATCGGTGTCGAGTGGGACCCCATTGGCATTCAGGTCGATTTAGCGCGACTCGAAGAACGGTGTCCCGAACAAGTCCAGCCAGCCGTTGCCCTGCTGCTACTGGTCTTACGGGACTTCGCCAACCGCAAACTTCCCATCGGCTACGGCACAAATCGCGGCATGGGAACCGTCGCCGTCACCGACATGACCCTCCAGGTCCAAGGAGACAGCGACATCCCCGGACTGGCCGGGGAACTCAGCCTCGGCCCCGATTTCTCTCAACTCAGCGACGATTTGCGGTTGGAATTAAGCGTCGCTTGGCAAGACTGGATTGAACAGAACCAATCAAAAGGTGCAGCATGACAGAGACATTACTATACAGTTGGGTCAGCCGATCGCCGATGCCCTTAGACCAAGTTGTTAAAGCAAGTCCCATACAACAGGCTAATGCCCTTCTCTACTCCCCCCAAGCGTGCCATCTGGCCCAAGTCCAAGATGACGGTAAGTTCTGCGGTAGCGATGGTCAACCCCTAGACCTCAGCCACTACTTTGAAGCCCGCATTTTCAGTGAAACCTGTGAACTGCGTTGGCTGAATGAGGATCAGGGAAATGGGTTTTTAGTGATTCTTGCCGACAGGGATCTCAAACTCAATTCCGAGACCTTCAGCCTCAAGACAACCACCCTGAACAGTCATCTCAGTCAAACCTATCTCCTTTGGGGTAAAGCTGTCCCCCAGGTTCAACCCAAAGAGGGTTGGCAGCGTCTTGCTGAGGCCCGCATCGGCAAACTGGATGTGCCTCTCAGCCAGTCGTTGAAAAAAGACCAACGGGTTTCTCTACACTCTCGGGAATATCTTGCTGAGGTGGATAAGTTTGGCAATGTTGTTGTGATCGAAGAACGTTTAGTTAAATTGGAGGTTCAGTAATGTCTGTATTAAAAGGTCAGTTAAAAGTCAAAAATAACGGGTCAATTGAATTAAAGTTTCAAGACGAGAACGAAACCAATAAGAAATTTGGTATTGGCGATAAAATCCTCACGGAATCTTTCTACAACACCTATCATGAGACTCCCCAAGCCCTTAATCAACTGGAAGTTGAGTTTGAACTAGACAACAACCAACCTTGTCGAGTTCGAGAAGTGGGTGGAGTGTTTCGAGATACTCCAAAACCTAAAACCGTTAGGCCACAGTTGTTTCATAACCCCTATAACTTCGTCCCTGCCTTACCTCGGAAGAATATAACAGGGGAATTGGGCGATCGCAAACCCATCGGTCATGGTCGCTACCACGCCAACCACTGGACAGGACGCATCGCCGTCAAACTGACCACCATCACCCCCCTCCTCATCCCCGACGCTTCCGAGATGGAGGAAGATGAACAAGGTCATAAAACCTTCCCCACCCGTCTCGACGCCCAAGGCAAACCCTACCTTCCCCCCACCTCCCTCAGAGGGATGTTGCGGTCCGCCTACGAAGCCGTCACCAACTCTCGCCTGTCCGTCCTCGACCCCCACGATATGCGGTTAGCCTATCGAATGCCCGCCCAACTAGGGCTACAGATGGTTCCCGCCCGCGTTGAGAACAACGAACTCAAGTTGTATCCTGGCACATCGGGAATTGGTTCTGATGGGCGTCCCGAAGGTCCCATGTATGCTGCCTGGCTTTCCTTTTATAACTACAACAGCACGAAACCTCACGGTAAACTTACCTATCCTGATGGCTCTTTGCCTCAACATGGCGATCATGTCAGTTTTTGGGCAGAAAAGTTTGAAAGGTTTAGCCACAATGGAAACGCTATTTTTTCCTATTGGAAAGTCCGCAAAATCGTCAAATTTGGTGAAAAACTTGGGGATGCCCCAAATCGGTCTCCCGACCAAGGCGCTCACAAACCTGTAGGACAACAACTCCGTCAATTTTCTGGATTTGTCTATATCACCAACAAAAACATTGATGGCAAACATGATGAGCGGGTCTTTTTTAGTGACGATCAACCTATTTCTCATTCTCTTTCCGATGACCTGAGAACTAAATGGAAAGAACTCATCACCAACTACCAAGAAATCCACAAAGAAGACCTTCGCAAAGGCTGGACATCTCCCCCGGCCCTCAACAATTCCTGTTGGTCGCGACAGGTGATTAGCGGGGCCGCCGAACGTCAGTTAAGCGAAGGGTCACTCTGCTACGCCAAAACCCGCAATCGGGGTCGAGGCTATCAAGTCGATGAACTCTATCCCGTCATGATTACTCGGGGACTGTTCAAACAAGCCCCCATCACACTCTTGCACGAAAGCCTCAAGCCAGCCACCCAAGCCGACAAAAGTCAACTTTCCCCCGCAGACCGGGTTTTCGGCTGGGTCAACCAAAAAGGTAAAGGGTCTTACAAAGGTCAACTGCGGATTCATAGCGTCACCTGTCAAAGCGACGACCCCCTCGATGACTTCAGCCGCACTCCCGTTCCCCTAGCTATCCTCGGACAACCCAAACCCCAACAAGCGCGATTTTACAACGCCCAAGACCGCCAAGGAACGCCGCTCAACCAAGGCGGTTCCAAAGACAGTGGTTACAGGTCCAGCAATCAAGGTTTACGGGGTCGGAAAGTTTATGTGCACCATCAAGGACTCCCTAACGGTCACTGGGACAATCCCCAGCAAGATAATACCCAAAACGCCGTTCAAGGTCATTACCCAGAATACCGCCGTCCTCAACTCAGCGGAGTGGAACAAAAAGACGACCAAAATCGGTCGATGAAAAGCTGGGTCAAAGTGGGGACAGAGTTTACCTTCGACATTGACGTGGTGAATTTATCGGAGGTGGAACTCGGCGGGTTGTTATATCTGCTGACCCTCCCCGATATTCATTTCCATCGTTTAGGAGGTGGAAAACCCCTAGGTTTCGGGAGTGTTCGTTTGGATTTAATCGAGTCCGAGACGGATTTACGTCCCGGTCAGGATTGGTCGCAGTTTTATCAAACCTTACTCCCCGATGAGGTGGTAGTTAAACCCATTAATGTCAGTCAATGTGTGAAAACCTATCAAAACGCGGTGGAAGCTGCCTATGGCGGAGACTTTGAGACGGTGCGCTTTATCGCCGCGTTCGGCCGTTCTGCGAAAGGCTTTGACGACAATGCTGCGGTTCGTTACCCACGGGTGACTCCAGAACCGACTCCTCAAGGGGAAGCGTTCAAGTGGTTTGTGGAGAATGAACGAGACAGCAAGGATGAATCTGGGATGAAGCTGGTTCTTCCAGATTTAGCTGATCCTGCTCCTGAGAGTTTCCCGATTCAGCCAACGACTTCATCTTAAATCCACCACCTCTTAAAAACAATGAAACTTCTAACTTTTCTGGGCACTGGAAATTACGCGCAAACCACTTATACTTGGGAAGACCAAGAGGTCACAACTAAGTATGTCGCGGCGGCTATCAATGAATTTTTCGACATTGATACCGTCCAAGCATTTTTGACGACGGAAGCCCGAGACACTCATTGGATGATGTTCTCGAAAGCTGTGAAAAATGCCGAGGAGGTTTTCATCCCGTCGGGGCGTTCTGAGGAGGAACTTTGGCAAATTTTTGAGGCGGTTGTGAATGCAGTTGAACCTGGGGAAACGATTGTTTTAGATGTGACCCATTCGTTCCGTTCCATTCCACTGTTTGTCTTCCTGGCGGGGACCTATTTGCAAAAATCCCGCAATGTCAAGATTGGTGGCGTGTATTATGGGGCTTATGAGCGCGATCGCGAGCGATCGCCCATTTTTGACCTAACCCCCACCCTAAAATTCATTGATTGGCTAACGGCGACCGATAAATTCCTCGATACTGGATCTGCTAAAAATCTGGGTCAACTCCTGACCAATATCCAACGTGACTTTTATAAACAAGGACGACAAAAACGGGAACCGGTGAGTCCTCGTCAATTGATTGGTTTTGGTAATCGAATTCAGGCTATTTCAGAAAGTATCGAGTTAGTCCGTCCCTTGAAGTTAATGGAAGAGACAGCACTTCTCGATAAAATTTCTTACGAAGATTTACAGAATGATGTCGGTGCATTTGCTCAACCGTTTTCCCTGCTACTCGACAAAATCCAAGCAGATTATCATCAATTTGCCCTCCCTAACCCACGAGAAGCTAGTCCGCAAAAAACCTTAAGCAAGCAGGTTGATTTGCTGGCATGGTACATTGACAAATCCTTGAGTGCTCAAGCAATTTTACTCGGACGAGAGTTAACCGTTTCAGTCCTATGTACGGCACTGAAATTTGATTACTTGGGTAAAACAGAACGTCAAGACGTTGAACGGGGTCTAAATTCTTTGGTAGCCTGGCGAGAGAATACTCAACAACCTCGCCCTCTGGCTTTAGAAGGGTTAATTACGATGATGCCCAATTTAGACTTAGATTGGCTATCCAAGTTTTGGTCACAGCTTCGGGAGGTTCGCAATGATTTAGCTCATACTGAAATGCGTTCGGATTCACTATCGGCTGCCAAAATGAGTGAGTTTGTCAAGGGCAATTTGTTAGAAGAAATTAAAAAGCTTATGACAGTTCTACCTTGATAAACTCCCTCTCTCTGAGTCGGGGCGATCGCAAGGGTTCGCCCTGACCTCCCTGGAAGCCTGACCACTCGTGAAGCAGAGCCAAGGGACGAGGGAGTCTCAGGGAGAGTTAGCTTCACCCCCCACCGGGTTCTTGCCCCAGTTGCGCTTTCAAACGTTCCACCTCCGCCAAGGCGGCCTCGGCCCGCTGCCGTTCCATCTCGGCTCGCCGATGTTCCGCCTCAGCCCGCTGTCGTTCCGCCTCAGCCCGCTGTCGTTCCGCCTCAGCCCGCTGATGTTCCCGCTGTGCCTCCTCCTCCGGCAACAGAATCAGACTCCCATCGGGCCTAAACAACCGTAACCAGGGGGCGGTTTCCCGTTGCACCGTCCCCTCCTCAACCCCCAACCAAACGCCGAGCGTATCACACCACAACCAACCGCGATCGCCCCTCGGGAGTTCCTCATACCCCCGTCCCCCCAAATGCCAACCCTGCAACGACTGGGAGTCAAAGGGATGATAGACAAAATAGTCCCGAGTCCGAAATACCCGCTCATAAATCTCCTTCTTACGCCCATAATCCTCCCGCGCCGTTGACCCAGAGGTCAACTCCACAATCACATCAGGATAACGGCCTCCCTCTTCCCAAACTACCCAACCCTGACGCTCCCGATTGGGGTCCACATCCAAGACCACAAAAAAATCAGGTCCCCGAAAGTCCCGATTTCGGGCTTGTTCGCTACTGAAATAGACGAACATATTGCCCCCCGTAAAATAGTCCTCCCGCCCCGTCAATGCCCCATGAGCCGAGGCAATGAGGACATTCATGGCAATCCGATGGCGATGAGTTTCCAAGGGTTCTCCGTCGTCAAAGATTAAGTCCGTCGGTGGCATCGGGGGAGTCCAGTCCACCCCCGGCTCAAACCCCTGAGGTTGAGTCACATTTTCAGACATGGTTCCACCCGCTTTGTCAACCCATTCATCCTAGCAAATCCCTCGGTTGCCCAACATCAATTTGATATCTATTCCAAGTTTTTTAGCAGTATATTAAAAACAAGCCCAATGTCCTCCCTTGCTCTCACCCCAGGAGCTAACCCCATGACAGCCCTGATTTCACCTCTCACCCTTGACCTTGAGCAACTCCATCTAACCGATGACCAGTTTGAACAACTCTGTTTCAATAACCCTGACCTCATTATTGAACAAAGTGCCACAGGAACTTTAATCATTATGCCCCCCATTGGTGGAGAAAGTGGGAATCGAGAGCTAGAATTTGGCATTGACCTGGGGATTTGGAACCGGCAAACTCAACTCGGCAAAGTGTTTAGTTCCTCAACCCTATTTCAGCTTCCCAATGGAGGACGACGGTCTCCTGATGCGGCCTGGATTGAGTTATCCCGTTGGCAACAACTGACCCCAGAACAACGGCGGAAATTTCCCCCCATTGCCCCCGATTTTGTCATGGAACTGCGATCGCCGAGCGATCGCCTGCCCATGCTCCAGGATAAAATGCAAGAATACCTGGATGCAGGAGTGCGCCTAGGCTGGCTTTTCAACCCCCAAGACCAACAACTAGAAATCTATCGCCTCGGTCAACCCCCAGAAATTCGCTCCCTTCCCAGCCAACTCAGTGGTGAAGATGTCCTACCAGGGTTTGAGTTATTTGTTGAGCGATTCTAACCAACAGAATCCTCAGCACTTGCTGTTTCGTCCTCCAAAACCACATCCTCATACAACGCCTCAAAACTTCCCTGAAACCGAAGACTGTTTAACTCAAACATCCCATCCATTGGGGTGTAACTTTGCAACGTCCACACCCCATCTTCGCCCCGCCGAAAGGTCTCCACTCGTTCTTTATGGGTATTGATTAACACATATTCGGTAAGGGATTGGTCAAACTCTGCTTCAAGGAATCAATCAAAAAATTGTTCAACAAGGTTTGAAGATTTCAGGATGAGGTAGTCAGAAAAAAGTCAGAAGAACCGAAATCAACGCTCCTCAACCTCCTCAATCTCCTCCTCCAAACAGTCTTCTTCCGTCTCCACATCACAATCCTGTTCTTCGATATCTGGCTCTTCCTGACTCGGAGAAAATACCAATCCACAAATAGATTGAGAACAAAAACTACAGCATTGTGCCTGGTTATCTTTATCTGAGCAAAATGACACTAGAAATCCAGAGATACTATAAGATAGAAACGTGCGGCGAGGATAGTGTTTGAACGGTTTTTGACCATACTGGACGGAGAGTGTTGGTTGTGCATCTTGGCACGTCTTGTTTATATTTTGTAAAATCTTGGCTGCCTCATGACAATCCCGAAATCGCCGTCTTGAACGAGAAATGGCGGTCATCAAGTCCGTCTCCAAGAGGCTGTTTTTAACATAACAAGAGCAGGACTCGTCCTGGTGCAAAATTCGATAAGCACAGGAGTAGCCTTTTCGGGGTGAGATGTGGGTTTGATATAGGTTAATGAGTCTGATAAGGAGTTTGCGAGTTCCTAACTCTATAGGAACTCGGGTGATTGACTGAAGCCAAGAAATTAGGGGAAAGTTTAAGGTTTTAGTCATAACAGGATTGTTTGATTCATCTAAACCCTAGGGCAAGAACTACGAGAAGATGGACATCTACCAGATTATCCTAAGCATAACCCCTGGCGATCGCCCTGACCTCCGAGGTCAACTCCTATATCCTATCAAATCGGAGCCGATGAGTCCGCATCCAGAACCACATCCTCATACAACGCCTCAAAACTTCCCTGAAACTGAAGACTGTTTAACTCAAATTCCCCATCTATTGGGGTATAACTTTGCAACGTCCACACCCCATCTTCGCCCCGCTGAAAGGTCTCCACTCGTTCTTTATGGGTATTGACTAACACATAGTCTTGCAAGCTATCTAAACCTTGATACGCGGCAAACTTCTCACCTCGGTCGAATGCTTCCGTAGAAGGAGAAAATACCTCAACAATTAACGTGGGAAACCGTTTATAGTGAGTGGTTTGACTATCCCGAGGTTCACAAGTCACAAACACATCAGGGTAGAAGAAACTATTACGCTGTGCCACCCGCACTTTCATGTCCGACATATACACCCGACAGCCACGTTCTCGCACATGATTACGCAGCATCATGGCTAAATTTAAGGCAATCGTGACATGGCGATCGCTCGCGCCGGCCATAGGATAGACATCACCATGGAGATATTCATGTTTAATCTGACTGGTGGATTCAAGGTGCAGATACTCTTCTTGAGTGAGGGGGAAGTCGGAAGATGCAATCATTGCCGTTGCCATGAACTCATACCCCGATTATATAGCAAAAATTGGTCTGAATAGGACAAAAAAACTTGGGAAAAGAAGGCAAGAGGCAAGAGGCAAGAGGCAAGAGGCAAGAGGCAAGAGGCAAGAGGCAAGAGGCATAACCCACCCCTGCCCCTCCCAGGAGGGGAAGGCAAGA
>LJZT01000064.1 GCA_001314905.1 Phormidium sp. OSCR
TTATGCCTCTTGCCTCTTGCCTTCTTTTCCCAAGTTTTTTTGTCCTATTCAGACCAATTTTTGCTATACAACGTGAGTCTTCTCGCGGGGGTAGATAAACCACCCCTTACTTTTCCGAGAAGAGGAAGGGGAAATCAGGCAATTGAGGCCGTTTAGGGATTAGAGGGGTTTGGAGAAACCCATGGCGGTTTTGACGCGGCTGAGGGTGGTTTGGGCGATCGCCTCGGCTTGTTCGCGCCCCTGTTTGAGGACAGATTCGAGATAGCCTGGGTCTTGCATCACCTCATGATAGGTCTGTTGGATGGGCCGTAAGGCTTCGATGGTGGTTTCGGTCAATAGGGGTTTGAACTGTCCCCAACCCATGGATGCACAATCGGCGGCGACGGTTTCTTTGTCTTGTCCTGATAGCAGGAGATAGAGGGTTAGGAGGTTGTTACATTCGGGGCGATCGGGATTATCGAACTCTAAACCGCGCATGGGATCGGTTTTACATTTTTTGATTTTCTTGGCGATGGTGTCGGGGTCGTCTAACAGGTTAATACGGCTGAGTTCAGAGGGATCCGACTTGGACATTTTTTTGCTTCCGTCGGTCAGGCTCATCACCCGCGCCCCATCTTGACGAATCAGGGGGTCGGGCATTTTCAGGACGGGATGTTCGGGGCTGCCAAATTGGTCGTTGAGACGGATGACCAAGTCTCGGGTGAGTTCGAGATGTTGTTTTTGGTCTTCGCCGACGGGGACTTTATCGGCATCGTAGAGGAGGATATCGGCAGCCATGAGGACGGGATAGTCCAGGAGTCCGGTTCCCACGTTTTCGCCCTGTTTGATGGCTTTTTCTTTGAACTGAATCATGCCCTGAAGCCAGTTGATGGGGGTGATACAGTTGAGCAGCCAGGTTAGTTCGCTGTGGGCGCTGATGTGGGATTGGATGAAGATGTTGGCATGGTCGAGGCTGATGCCGCAGGCCAGGTAGAGGGCGGCGATTTTGTAGCTATTTTCGGCTAGGGTTTTGGGGTCATGGGGGACGGTGATGGCGTGGAGGTCAACGACGCAGAAGTAGTTGTCGTAGTTTTGTTGACCGTTGACCCAGTTGCGAATGGCTCCTAGGTAGTTGCCGAGGTGAAGGTTTCCGGTGGGTTGAACCCCGGAGAGAATGCGCTGTTTACCCATGACTGCTCGCGATATCCGTTAACTGCCGATTTAACTGCCGATTAGGGAAGGCTTAATATTTCGACATCCTCTAGTGTGACATATTGCGCGATCGCCTTGGTCACGGTTACGGCTTTGTTGAGGGATTCCTCTCGTGATTAGTCCAGGCCAGGATAGCGGATTGGCAGCATCTGACTGGAGTTTAGGACATTGGCGTTGGTGTTTTCTAGGGTGGCGATCGCCCTGCCGTCGATGTAAAGTTGGCTATGGTTGCCCTGTTGGGTCCAGGTGAGGTCTGCTGGGGTTAGACCGTGGGAGAGTCCTAGGCGATCGCGGTCTGGGTTAAAGTCGGTGATTCGGTCATGACTCCCCTCTGGACGCAAGATAAAGAGATTATTTCCCCCGCCTCCGGTTAGGGTATCGTTGCCAAAATCTCCTGAAAGGACTGTGTCACCTGGCCCGCCGATGAGCAGATCATCATCTTGGCCGCCAAAGAGGGTATCGTCGCCATCTCGACTATAGAGGCGATCGTTGCCTTTGTTGCCAAAGAGAAGGTTATCCCCTCCTTGGGCGAAAATCACGTCATCATAATCAAACGCGGCGATGGTATCGTGACCATCGCCGCCAATTAGGGTTTCGGGTTCAGTTCCCACTCCCAAAATCAGTTGGTTGATGATTCGTGGTGAGGGAGGGGTGAGTGTGGGTTCTACGTCAGTTTCGGGTTCTACGTCAGGTTCTGCGTCATCGCTATCTGAGTCGGAGTCAGTTTCGGGTTCTACGTCAGTTTCGGGTTCGGGTTCTGCGTCATCGCTATCTGAGTCGGAGTCAGTTTCGGGTTCTACGTCAGTTTCGGGTTCTACGTCAGGTTCTGCGTCATCGCTATCTGAGTCGGAGTCAGTTTCGGGTTCGGGTTCTGCGTCATCGCTATCTGAGTCGGAGTCAGTTTCGGGTTCTGCGTCAGGTTCTGCGTCAGGTTCTGAGTCGGAGTCCCCAGTTTCATTATCCTGGGTTGGGTCTTCAATGCGGTAGCGATCGCCCGCTTCAAAGGCTTCCGTCAACGCAACACCCGCATCATTGACGATCGTCGCGGTATCTGGCACATCTAAACGTAGGGTTCCGTCTCCATCTACCCCGTCCAGGATGACCTCAATCACCGTTCCCGATTCCCCTGAGACTGAGGCGATGTTGGCGGTAGCGGTTCCCGTCGTGGTGAGGCTAAAATCAGCAATATCCACCTCATTAACCGCTTCACTAAAGCGAACTTCGTAAATTATTGTCTCCTCGGTCGTGATTTCCTCGGTATTGTCCGGTCGTTGAATGGCGAGAACGCGAGGGGCAGATTCGTCAGTATTGGAAGTATCTTCAACGGGGCTATAGTTGAGCGTAAAATTATCAATTGCAACGGTATCTCGATAGTTGCTGTTGGTGCTATCTGAGAGGGCAACAACGCGAATTTGTACCGGTTCAGATTGGTTGTTTAGGTCATCACTAAAATCTAAAAGTTCTGACTCTGTTGTTAATTGGGTGATACCCCATTTTTGAGGATCATTATAGGTTCCTAGGGTTAAAAATTCTCCCTCAGTGCCAATTCGATAATCGATTGTCCAAGAGGTTGAACGATTTTTGACACTAAGCATTTGTGCTTCTAAGGACAGTTGAAAATCCTGGAAGCCTTCTGTGTTTGTTAGGGAAAGAACGAACGCTGCACCGGGGTCGCCGAAACTTCCAGTCTGACGAATCCCGAGGGCGCGATCGCTCACGTCGTCTTGCTCAGAAACCGTAGCTCCTTCACTTAATTCACTATTAGCAGAGGCGACATTTCTAAACCCTCCGGCTAAGTTATTCCAACTTTTAGGGTCTGAATTAAAGTCAATTAAAGTCCCCAGACTTGATGAAGTTGCGTCGGTGTAAATTGCCCAACCTGGGGGAAGTTCATCGCCGAGAGTGTTAAAGTTTTCTTGGTACGAAACACCCGTTAAATTAACTGTGGTCATCAGAATGCACCCGATAACGACATTGTGATATCTTCGGGTCTAGTCTAGCCGGGGGCGATCGCAACTGCCAAGAGTTTCAATCCGCCAATCCTGACTTTTCTCTAACAGAGTCTCGGATTTTTGTGTAAAATAGACAATTGAAATAAGACGATAAGTAGTTGCAGATTACTATTTGGTAGGGGTTTTAGATATTTTATTAGTCCTATATAAATTGTTCTCTAGGTTAGGCAGAATCTAGTTTGGAACTTGCGGATTTTGTGGATTTTGCTGCTAATGTCGATTGATATCTCAACTGAGAAAAAAAGATGGATATGGCATTGACATTTGAGTAATACTATGATAAAGCTAGACTTAAGGCATTACTGCCATTATATAACGATTTGGCATAATTTTGCTGGCGGTGGGGAGGGGGAAATTGGGGTCAAAGCAAAGGCTATAACTACATCTGCCCTAACAGCTTGTCGTACTCCCTATGGGAACCTATCCAAAACCAGATCACTGTATCTCCATCTACTTGACCAACTGCTCGGTAGTTTTTGTTAATACGAGCAGAATAAATGGGTAACTCTGGATGAACTTTTTTGAACCGTAGACTTGGATAGCTTGGGTCATCCTGGAACTGGCGATAGGCAGCGCGGGCCTGTTGTTGAACCGGCTTAGGTAAATCACTAAACAGTTGACGAAACTGGGCAGTAGTGCGGGATTTCACAGCGTCTCTGGGTTAAGTGGGTGGGTTTCACCCGCATGATATTCAGCCATTGCTGAAGCGGCGAGTTTGGCAAGACTATCTGGAGAACGGGAGAAGGCTTCATCCCAACGACGCTCATCCTCGATTTCCTCCAGGATGATTGAAGCGATCGCATTCTGCTCACTCTCAGACAAGGTTTGTAACCGGGCGATCGCCTGTTCGAGTAATTGAGTCATGGTTACCCTAGCCAATACTTGATACTTACCTTATCTAGTATTACTGATCGCAGGCAAATTGAAGAGCGCCCCCAGAGGATATGGTCTGTCCGGCATCCTGGAGGGATGGGGTAACATGGGGATACTATCCCGACTCGGTGCGTGGCCATGGATGAACAACAACTGCAAGCCTATCTCTCCCTGATTCAAGAACTGCTCACCTGTGCCAGTGGGGAGGAAGCCGCGAGGTTGAGGAATCACCCGGAACTGGTGGATGAGGGATTGGTGCAGGTGATGCGGGCAGAAGCGGAAAAGAGGGCGCAACAGGGGCGGGGAAATGCAGGCTGGTTGCGGAATTTTGCCGGGACAATCGCAGCGGTTGACTATGAGTTACCTCGGCTACAGATTGAACTTCGTTTCAGGCTCTCTGGAAGCTCCACACAGGCGGCAAAGCCACCCCAGGGCGTGCCATGGCTTCAGCGATGGCACGAGGCAAAAATTGAGCTATAATCCGAGAAGGATCTTCAGAAAATTTGGTACTTGTTATCGTAAATACAAAATCTAGACCAGGCAACCACAAGGGAGCGCCCGGTCTACAGTCGGGGTTTTACTTTTTGATAAGCTTTGCTAACCACCGTCGTAAATCCCGGAGACCCTCTACGAACTTTAGACCGAGGTAGAAATCACAGGAGTGAGCAAAAGAATGTGTCATCTTTATCTACATCAGTACTAGTTGTTGGTTTACTGGTGATAGGAGGAGTGTTCGCCCGAAATCAGTTCAATAGTGGTAACACAACAATTGCCGGCAACAACAATAATACACATGTACGCGGAGGGGTCAATAATACCACCAACAACACTACTGTTTACGGATCTACAGATTCTTTGATGGTTGTACCATCTTCATCTAAAACAGTATCAGAAACTGTGGCTCCAGAAAGTCGAACAAAACCGGAAGATGATTACGCATTGCAGGTTACAGAACCTCCTTTAGTTGTTCAAGAGCCTCGAACAATTGAAACTAATAATGGACTTATACAGTACCGAGGTATCGAAAGTGTTCCCGCAGGTGAAAAGTATAAGCTTGACTTTGCCGTTAATTATCGAGCAGCTACACCTTCTAAATTTTACGCTAATTTAGTTCCTGATTCTAGGGATCCAAACTTGCACCATATCGCACATTTAGATAACATTAGCACCACGGGAAGAGCGCTAGAAGGAGATGGAAGTATGCGATTTTCACTAACGGGTACTGCTCCCAGCGAACCAGGTACTTACCATCGTTCTATCACGATGGGACTCATGGATCACGAACGATGGATGGAACTTCCGACATTTGTTAATTATCAGTTTAGCTTCATCCTAATTGTTCCAGAGTAGCCTAAGTATAGGCCTTCAGGATATATACTCAGAATATCAGCCCGCGACTCAGAACGCCGCACCCACTCTGGGGAAACCGCCCCCCCTGAAGCCGCCGAAACTTGCTTTCTCCCCTGGCGCAACGGCACTGAGATTGACTTGAGCAAATGTTACACCCTGGGGGAGTGGAAATTGAACAAACCCAGCGCGATCGCAGTTTACAAGAACAAAACCAACAACTTCAAGACCAAATTCAGGCGATTGGCGTGGGAATTGGGACCGGGGCAATTTTCGCCTCAACAGTGGGGTTACTATTCCCCGATTCTCGCGATGAGCCAAACCTGGAGTTCGCGAACCTTCATCCCTTTGCGATCGCCCTTCTGTTCAGTTTTGCAGCCGCCCTTGTCGCCTGGGGTGGAACCAAACTCTTGATCCGCGTCTGGTGGTGGACATCGAGGCGATGATAATCGGACTTGTGCAAATTGATATCACTGGTTTCTGGGCTAAACTAAAATCTAGGTGAACCAATGGAGTCTAAATGATGCTGTCAACAGTTCAGTGGACGGTGGAAGACTACCACCATATTATTAAAACTGGGGTTCTTGATGATCGCCCGGTGGAATTACTCGCCGGAGAAATCGTGACCATGTCCCCAGAAGCGGAACCTCATGCGTTTTTTAGTCGCACAGCGGGCCAATATCTCACCCGGTTACTGGGCGATCGCGCCCTGGTGAGTCCCGCCAAACCCATCACCCTTCCCAACCAATCGGAACCGGAACCGGATCTGGCGATCGTGCAACCCCTGGGGCGAGACTATCTCTCTCACCATCCCTATCCTGAAAATATCTTTTGGGTGATTGAATATGCCAATACCAGTTTAGAGAAAGATTCTACTATCAAATATCATATCTATGCTGAAGCGGGAATCCCAGAATATTGGCTAGTGAATCTCCGCACGAGAGAATTAGTGGTTTACCGAAACCCCAGAGGCCGGGACTATGGCTCTAAAGAAACCTTACAAAAAGGGACGATTTCTCCTCTAGCGTTTCAGGATATAAAAATTCCCATTGAAACCCTCATTTCTGCCTAAGTTAAATCAATTTTCACACGTCATGATCGCCTTTCTGAATCACCTTGGCTTCAGCCATGGCACGAGGGAACATAGGAAGTCGAACCCTTCACCTAAGTCGGGATGACTGGCCACACTTGCGGCGAGTTTGGTAAGACTATCTGGAGAACAGGAGAAGGCTTTACCCCAACGACGCTCATCTCAGCGCTTTTGGGCAAAATGTCCCAGAAAAAACCCCAGTTCCTCAGAACCGGGGTTGGGTTGAAATAACATGAGTTGCCAAACTGATTCAAAATTTGATTTGACAAATCATTGGTAATGTGCTACAGGCTAATCCTTCAACGAAGGAGCCGTTTGTACTGACATGGCCATCGTCGGTTGAGTGACCGGTTGAGCCGCCACCTTATTGGCTTCGACTAAAGACGGTACCGACTCTCGTAACCGTGCCGTCAGTTGAACCGTCGTCGCATCATAGACCTGAGTCAACAGCTTCGGATAGAGGCCAATGCCAATAATCGGAATCAGCAAGGAGCCAATCACAAAGATTTCGCGAGGTTCAGCATCCACCAACACCTCATGTTCAACCAGCTCTTTATTCTCAGGACCATAGAGAAGTTCCCGTAGCATCGACAGGAGGTAGATGGGGGTGAGAATTACCCCAACCGCCGCTAAGCAAACCACCACCACGCGGAAGCTGAGACTATAGGCATCACTGGTGGCAAAGCCGACAAAGACCATCAGTTCAGCCACAAAACCACTCATTCCCGGTAGGGCGAGAGAGGCCAGGGCGCAAACCGTCCACATCGCGAAGACCTTTTTCATCTTCTGCCCCACACCGCCCATTTCATCGAGCATCAGGGTATGAGTACGGTCATAGGTACAACCGACGAGGAAGAACAAACTAGCCCCAATCAGTCCGTGAGACACCATCTGCAACACCGCGCCGCTCATCCCTAAATCCGTATAGGAGGCAATACCAATCAAGACAAAGCCCATGTGGGAAATCGACGAATAGGCAATCTTGCGCTTAAGGTTGCGTTGGGCAAAGGAGGTTAAGGCCGCGTAGATGATATTCACTACCCCCAGAATCACCAAAGCCGGGGCAAACACGGCATGGGCATCAGGCAACATCCCCGCATTCATACGAATCAGGGCATAGCCGCCCATTTTCAGGAGAATCCCCGCCAGCAACATATGAGCTGGTGCCGTGGCTTCGCCGTGGGCATCGGGGAGCCAAGTATGGAGGGGGAAAATCGGCAACTTCACCCCATAGGCGATGAGGAAGGCCGCATAGAGCCAAACTTCTAAGGCGACGCCGTAGTCTTTGGCCGCGAGAGCCTGCATATCAAAGGTGATCGTATCCCCATGGAAGGCCATGGTGAGGGCCGCCGCCAGGATAAACAGAGAACCACCAGCGGTGTAGAGGATGAACTTTGTGGCCGCATATTGGCGTTTTTTACCACCCCAGATGGCCAGGATGATATAAACCGGGATTAACTCCAACTCCCAAACCAGGAAGAACAGCAGAATATCCTGAACGGCGAAGACGGCAATTTGGCCGCCATACATGGCCAACATCAGGAAATAAAACAGTTTCGGTTTTAGGGTGACGGGCCAAGCCGCCAGAATTGCCAGAGTGGTGATGAATCCGGTTAGGATGACCAAGGGCATCGCCAGGCCATCCACCCCAACCGACCAATTGAGGTTGAGCTGGGGAATCCAACTATAGGATTCCACCAGTTGCATTCCCGGTTCCGTCAGGTCGTAGTAGCTGTAAAAGGTATAGACGATCGCACAAAAGTCAATCAGTCCAATGATGAGAGCATACCAGCGCACCGTTTTTCCGTCTTTGTCCGGGATAAACGGAATGAACAAAGCGGCAACGATGGGAAAAAGTATGATTGTTGTGAGCCAAGGAAAATCCATTCTTTATTGACGCTTGGGCATAGAATCGGTTTAGGTCGCGCCGAAGAAGATAACAGTCGCTAAGACGGCAGCGAAGATGGTCAGAGCGTAGAATTGGGCGCGACCGGTTTCAAAGTATTTCAGACCTTCGCCACTGAGTAGAGTAGCAAGTCCGGTGAGGTTAACGGCACCATCGACAATGCGGTAGTCCACTTCCATCACCTGGCGAGCGAGACGACGACTGCCTTTGACAAAAACCTTGTCATAGAGTTCGTCAAAATACCACTTGTTGAGGGAGAACTGATAGAGCGGTTGTAGGGTTTTGGCGATCGCCGCTGGGTCAATTTTCCGGCCCAGGTACATCAGCGAAGCCAGGGTAATCCCCAACAGGGCAATACCCACGGAACTGCCGGCCATGATCACAAATTCGCCGAGTTCAAACTCTTCAGCCATTTCCGCTAAGGTGGGAACCACCTCACCGGGGGCATGAATGAACCGTTCAAAGCGATTTGCGAAGGGCATCCCCACGAAACCAATTAAGGCCGAGGGAATCGCCAGCATCACTAAGGGAAAGGTCATCGTCCAGGGAGATTCATGGGGACTGTCACTGTGGCTGTGATCGTCGTGATCATGACCGTGAGCCTCAGGACTCAATTGCTTGCGAATCTCCTCGTCCTTGCCCCGGAAACTGCCTTCAAAGGTGCTGAAGTACATCCGGAACATATAAAAGGCGGTGATGCCAGCGGTGAGCCAGCCAATGGCCCAGAGAGCGGGATTGGCGGTAAAGGCGGCCCCAAGAATTTCATCTTTGGACCAGAAGCCAGCAAAGGGAGGAATCCCACAAATCGCTAAGGTTCCCACCAAGAAGGTGCTGGCGGTGAAGGGCATATATTTGCGGAGTCCCCCCATCAAGCGCATATCCTGAGCGAGATCGGGGTTATGGCCAACGACCTCTTCCATGCCATGAATCACTGAGCCAGAGCAGAGGAACAGCATGGCTTTGAAGTAGGCATGAGTCATCAGGTGGAAGAGTCCGGCACTGTAGGCACCGACGCCCATGGCCATCACCATATAGCCCAGTTGGGAGATGGTGGAATAGGCCAGGCCTTTTTTAATGTCATTTTGCGTAATGGCGATACTGGCACCGAGAAAGGCGGTGAAGGCGCCTGTCCAGGCAATGATATCGAGGACAGCGGGAACAGCCTCAAATACGGGGAACATCCGGGCGATGAGGAACACGCCGGCGGCCACCATGGTGGCGGCATGGATTAGGGCCGAGATCGGGGTTGGCCCTTCCATCGCGTCTGGTAGCCAGACGTGAAGGGGAAACTGAGCTGATTTGGCCACGGGACCGAGGAACACCAGCACGGCAAATAGAACCCCCATGCCGCTGCTTAAGGCCCCGGTGGAGATGAGATGTTCGAGGTTTTCGCCAATTTCGGCAAATTCAAAGCTACCGGTGGCCCAGTAGAGAGCCAGGATGCCTAAGAGTAAGCCGAAGTCCCCGACGCGGTTGGTGATGAAGGCTTTTTGGCAGGCATCGGCGGCGGCTGGGCGATCGTACCAGAAGCCAATCAGCAGGTAGGAACACATCCCCACCAGTTCCCAGAAAATATAGATCTGAACCAGGTTGGGGCTAATGACGAGGCCCAACATGGAGGAACTAAAGAGACTGAGATAGGCATAAAAGCGTACATAACCGGGGTCATGGGCCATGTAGCCATCGGTGTAGATCATCACCAGCAGGGCAACGGTGCTGACAATCACCAACATGACGGTGGTGAGGGGATCGATGATGAATCCCATGCTGAGGTGAAAGTCTCCGGCTGCTGCCCATTCTAGGGTTTGGGTGACGGGGGCATGACCTTGTAGCTGACTCCAGAGGAGCGCGAAGGACATGACCATGGCCGCTCCGAGCAAGGAGAGGATGACAACAGCGTTGCCTTGGCGTAGCCGATTGGTGGCTTGGTTATAGGAAATTAGACCTGAGCCAACCAGGGTTGCCCCGATGAGGGGCAGCACTGGGATAAGCCAGGCGTACTGATATAGGGGTTCCATTGCAACTGTATGAGTTTATATTTCTTCACATTCAGACAAAATGACGCTCCTATTGTGACACACGCCTTGAACGAAAACGTCAAACTCTGGTGGGTTGTTGAAATTTTTTTGGCTGTTAGGGGAGATAGATGAGGCGATCGCCCCCAAGATTTCGCCAAAACTTCGCCGTTGACAATCAGCGCGGCTGGTTGAGGCCAACGCCAAAAAACAGCCGTCGAGATCTCCTCAATGGCCATCTCGACGGCAGGTAATCGTCAGCCAACCCGTCGGCTGACTGACGCTCAACGGTGGCAGATCGGCCAATCTCTAGGATGGCAAGGCTAGGGATCGATCGCCGGCGTATTGTTCGACCATCTGTAACAATTGCGATCGCAAGCTGTCACGACCCTGGAAGCCCTCAATGCGTTCGACGATGCGATCGCCGTCAAACAACAATAGAGTGGGCAGAGTGGCTAAACGATAGGTACTGGCTAGACGTAAACTCTCATCGGCGTTAACATCAATAATCTTGATGCGATCGCCATACTCGCGACGAAACTGTGTCAACTGGGGGTGAATGAGATGACACACGCCGCACCAAGGCGCCCAGAAGTTGACTAAGACCGGAATCTTAGATTGTAAAACTTCTTCCTTGAAACGCTGCTCGCTAACGGACAACGACATAATTGAGATTTATTAACTTCTTTATATGGCTCTGGGATCATGCTACCAGGGTATGTTCCCCGTGACACGCATTAACCAGGGATGAGCCAGCCAAAATCCCAAGACAAATACAATCACCCCCAAATAAGCCGGGCGAAGGAACTCCTGCCAGACTAGGGTTTGCTCTCCTTGGGCGATCGCCAAAAAGGGAATCACTGAGGTTCTCGATCTCAGAGTTTCAAAGGATTCCCCATAGCGAGCGGCGAGGCGGCGATCGCCATGCCACACGGCAAACAGATGATGAGCAATCAACCCCAGAGAGGTCACGACGGCAAAACTGGTGCCAATCCAGAGGGTATGGGCAATACACCAAATCACCTGTCCCACCATCTGGGGATGGCGACTAATGCGAATGATCCCCGTCTCGTAGAGATGGACTTGGGGTTTAGCAATGGCGGCCACTTCCACCAAATTAAACGTCGCCGGATAGAGAAAGAGAAACGAGACAAACGAGAGGGTCCAAACGAGGGGTTTAACGCCCTCAACCCCCTGAACCATCCAGAGCTGCGCCCCATCATAGCGATGGATGAAAAAGTAAATCACCAAGATCACCGCCGAGGGCAAACTCACCAAAGCAAACAGCACCCGATAGAGTCGCGCCCCAATCTTAGACTCTCCCCAGGGCCGTAAAGCCGCTAAGCCGCTGTGGGCGATCGCAAACCCCAGCAACAGCCCCAACATCCACCAATGACTCGTCGTCCACCAACTTAGATTCACATGCATCTCGATCCGTCTCCCCCCGCCTCAAGCAAAATCCCTTAACCCCTCTGAAACTGGGGGCTGAGTGCTATAGCTTGAGTCTAAAAATTCAAAAAACTTAGCAAAATGATACCAGAATCACAGTTCTGCCTGCAGACATTGGCTAAAGTCTATTCTGAAGGTTGGTTTGGTTATTCAGGCGAAACCCTTTAGAATAGAGGATTGTAGCTGTTGTCACCCAAGTGCCTGCCTCACCCTCGCCGGCCGATCGACGGTACAGCAAGACGATGCAGGAGCGTGACAACGGCAACTTGTTAACTAGGGTTTTGATAAGAAGTCACTCATGTACAATCCAAACGCCTCGGGTGGGAATAACACCGTTGCCGGAAATCGCCTCTTTGTCTACGAAGTCGAAGGCTTAGGCCAAGATGGCAATGGCCAAGATGCTCCGATTCGCCGTAGTGGGACACAGACCATGACCGTCCCCTACAACCGCATGAACGAGGAGATGCAGCGCATCACTCGCCTCGGTGGCAAAATCGTCAACATCCGCCCCCTCACCGGTGAAGATTGGAATAACCAAGCCGCCTCTGATAATGGGTCTAGCACCCAGGAGTCCAAACCCGCAGAAGCGAGCAAATCCATGACTCAAGCCAAACCGGAAACCAAGGGAGAAGCCAAAGGGAAAACCTCGGCTAAAGCCTCCGCAAAAAAGAAAGTTCCCGTCAACATTTACCGTCCAAAAAACCCATTCATCGGCAAGTGCCTAAGCAACGAGGACTTGGTCCGCGAAGGGGGTTCGGGACGAGTTCAACATCTTAAATTCGACATCTCCGGCGGAGACCTCGAATACCTCGAAGGCCAAAGCATCGGCATCATCCCCCCTGGGAAAGACGAGAAAGGGAAACCCCACAAGCTACGTCTCTACTCGATCGCCTCAACTCGTCATGGCGATGATGAGGATGATAAGACCGTGTCTCTGTGTGTTCGGGAACTGGAATATCAACATCCTGAAACCGGTGAAACCGTCTATGGGGTCTGCTCGAAGTTCCTCTGTGACTTGAACGAGGGCGATGATGTCAGTATTACTGGCCCCGTCGGCAAGGATATGTTGCTGCCGGATGATGAACATGCCAACATCATCATGATGGCAACGGGAACTGGAATTGCCCCGTTCCGAGCTTTCCTCTGGCGTATGTTCAAGGAACATCACGAAGATTACAAATTCAAAGGTAAAGCCTGGTTAATCTTCGGGATTCCCTACACGGCCAATATCCTCTACAAAGAGGAACTCGAACAGTTGCAGGCGGAATATCCTGATCAGTTTGAGTTGACCTACGCTATTAGCCGGGAGCAGAAAAACGCCGAAGGTGGCAAAATGTATCTGCAACACCGGATTCAGGAAAATGCCGAGAAAGTTTGGGATCTGGTTCAACAGCCTAATACCCATACTTACATCTGTGGTCTCAAAGGCATGGAAGGCGGTATTGATGAAGGGATGTCGTCAGCAGCCTCGAAACAAGGGGTTGATTGGGATGATTACCGCAAACAACTCAAGAAAGACCATCGCTGGCACGTTGAAACCTATTAAGGTCAACGGGTTGACGATGTGATGGGGGTAGATAATTCTACCTCTATAGTTTTGTTTTCGTTTGATTAGAGCGGTTTGATTAGAGCGGTTGCAACAGGGTTCTCGGCGGGGACCCCTGCTGCAACCGCTTGTTTTTTGTCTGTGGGATCCCGGCGATCGCCCTCGGAGAACCTGGTACGCTAGAGTATGGACCCCATACTTGGACTGACCGAGTTAAACACTCATGGAGTATTTAGTTGCTGTTGTCGGCGATCGCATTCAAGCTGAAACTGTCTACACCGACCTGGAAAAAGCGGGGTTTCCTCAGGAAAACCTAAGAATTTTTGGGACTGGCTATCAAACTGAGCAGGATTTTGACCTGGACGATCCCAATGAAAACGCCAAGCAGCGGGCTTTCCGGATGATGACCTGGCTGATTCCCTTTGGCTTTTTTGGCGGCGTCACCTTTAACGCCATTACCGGGTTACAAACCTTTCCCTGGGCCGGTGTCACGGGAAATCAGGTGATTGGTGGCGTCTTGGGAGCCATTAGTGGTAGTTTGGGGGCGCTTTTGGCCAGCGGGGGCTTAGGGGCTGTGTTGGGCTTTGGGGACTCGCGAACCTATCGCGATCGCCTCAGTCGGGGCGAATATCTCCTAGTCATCCAAGGATCTCGCTTCCAACTGGCTGATGTGCTTCCTATTGTTCGCCGCGCTCGTCCTCTGAGTTTACAAACTCTGCAAAGCAACCGCTAAACCCAGGACAATCCAGCGATTTCTCCCAATTCACGATTGACATTAACTTCCTATGCTGCCCAAAGATGAACTCCTCAAAGCCGTTGAACACCGCGAGACGTTAGCTAAACTCTTAGACCGCGCTGAGGAGGCGCTGCGCACCTGGGAAATTAGTCAAACGGATTTTCTTTCGCCCCCGGAGTTGTTTGAAGCGCAGGGGCTGTTTGAGAAGCTCACAGAGCTACAAATTGTTGCCTGGGGGGGCTATTCTCAAGCCGAACGTCAACGGTTGGCGATCGCCCGCTCGGAGTTACCCCTAGAGGTAGACCAGGTGCAGGTAGCGGCCCTGGAGGTGGCGGGAAACTTCCTCTTTGATACCGCCAGCCATCGCGACTTTTTGGGGTCGATGCTGGGAACGGGGCTGGTGCGGGAGAAAACCGGCGATATTCTCGTTCTCGGGGAACGAGGCGCTCAGGTGCTGGTAGTTCCGGAGTTGGTGGAGTTCCTGGAGTTGAATTTAACCCAGGTGCGATCGGTTCCTGTGAAAACTCGGGCCATTGAGTTAAATGAATTACGGGTGCAGCCGCCGAAAACCAAGCAAATGACCACCGTCGAAGCGTCGTTACGGTTGGATGCGATCGCCTCAGCGGGATTTGGGATGTCTCGCAGTAAAATGGCGGGCCTGATTAGCGGTGGCGATGTCCGTGTCAACTGGAAAGACATCACCCAGCCAAGTTATAGCGTCAGTTCCGGCGATTTAATTGCCATCCGGGGTAAGGGACGCTTGCAAGTGGGGGAAGTCTCCATCACCAAGAAACAACGCTATCGCGTGGCCCTAACCCGTTTTCGTTAGCGGTTGATGGCCCAAGCCAACCAACAATCACAAAAGCCGCCTAGGAGGTTAACTCCTAAGCGGCTTTTTGGGCGACGAGCATGGAGGGATTCGAACCCCCGACCCTCAGAACCGGAATCTGATGCTCTATCCTACTGAGCTACATGCCCTCATATCCTCCCATAATAGCCCTAATAATCCGACAAAGCAACCCCTTTTTTGAAATTCTTGGCATTATTGTTGGCATTATTGTTGGCATTATTGTTGGCATCATTTTGGGTCTGCCGCTCAAGACACCGAGTCAACCCCAGAACTGAGACCACAAAAAACCCGGATTTCTAGCGAAACCGGGTTCTTACGCTTAAAAATGGCTAGAGCGATCCGAACAGGTCAACTCGAAATCATCTTGGGATTTTTGGGTGGCATTTTGACCTTTTTGGCCAAGCCAACGGCCTTTAAGACACTAATCATCATCCAAGTGACATCGATTTCCCACCATTTCAGACCATGGCGAGCGGAGTATTGGAAGGCATGATGATTATTGTGCCAGCCTTCGCCATAGGTAACGAGGGCAACCCACCAGCAGTTACGGGAATCATCACCGGATTCGTAGGTGCGATAGCCAAACTTATGGGTGGCACTGTTGACGAACCAGGTGCAGTGGAACATGGCGACCATGCGGACAAAAACGCCCCAAACCACAAAGGAAATACCATTTCCGACAAAGTAATCCCCGAGAAAATATAGCAAGAATCCCAGAGCAAACTGAATTGGAATAAAGTATTTTTGGCAAAATTGATAGACGGGATCGTCTTCGATATCCTTGACCATTTTAGAGGCTTCTGCCTTGGCAGGAATCTCGAAGAACATCCAGCCAACATGACTCCACCAAAAGCCTTTGTTGGAATCATGGGGGTCGGCAGGGGTATCAGAGTATTTATGATGAATGCGGTGCATACCAACCCAGTCCAAGGGACCCGCTTGACATGAGAGGGTTCCACAGAACATTAGGAAATGTTCGAGCCATTTGGGGGCTTCAAAACTGCGGTGACTGATGAGGCGATGCCATCCCATGGTGACGCCCAAGGCACCTGTGACCCAGTGTAAAAACAGGGCTACACCTACACCAGCCCAGGTAAAGGTGCTAGGGAAAAACGCTAAGCACGCTAACAAGTGAATCGTGGCAATCCAGATGACTGCAAACCAATTCAGTGAAAGTTTTTGGGGTGTTGCAACTGTCATGCATTAACCTCGTAATGTTTGTTTCCTTTTCAGGACGACCTGTTGGATTGTATCAGAATATCGGTACAAAGAGCTAAACTAGATTTTCCTGTGTCTCCTGTACTCTAACCTGGCTCAAAACTCATGAATCTTAAGATTGATTTAACAAAGCTCCGGAGAAGCCTCGACGGCCCCTTTGCGGCCATAGACGATCGCGTTCAGGAGAATTTACGACGGGTCTTAACAGCCTACCAAAATCATCGCGTCGGTGTGCGACATTTTGCGAGTGTGTCGGGATATGGACATGATGATCTCGGCCGTGACACGTTTGATCGCGTCTTTGCTGAAGTGATGGGGGCCGAAGCCGCTGTAGTGAGAGTGCAGATGGTTTCGGGAACCCATGCGATCGCCTGCGCCTTGTACGGCGTTCTGCGACCGGGGGACGAGATGCTGGCGATCGCCGGAACGCCCTATGACACACTTGAGGAAGTGATTGGGGTGCGCGGTTCGGGTCAAGGATCGTTGGCGGAGTGGGGAGTAAATTATCGGGTTTTGCCTCTTACGGACGATGGAACTCTAGACTGGGACGGATTAGTGACGGCTATAAAGCCAGAAACGCGTTTGGTGTTAATCCAACGCTCCTGTGGATATGCCTGGCGTGACAGCCTGTCCCTTGATGATATCGAAAAAATCATCAAACAGGTGAAACAGCAAAATCCTCAGACGGTCTGTTTTGTCGATAACTGCTATGGGGAATTTGTCGATACCCGTGAACCCACAGCTGTCGGTGCTGACTTGATGGCCGGATCTCTGATTAAAAATCCCGGCGGAACCCTTGTCACAGCGGGAGGGTATGTGGCCGGACGAGCCGAGTTGGTTGAACAGGCGGCCTGTCGTCTGACGGCCCCCGGTATCGGCTGTGAAGGGGGAGCGACCTTTGAGCAGAACCGGCTTCTCTATCAAGGATTCTACCTGGCTCCTCAGATGGTTGGGGAAGCCCTTAAGGGAACCTATTTACTGTCACAAGCCTTTCATGAGTTGGGCTATTGCGTGAAACCCCTGCCCCATGAGCCTCGCCACGATATCATTCAGGCGATCGCCCTGGGCAGTCCAGAAAAACTCATCGCCTTCTGTCGCGCCATCCAACGCAACTCTCCTATTGATTCCTATCTCGACCCGGTTCCCGCTGAAATGCCCGGCTATGAGACGCCCCTAGTCATGGCGGGGGGAACCTTTATTGATGGCAGTACCTCGGAATTTTCCGCTGATGGCCCTCTGCGTGATCCCTACGTAGTCTTTTGCCAAGGAGGAACCCATTGGACTCAGGTGGCGATCGCCCTCGAAGAAGCCATTAGAGCGATTCAGAACCTCTAAACGCCCCTCTCAGAGCCAATTCGACAGACTTAATCCATCTCAGACCCATCCCAGAACAAACCTCAGTCAAACCTCAGTGTATTTACTGAGGTTTATTAGATATCTCTCACACTTATCAGCAATTTCCCTAGCTTTTTGTTCGCCGTAAAATTGGCTGCGTATAAATACGGTTGCTTTAATTATAATTACTAAGTAAATGCGTGTTTACCAGGGATTTCCTGAGTACTTTACACAACCTTCACATAAAGTTTATTGAATCCTTGCAGACAACCTCGATATCCTCGTTACGATAGTGATTGGGAATCTGACTTTCCCCACTACATCGGGGTTTCAGGTTCTCAGGAAAAGCGACTAGACTATATTTGGCTGTGTTCAAGTCTACAGAGCTTCCGTCAGTTTTCCAGTTAATTTCAACTTTAATCAGGGAACTGAATTATTCTAGGTGCATCTTCTAAAGAATCCCGGCGTTCTGACAACAAATGTGATCGAAAACACAGCAAAGTCTCTACTCCGATCGCGGCACAACGACCCAAACATCCCTAATATTTAAAGTATCCAACCTGGAGGACTCTCTCATGCGACTACCAACAGCAATCACCTATACCGTCCCCATACTCAGTGCCTCACTCGCCCTTGGTGCATTTGCAGCACCAGCGACGGCATTCAGCATGAACTCTGACGAAAAATTTGGCACCGATGGACTGCTCTTTACCGAAGATACTGAAGTCACCTTCGACTTCGGCAAAACCTTTGGAGCATACGTTGCGAGCCTAGGGGTTTATGAAGTTGACGGAACCAACACCACCGAGGTCAAAAGCTTATTCACCGAACAATGGGCAACAGATATTGGTAAAGCCAGTTCCGGTGACGACTGGCTTGGCACTTGTGGCGAGGACGATAGCACCGTCGCCAACTGTACCGCCTCTTTCGTTTTCAAAGCCAATGTAGAATATGCCTTGGGGTTAGCCAACTGGAGCCGGACTGGTGAAGACAATGTGGCTGGAAGTTATATCCGCACAGTCTTCTCAACCGATCGCCTCAACTCCTTTGACGGAGAAGAAACCCAACAATTCCTCTTTGGCTCTCACGGTGCGTTTGATGGTCAAGATTCCAATGAGCATCAAGCTTTCTCCAATCCCGAAGAGTATGTCAGTGGCGATCCCTTGGCTGGCTCTTTAGCCCTAGGGATTGATGACCGGGGTAACGGTGATGACCTTGATTTCCAAGACATGGTTCTGTCGGCACAAGCTGAACGAACCACCGACGTGCCTGAGCCGTCCGTTATCTTTGGCTTAACGGCGATCGCCGGTGGATTTGCAAGCCTACGTCGTCGTCGCGACAGCTAACCGCCCTGGCCTTTAACATCGACTGAGTCCCCCCAGGTTCCCCTCAAGAGATGTTTGAGCGTCTAACAGCACAACTCCCAGTCTTGGCATCCCTTCGCCCGACTGGGGGTTTTTGTGCAGGAACCGAGCAAGATGGGGGACAAGCCTGAGACTCGCCCCCCATTTTGGGTTTTTTAAAGGGTTTTTAAGCTATATTCGGGGTCTTTATACAAGAGCGACCCCTTTGAAGGATGGGATCTTTATGACGTCGATCCCCTTCAATTACGGAGTCTTTATAAAGATTGACTCCTTTGAACCTGTATTAATGATGACAGGAATTTCCAGAAACCCTGACAAACGTAATTATTTTTTTATATTTCGCGATTTAACGTCCTGTGAACCGGTATTGCGTTTTATAACGCTCGTGATACAGTTCTTAACGATTAGCCGTTAAGGAAGCTCCCAGCACTTGCGAGAGCCACACTTCTACAGAGCGAACTGGCGAATAACGAACCGCCTCACCGGGATCCACCATCGGTTCAACCAAAACTGTAAACATTCCCATGCGATTCCCCGCTAGGACATCCGTAAACAGGCGATCGCCCACCATAGCCACCTGAGCCACCGGCAAATCCATCGCCGACACCGCTCGCCAGAGTTTACGGCGAAAGGGTTTAGCGGCGAAGAAAATATAAGGTAACTCCAAAGACTTCGCGATATTGCCAATACGGGTTTCACTGACATTGTTACTCACCAGCCAAAGCGTGGCCACCTGACGTAACTCGATAATCCGCTGATGCAGTTCCTCCGAGGCCTGCATTTGTCCAATTGGGACTAAAGTCTCGTCCACATCAAAGACGAGTCCCTTCAAATTATGCTCAACCAACAGATCCGGCGTAATATCCAGAACCGTGCCGCCCAGAACCAAATCTGGCTGTAAGAGTTTGCCCCAAGACATAATAAACGGTGAAATAACAGGTTCAAACAGAGCTCGGAGGGTTAGAGGGGTTCGTCCCGTTGGGCGAGTTCTCGTTCAACCCGAGCGATCGCCGCCTCATGTTCGACGAGAGTGCGACTAAAAAAGTGTGTCCCGTCATAGCGGGCCACAAAATACAGATAAGGAGTCTCCTCAGGGTCCAGAGTCGCTTGTAAACTAGCTAATCCGGGGCTGGCGATCGCCGTCGGCGGCAATCCGGGATTGCGATAGGTGTTATAGGGGGAATCCACCTCAACCTGAGTCCAGGTCAGCGGCACGTCCACCGTCTGACGAATCCCTAGAGCATATTCTACCGTTGGATCTGCCCCCAAATTCATTCCCGTCTGTAACCGTTGCCAGAATACCCCAGCAATGGTGCGTCGTTCCTGGGCAACCACGGCTTCGCGTTCAACGATCGAGCCTAACGTGACCCATTCTTGCAGGCTCATCGGTTCCGGCGGTTCCCCTCGTTCATATTCAGGCAACGCCACCTGTTCAAACTGGAACAACATCTGATTGATAATCACATCAGGGCTAACGGGTCCTTCTCCTATCTCATAGGTATCGGGGAAGAGATAGCCTTCGAGATGAGGGATATCCTCCGGCAGCCACTCAAAGCGATCGCGGGGAATTTCAGTCGTCGCCTCCAGAAACGCCTCAGCCGAGAAAAACTCGCGTCGCTCAAAATACTCAGCCATCTCACGGCGAGACCAACCTTCGGGAATCGTAAAACTCTGACGAGATACCTCCCCATCCCAGATTTGCTCCCCAATCTCCGTCATCGACTCCTGAGGCGAAAATCGATAGGTCCCTGCCTGAAACGACCCCTCCGGCTGTCGCCAGCGTAGCCAACGCGCCCACACCTCCCACGCTCTAGCCGATTGAATTAAACCGACGGCTTCGAGATCCCGGCCAATTTGTGCCGCCGGTGTCCCTTGGGGGATATCGAGTTGGACCGCCATCACATCTTCGTTGGACAACTCCTCAGTCGCCGTCTCAGCCACGGGAGCGGTAGCCCAACTCCACCAAGACCATCCTTGCCAAGCTCCGATGGCGATCGCCGCCGGAACTGCCAAGTAAAACGCACCTTTCGCTAGTCGTCTCACAACTTTCCCCTCATCAACTCAACAGCTTCTACTCCAATCCCTTAAACAGACGTTCAGCAATTAAACTCTCAATCGATGGCAACAACGGTTCTAACTCATCGAGTTCTTCATCAGTGAGTAACTCCGGCCTAGCGTCAGCATTAATACGGGCCAACACGAGCATCGGATCGATGGGAACATAGAGTCCATATTCCTGTTCCCCCTCATAGAAGTTCGCTAAACAGAGCAATTCTTCCTCATCCTCATCGCTATCGGCCTCATTAAGTGCCTCAATGGCCTCGTCGAGTTCAGGAATCTCCCCAACGACCGTTAAGGTTAAGGCCGTGCGTTGTAACAGCAAGTCCTGTTCAGCTAAAACGGCTTTTGCCGTTTCAAACACCGCATCAATTTGCTCATCCGTTGCTAAATCCGCATCCTCATCTTCACTCTCATCATCCCCAAACCAAGTCACCAAATCCACGGGAATGTTCACCGGGAGCAACACCGCGTACTCCACACCATTCATCTCAAACTGATGTTCAACATAACAAGGAAGCGATCGCCCCTGGTCATCGGTGACAGACACAATGGTGCTATGAGGAGTTTCGTTCATGGATGATTCAACACCGCTAAAGACTAAAGAATGACAACCCGTCGGGACAGATCGCTCTCCTTAAGATAGCACGGGGGGCGATCGCCATTGCACCCTGACCACGACCCCCTGACCACGACCCCCTGGCCACGACCCCCTGGCCGCTACTCCATCGTTAAGACCACTTTCCCCGACATCGATCCTGCCTCAATCCGTCGATGAGCCTCCGCTGCATCAGCCAAGGGGAACACCTGACTCACCTGAACCTGCAACGATCCTGCATCAAACAAGCGTCCACATTCCCGCAGAATTTTCGCCTGTTCCGCCTGTTCTTCCTGCAAATTGAGCAACATCGGCGTTAACATCAACTCCAAGCCAACCCGCAGATTTCGTTGACGCGCTCCCTTCAAATTGCCATCCTGACTCGGTTGCAGCAACGTCACCACATCCCCATACAGCTTCACCGCCTCACAAGTCCGATAAAACGTCTCACCGCCGACCGTATCAAAGGCCACATCGACCCCTTCCCCATCCGTCCAGTCCAACACCGCCTCAACAAAATCCTGCTGAGGATAGAGAATTGGCAAATCCGCACCCAAACTCTTGACAAAATCAGCTTTTTGTGCAGTAGATACGGTCGTGGCCACCGTCGCTCCCTGACGTTTCGCCAACTGCACCGCCACATGGCCCACACCGCCGGCCCCGGCCTGAATTAAAACCCGTTGCCCCGCACAAAGACGAGCGCGGTCATAAAGTGCTTCCCAAGCCGTAATCAACACCAACGGCGCCGCCGCCGCTTCCTCAAAACTCAACGATTGAGGTTTAGGGGTTAAACAATGCTGTTCTACGAGGGCATATTCGGCATAATTGCCCTGAGAGCCTCCCAAACCACCAAAACAGAAATAGACCGTATCTCCCGGGCCAAACCCCGACACATGGGAACCAACCACCTCCACCACTCCGGCACCATCACAGCCGAGGATATCCGGAGAACCATTGGAGATAAACGTTCCCCGTTGTCGCACCTTCGTATCAATGGGATTGACTCCAGCCGCCTTCACTCGGACTAACACCTGAGTTGGCGTTTGAAGCCGAGGAACCGGTAAATCCCGCAGTTCCAGCACATCAGGCGCACCCGCACCCGTCATTACAATAGCTTTCATCGCACTCTATCCTTACTCATCAATCATCACCGAGCGGGCCACACCCCCAAATCCCACTCACCTCTCCCCCAAAGGGGGCAACCATAAGGGGATTCCTACTATTCACTATTCACTATTCACTATTCACTATTCACTGTTCCCCTACAACTGTCCAAACCCTTTCTTTTTCTTCTGTTTCTTCTTCTTCTTAGCTTTGCCGCCGCCGGGACCCCGGAAACCAGGACGAGGGCCACCGCCACCGCCGAACATCCCACCCAAGGGATTCATACCGGGCATTCCACCGCCACCCATACCGGGGAAATTCCCTTGTCCCATTTGCTGCATCAGCGATCGCATTTTCTTGAAATCACTGACCAACTTGTTCACATCCGACTCCTGAAACCCAGACCCCTGAGCAACCCGACGGCGGCGACTCGGAGAACTCGACAAAATATCCGGGTTGGTGCGTTCCTCAATCGTCATCGAGCCAATCATGGCCTCAGAGCGTTTGAGTTGCGTTTCCCCCTTTTGTAAATCATCATCAGAAATCTGTTTCCCCATCCCTGGAATTAACTTCATAATCCCTCCCAGAGATCCCATACTCTTCATCAAGCGGGTTTGTTTGAGGAAATCATTAAAGTCAAACTGAGCCGAGAGGATTTTCTCCTGCATCTTCTCAGCATCAGCCAAATCGACCTGTTCAGCGGCTTTCTCCACCAACGACAGCACATCACCCATGCCCAAAATACGGGAGGCCATGCGATCGGGGTAAAACGGTTGTAGGGCTTCAACCTTTTCCCCCATCCCGACAAACTTAATCGGCGCCCCAGAAATCCGTCGCAGCGACAGAGCCGCACCACCGCGACTATCGCCATCGAGCTTCGTGAGAATCGCCCCACTAATGCCAATTTCTTCATCAAAGGTGCGAGTGAGGGTTGCCGCCTCCTGCCCCGTCATCGCATCAACCACCAACAGAGTATCGTGGGGTTGAATCGCCGCCTTAATGCGCCCCAACTCCGCCATCATGTCAGTGTCGATTTGTAAGCGTCCCGCCGTATCGACAATAACGGTGTCAATACCATCCGCTTTCGCTTTCTCAACCCCCTGACGGGCAATCTCGACGGGGTCGGCATCGGTTCCCATCTCAAAGACCGGGACATCGATTTGCTCCCCGAGGGTTTTGAGCTGATCGATCGCCGCCGGGCGATAGATATCCGTCGCCACCAGAAGACTAGAGCGATTCAGTTTACGCAAATGCAGAGCTAACTTCGCCGAAGCCGTGGTCTTCCCTGTTCCCTGTAGCCCCGCCATCAGGATAACCGTCGGTGGCACATCAGCCTGAGCCAGAGGGACATTGCTCTCCCCCATGATGGCCACTAACTCATCATTAACGATTTTGATGAATTGCTGATCCGGACGTACCCCAGAGATGACCTCAGCCCCCAGGGCTTTCTCTTCAACATCGGCGACAAACTCCTTGACCACTTGTAGGTTCACGTCGGCGGTGAGGAGAGCGCGACGAACCTCTTTCAAGGCATCTTGAATGTTGGCTTCCGAGATCTTGTCTTGTCCTCGGAGCTTTTTCCAGGCTTCTTCTAAGCGTTCAGCAAATGCGTCAAACATGAAATATTGGGGTTAGCAGACAGTGACTATGAACAGTGACTATGAGTAGCCGGCAGGGGATACGCCTTAGCTTCCCCAAGAGCTTCCCTAAGAATAGCAAGAATTGGGGCGGGGATTCGAGAGACGGTTTTCCCCCATCGCCGCCTGGGGACGATCCGCGCTAGGATTTTAACATTCTCAATCTGTTTCCTCTACGCGCCGAACCTGCAAGCCTATGTTCTTCGACGAACTTCAACCCATCTTCAAAGAGTTGACTGCTGAGCCGATCGCGTTTTTCGGTGGCTTTGTCTCTGGAGTGTTACGCCTGGACTTAACCGAGGAGCCACTCAAGAGTTGGGTTGGCTCAACCACCGAGTCAACAACCTCATCGACATCTCGCTCCCAGAGCGATCGCGACAATGGCAATGGACCCCAATCTATTAACATTGAATAGCGATTATGTCAAGCTTGATTCTCAAGTTTTCCTGAATATTGGTAGTTGCCAATAATTACCAAAAATGTAGAACCAAAAATGTAGAACCAAAAAGGAGGGGCGCGATGCTCCTCCTTTTGCTTTGATTGCTTTGATTCAGGTCTTGAAATCCGGAAATCAGACCTAATTGTGACAAGTACAGCCTTTGTGGCCACAGCCAGCCCCATCGGGATGCCCATCGGCACAAGCCTGACTGCAATAGGGTTTGTCGTCTTTCATGATCGCGTTTTCCAAGCTGACAATACAGAGACAGGAATCGCAAGCGCATTTCATTTGAGTGACGGTTGCCATAATGAAGTCCTCGTTGTTTACAACATCTGAACAGTTATTCAGATATTAGCACAACAACCCAGCCCCCACCACAAAACCGGCAAAGCTTAACACAGCTGTAACAATTCCCCGTTCCCCGTTCCCCGTTCCCTGTTCCCTTCCCCTCTTGGGAGGGGCCAGGGGTGGGTTCTTGCCTCTTGCCTCTTGCCTCTTGCCTCTTGCCTCTTGCCTCTTGCCTTCCCCTCCTGGGAGGGGCAGGGGTGGGTTATGCCTCTTGCCTCTTGCCT
>LJZT01000062.1 GCA_001314905.1 Phormidium sp. OSCR
CGGAACAACTCCTGAGCCAAGGGTGATTCACGTAAAACAGCCATATCCCACCTCATAATCTGTTGTACTACAGGCAACTCTAACACAAACGTCGAGAAAAACGAGAGCAACGACTCCAACTCCGACAACTCCTCATCGGCCCGCAATTCCCGCAACGCTCGACGAACCACTTGTTCCTCACCACCGCCGTTCAAAATCGGCACAAAGGGCAACAAACTGCGGATATTTTGTTCAAACACCAAGTTAACATCCACCTCCCACAAATTGATAACCCGATACTCTTGCAAAGCCCGAATTCCGTTAAACTCCGACTCATAACAACTGGGGATTTGTGGGTCTTTCACATGGGGCAAAATGTTGATTAACACCGGATACACCGGTAACTCATACTTTTCTTCCGCCAACGCCGTATAGGCCCGAACCCGCAGTGGCATTTTTCGACGATACCGTAACTGGAGTTCAACTAAGAGCAAGAACACTCCCAAATCGGGGGTACTCACCTTCATGAGACTGTCATTTTCTCGTCCCACCCATTGCAAGTTGGAGTCCAGTAATTCCTCGACCTGTATATCGGGACAATTGGTTAACCAAGTTGCCCAACTTTCTGGGGCAAGACTCACTAACTTTTTGCTACCAATGTCAGCTTTCTTTTCAACCATAATCTATGTTACTATTAATAGTATAGCTTGTATTTTGGGTGTTTTTATTATTTAATTTTTGATAAAAGTTGAGTTATGAATGAACCTAACACTAGAAACCGGGTGTCTTGGAGACACTCGGTTTCTTGCTCCGACAATTGAGTGGACACCCGGTGTTTCCAAAAACACCGAGTGTCTGGCCCCAACAGCCAACCCAGTCGGGCCAAACTCGGGTCGAATACCAGCAAACCCGGTGTCTTGGAGACACTCGGTTTCTTGCTCCGACAATTGAGTGGACACCCGGTGTTTCCAAAAACACCGAGTGTCTGGCCCCAACAGCTAACCCAGGAGATGACTATAAAACTGTTTCAAAAACTGTTTCATTGAGTGCCGCAGGAACGATCGCGTCGTTGGGGATGACCTAACCACACTCGTCCATCACCGGTGTGCTGCACCCCTTGCGCTTCCTGAATCGGTTGGCCCAATCGCCAAGACGCATCAACCTGAGTGTCAGACTCCTCATCAAACTCCTGATCAGACTCATTAATGGGCGAAACAGTCCCAACAACCCCCAGGAGAGAATAGCGCCCCGCTGAAGCATCAAAGGGCGTTTCCGGTAAACCCCCCGTTCCCGTTACCGTAAACTGTCCCGCCGCTGTGCTTCGGGTTAAACAGCTATCAGCGACCAACTGGTCCACAGGGATAAACTCACTGGCTAACTCCACCAGAGACGAGTCCAGTTGCGTGTCCGGACTGGCGATTTCCACCAAACCGCTGAACTCCGCCCCCCGTTGGGAACTGGCGGTAATATCACTGTTGTCGGTGAGACGATCGCGGACTTCAGTCCCAAACACCCCTTGAGCCGTAATCTCCACCTGGCCCCCCGCCCCCTGCTGAGCATTGGCGGTAATATCACTATTGTCCAACGCCACCAGCGTCCCGGTATCAATCTGGATATTCCCCCCCGTCGCCCCACCCAGCGCATTCGTAGACACCGAACTGCGATTCAACAGCCGCACATCCTCAGCCAGCAAACGAATATTTCCCCCCACCTCCGACGCCGTTTCCGCCACCAAACGCCCTTGATTGTCCAACTCCAGCCGAGCCGCCTCCAAGGTCAAATTTCCCCCTCGCTCCCCCTCGCCGACACTGCTCACCACCAGTTGCGCCCCATTCTCAACCCGCAACAACGGCGTCACTACCGTCACATCCCCCGCCGCCCCCAAAACATCCGCTTCCGATGACGGAATCGGAGAGGGGAGCCGTTCTAGGGTCGAATCCGATCGCAACCCACTGCGTAACAGAACCGGTTCCCCCTCAGCATTCGTCGTCATGACACTCCCCGAAATTAGAGCCGACTCCGAGGCCCGAACCGTCAAACGTCCCGCCGCACCACTATCGGAGGTTGAAGTCAGCACCTCCGCCCCATCCCGCAAGACAAAACGGCCCGTTGTAATCTCAATATCTCCTGCCGCCCCTTGGCTTTCACTGCGACTGGCGATATTCGTGGGATTATTCCCCACCGCACTGACCCCACTCACCTCAACGCGATCGCTGGCCCGAACCACAATCGTACCCGCTTGAGCCGTCCCAAACGTCACCGTCCCAATCGACCCCCCATCCCGGAGTAAAACATGGCCCGCTTGAAGATTAATCGTTCCCGCCCGGCTCGTCGCTTCCTGAAACGCATTCGAGCCAATCCCCGAATTAAACAAGCCATTAGGAGTCGTCCCGACAATCTCAATCCTATCGCGAGCCTGAAGATTCGCCGTTCCCCCCTCCCCATCCCGGAACGTCGAGACAAAAATCCCCCCACCATCACTAATAAAAATATTACCCGCCTGTAGATTGACCCCCCCAGCATTGCCATTCCCCAACGTTTCGGCAATCATCTGAGAGCCATCTAAAACCAACGACTCAGCAATCTCAGCCTGAATCACCCCACCCTGGCCCTCGGCAACCGTTGTGGTCGAAATAAACGAGGCATTCGTCAATCGTAGCGAATTAGCCCGCAAATTAATATCTCCAGCCCGGCCCTGGGCAAAGGCCATCGCATATAAGCCAATCCCCACCTGTTGCGGGTTTTCAATAGCTTCTAAGGCAAACAGCCGCTCCAAACTCGACTGCAAATCTCCCGCCCCATCAATGGTAATCTCATTGGCCACCACATTGAGATCTCCCGATCGCCCCGGACCAAAACTCGATGTAGAAATCAGGGAGTTATCAATCACCACCAAATCGCCTAGATTGAGATGAATACCCTGACCAGGACCAACTCCATAGGTATCCGCCAGCATTTGAGAGTCATTCTCTACCCGTAGGCGATCGCCCAACACCCAGACTCCCCCGCCTTGGGGGCCACTGGTATCAAGCAACGCCCCATCACTCAAAAGAATCCGCCCCTGAACCTGGCCCGACTGCAACCCCTCCCCCAAATCCAGAGATAACTGCCCATCGGCCAGAGTGGCCAAAGCCGCCTCGCCATCGACTACCGTCACCCGTCCCCCCAGCATCTCCACCTGACCGCCGCTGAGAGCTAACCGAGCGCCCGGATTAAGGCTCAAACCAATGGCCTCTCCTCGGTCATTCTGGTGTTGCGATCGATTCACCACCGCTGCGGGAGTTGAGCCGAACCCCAACCCCACCGGAACGCTCACGGAGAGGACACTAGACGAGGGCGCAGCGGCGTTAAACTGACTGCCATCGGCAAATTGAACAAAATCTCCAGTACTAGCGTAAAATGAGCCACCTAGATTCAAGTGAGCCGTCTCACCAAAGAGAATACCATTGGGATTGAGCAGAAATAGATCAGCGCTTCCCTGAGCCGAAAGACGGCCATCTAAGCGAGAGGGCAACTCCCCAGTGACGCGACTAAAGATCCGTCGAATCTCCGGGCCATTCTCAAACAGGGCCTCACTCCCAGCGGGAATCGAGAACTGCTCAAAACTATGAAATAAATTGCCCTCAGCGGTGGTTCCCCCCTGGAGGCGCAGTTGATTCCCGTCGCGAATCACCTGGGAGGGGTTTGGGAGGGTCTGATCTGGAGTGATTTGGGCCAGACTCGGCGCGGGGGCTGCTGTCAGCAACAGTCCGAGAGATAGGGGGACCAGCGGAAACTGAGATATGGCAGACATGGACATCGCAACAATGGGGGAACGCTCACCGGCTCCCCCATCTTAATCCTTGCCCTAGCTGTTGTCGGCAAAGTGGCGCTTAGCCTTGGCTGGCACTTCCGACAGGGACAGGTTGCTCGGGTTCACCCGAGAGTTGCTGTTGTCGCTTCAAATAAGCTTGTAGTTGTTCCTCAATATCCCGGCGCACGATTTCTCGATACTCGACAAAATGTTCGAGAAGCGCACAGGAGACGAGATAGTTCACCAACAAGCGAGGTTTGTGGCGATAGATATTGAACAAGTGATGCCAAAAGGCCCAACGCGTCGAACGGACAACCCCTTGTCGCCATAAAATCGTCATCGCGGCTTTAACAATCTTAGGCGTGGTTTTGCCCCGATTCGAGGCCACATGACGCGGTTCGGACATAGACATGAAATGACGATAAACGCGATTGAGATATTGCAGAGGATCATAGAGCTTATAGAAAGCCGTGACATACTCGCGAGCAATATCTTCAATCGGCCGGGTGGGGATGAAGTTCATGAGATTATTTTGATTCCCCGAACCTCCCAAGTCTTCAACGAGGCGGCCTTCTTTTTTCAGCCGTGTCATTAAGGCGGTGTTGGGGAGAACCTGCAACATACTCACCATCGCCGTGGGGATAGCCGTCTGTTCGACAAACTCGACAATGCGATCGCCAGCCCCGGCTTTCTCGCCATCAAAGCCGATAATAAAACCAGCCATCACCCGCATTCCCTTCTCATTGATGCGTTGCACGGCACCGAGGAGCGGATCACGGGTATTTTGAAATTTCTTCGTCAGGGACAGACTCTCAGAATCCGGGGTTTCAATCCCCAGGAAGACGCTGCTGAAGTTGCAATCCATCATCAACTCCATCAACTCGTCGTCGTTAGCCAAATCAACGGAGGCCTCGGTACTGAAGTGGAAGGGGAAGCCTTTAGCCTGCATCCAGGGTTGCAACTCCCGCAACAGCCGTTTGACGTTGCGTTTGTTGCCGATAAAGTTATCATCGACCATAAACACAGGACCGCGCCAGCCGAGATCGTAGAGGATTTCGAGTTCCCCAATCAGTTGTTGTGGCTCTTTCGTCCGAGGTTTGCGTCCATAGAGGACAATAATGTCACAAAACTCGCATTGATAGGGACAGCCACGCGAGAACTGCACCGACATATTGTCGTAGGCATCGAGTTCGAGTAAATCGTAGCGGGGAACCGGGGTTTCGGTGACATCCGGTTTAATCTCAGAGCGGAAGGTTCCACTCGTCTCGCCGCGTTCGACGGCTTCGACAAACATCGGCAGAGTGAGTTCTCCCTCATCGAGAACCAGAAAATCTGCCCCAGCGGCTTCGAGTTCATGGGGGAGGGAGGTGGGGTAGGGACCTCCCACGGCGACGAGTTTCTGGCGGCGTTTGGCTTCAGCAACATAGGCGTGCATATCGTCTTTCTGCACGATCATGCCTGAGAGAATCACCAAATCGGCCCAATCCCATTCGGCTTCGCTAATCTCCCGGATGTTACAGTCGACCAGCTTTAGGTGCCAATGATCGGGTAAAATTCCAGCAACGGTGATTAACCCCAAAGGCGGTAGAACGGCTTTACGCCCCACCAGTTCCATTGCCTTATCAAATGACCAAAAACTTTGCGGAAAGCGAGGGTAGACTAATAAAACCTGCATAAAAACGGAGTTCCTCAAGGGTTTCTGTCAGGCTAACATAAATGACTAATTCTCAACAATTGACAGGGGACAGTTGATAGTTGATAGTGGACAGTTTTAGAGATAAAAACAAAAAGCAAGTAGCTCTAAGTCTCTCTGGGAGACGGTTTTGGCTTGTGTTGTTATTTGAGAATAATGGGACGTTACCCAGTTTGCGGAACGACAATAAAACAAAAATATTGAGACATTATAAACGATAAATTTATAAATTTAGCAAAAATATAAGTTTCTTAATCTTTGGGATCTGGTTCAGGAGCAGAGGGGACTTTCTTCTGAGAATGAGTTTGAGAGTGGGGGCCGAGTCCTCGTTCTTTTAGGGCATCGGATAGAGTTTCACAATGGACGGGACAATCAAAGGCTTTACCCGTGATGGCCTGAGTATACGTGAAATCGCGATATTCGAGACAAAAGCGGTCCCAGGCGGCCATTTGCAACACTCCCAAACGGCTGAGGAGTTCCACGAGCAAGTCTGTCAGCCAGGCGTTGAGGGGAATACGAACATAAATTCGTTTACCGAAATAGCGACAGAGTTCACTAATGGCGCGATCGAGAGTATAGGGATCGGTTCCTAGGATATAGTGACGACGTTCGGTGGGCGGATGTCCGATGAGGTAGTTGACGACTTCGGCGATATCTTGAGCGTGGATGAAGTGGAAACTACCGCGAATACTGATAAAGCGAGCCAGATTGAGCCATTTCATCGCCTGAGGTAAGCCGGCGGATACATGAGAATAGGGTTTGTTCTCATCGCCGCCGAGGACAATGGTGGGAAAGACAACCGTGAGGCGATCGCTCATGGGGAGCCGGTGCAGTTGATTGAGACAATCATACTTGGAGCGGATATAGTCAGTCCCCATGTGAGCGGCGGCCCGCAGAATCTCCCCGTCGCGATCGAGCAAACTGGCGGTGGAGAAGTAAATCACCTGTTCACACACCTCGGGGTTAAGCAGGTGCATGAGCATACAGGTTTTGGTGACATTAATATCAAAGGTTTCTCGGGAGCCACCCCAGGCGGCGGCCGCCAGAATCGCACAATCGATGGTCTCTAGGACATCTTTGAAGCGATGAATCTCCCGTAAATCCCCCTCAAGCACATGAATCCCCGATCGCCGCTCCAGATCTAAGTTTAGCTTCTGGCGATCGCGCACGAACAAAAACAACTCGCAATCACATTGAGCAATCAGAGTGTCAGCAATATAATGACCAATACAGCCACTAGCTCCGGTAAGGAGGACTCGTTTCATCAGACAACAGAGGGGATTGAGAAACGACAGGAACACCAGACCCCCATCTCGCCGAAAGACCGGCGAGACGAGCCTCTAGGCTTTGGCTAAAAGCTGATCAGCTTGTTTAGCCGTTTCAAAGAAGAACGCCACATTCTCCTCTGGGGTGTTAGGTAGGACACCATGACCGAGATTGAGGATATGTCCCCGAGGGCCAGCTTTACGGATTGTATCGAGAATGCGATCGCGAATAAAGTCCTTCGAGCCATATAAAACTCCAGGATCGAGGTTCCCCTGGACATGGATGTGGCTTCCCAACCGCCGACGGGCCTCAGCCATATCCACCGTCCAATCCACACTGACGATATTCGCGCCAGATTGTCCCATACGTTCTAACAAACCACCGCTACCGGTGACGAGCAGAATTAGGGGGGTTTCTGGGTGCGTTTGCTGTACCTGTTCAAAGACCCGTTTCTGATAGGGCAGAGCAAAGGTATCGTAATCTTGGGGACTCAGTTGTCCGGCCCAGGAGTCGAACATTTGCACCACCTGAGCGCCACAATCGATTTGATAGCGTACATAGGTGGCGATCGCATCGGAGAGCTTCTCAAGCAGGCGATGTAACATCGTCGGTTCCGAGAAGGCCATATTCTTAATCACAGAATAGGTCTTGGAGCCTTTTCCTTCGACGGCATAGGCGGCCAACGTCCAGGGAGCGCCCACAAACCCCAACACAGCGGCTTCGTTTTTCACTTCCTGCCGCAAACTGGTCAAAATGGGTTTAATAAAGGGCAACGACTCATCAGGATTGAGAGGATGCAGATTATTCACCTGTTCCATCGAGCGAATCGGCGGATCAATAATCGGCCCTTTCCCCTCGGCGATATCCATCTCAATGCCAATTCCCGGCAGAGGCGTAACAATATCGGAAAAGAGAATCACCCCATCGGGTTTGAAGGCTCGCCAGGGTTGCAGAGACACCTCGATCGCCACTTCAGGGATTTCCGAACGCTCCCGAAAACTGGGATATTTTTCGCGCAGATCACGATAGGCTTTCATATAACGTCCCGCCTGTCGCATCATCCAAACTGGGGGACGATCTAAGGCTTCACCCCGCGCCGCTCTCAAGAGGTAAGGAATCTCCACTGAACCCGTCATTATTAACGCTTCCTTTGAAAAAACAGTTTTAAATTGCCATCGCTTAGCTTACCACAGAAGGCAGAAGGCAAGAGGGAACGGGGAATAGTGAATAGTGAATAGTGAATAGTGAATAGGCAGGAGGAGGGTTAGGGGTCAAATTTGAGGAGTTGGACGAGTTTTGCGGCTGCACCGCCGCAACCGCAGACGTGATAGAGCTTTTGCCGCATCTGTTGGAGTTGTTCTGGGTGATCTAACAACTCCAGAACCGCATCGGCGATCGCCTGGGGGGGAAATCGGCCCAGGAACTCTGGCACAATCTGTTCTCCAGCCCAAATGTTGGCCCAAGCTAGACGCGTTCCTCCTGGTTGGCGTTGTAGCCATTGCCAGGCCAGCCAGGTAAACAGCCTCGTAAAGCCATCGCCAACACCGGGGAGATTGGCCAATAGCCCCGGAATCCCATCCCAGGCCCGCATCACATCCAGGCGATGGGTGGGGAGTAACACCAACATCGGAACCCCTAACGCCGCCAGTTCGGCGGTGTTGGCCCCGACGGTGGTTAAACAGAGATCACAGCGTTTGAGTAATTCGTAAGCCGGGAACTCTTGGTAGAGATGCACTTGCACCCCTTTGGCTGTGAGAAGATAGGGGCGATCGCCGTCCCCAATTAGACGCGCAGACGTCCAGTTGAGAGCATTGATGCTGCGGTTAAACTCAGGATTGGCATATTGGGCCAGTTGCTCTAGGTCTAAACTGGGGGCAACGGGAAGGACAAATTTGAGCTGGGGACGTTGGTGATGCAGAGATTCAGCAATCTCTAGGGTGAGGGGAACTCCGAGGCTCAGTTTGAGGGGTTTGGAACCTGGGAGAAGGCCAATATAGCCATCGCCGTCGTTGTTTGCGGCCATCGGCGATCGCACCTCGGCGGTATCGGTCATCAGATTCCCCACCAGATGGAGTTTATGACGGTAGCGAGGGGGCGCTTTGGCCATCGCTTCAGCACTGGCCATGGCCAGGCGATCGACCCAGGAATACCATTGTCCCTGCCATTCAGCATAGACCACAATACGATAGCCCAAGCGCCGACCGATGAGAACGGGAAACAGGCGATCGCCTCCCAAAAACAACACCACTCCAGTCTCTCCCCAGTCCCAATTGGCGGCGGTTTTGCCTCGCAGTAGAAAGGGCCAGAAATCCTTGGCGGCTTGGACGCGATCGACCCCAGGATATCCTGCCACAATCGCCGCTTCCCGTCCGCTGGCGTGAGGACAGGGCGACAACACCACCGACACCCTCGCCTCAGGCAATTGTCGGTGAATTTCGGCGACAACGGGACGCACCCAGGTGGTGACTTCGCCGGGACCATTGGATAGAATCAGGATTTCGAGCAAAAGAAGGGAAGGGGGAATAGTTAATAGTGAATAGTTAATAGTGAATAGTTAATAGTTAATAGTTAAGGGGGAATATGGTCGCCTGCTTCTGGCAGTCAATAGACAAGAGTTTAGAGACAAGAGTTTAGAGACAGGCGCCTAAGTTACTCACGCCATCCCCAAAGCCGTTGGAAACATAGCCGTTAAAGGGGGCGGTAATCTCGATCCATTGGCGGTCATCGGAGGCGACAATGGGGCGAATGGGGAGGCGAACGCGAATTTCTTGATTCATTTCCACTCCACCCAGAATCGAGGCGTCCACAGAGGGAGCCTGGCGCACGGTGAGTCCTTCGTCGTGAATCACTCGACGACAGGAGTTTCCGTCTCTGGGACCCGAGTCAGTCATGGGAGCGACATCTGGAGAACCCGGTGCATCCCAGAGAAAGGCTTGACAGCGATTGAGGTGACTGGTTCCGGGGGGACCGTTGTCTACATAGCCCTCGGCTGGAAAACTCACCGCTAACCAGGTGTTCCCTTCGGGGCCACGAATGGCCTCGGCGTTGGCGGCTAACTGTAGGCGTTCGTTGGGGGCCACGTTGGCGATCGCGCGGGAGTTGGGACTCGGATCTAAACGGATTGCGAGTCCGCGATCGAGGTTGGGGGACACTTGACGACAGAGGGGATCGACCTCTTGAGCGAATCTCAGGGGAGACGGGGACGAAGGAACCGCCAGGCTATTGGAGCTTGCTGCTCCCAGGGCGAGGAAGACAACCGATACAGAAGCAGCGAGTTTCACGATAAACAAGGCTCAACGACGGGTTAGGCAATCCTGTACGGCTCAATTCTACGCGCAACTGAGCGCGTTTCCAACTCAAATCTCCTGCTTCAGTCCCAACTCCCTCGGGCCCAACTCCCTCGGGGCGATCGCCGCAAGAACAGTTAAAAATTCTTAATAAAAATTCTCATCAAATCGATCTACTGTGATTAGAGTAGATTCAGGCGTTTTGTCTCTGTTTTGCGTGACTTTTGTGGTTCAGGTGCGGCTAATTGTCTCGATTTAATCTGCTCGATTTAATCTGCTCGATTTAATCTGCTCGATTTAATCTGACAGTCAGCCCTCTTGAATGCGCCGTAATGCACCGAACGAAAAATTATAGCATTTTTGTTTTAGTATGACCAGTAATCTCGCAACAAAACTCCGAGAAGGCACGAAAAAGTCTCACACCATGGCGGAGAATGTGGGCTTTATCAAATGTTTCCTCAAAGGAACCGTTGAAAAGAACTCCTATCGCAATTTGGCGGCCAACTTTTACTTCGTCTATTCCGCCATGGAAGAAGAAATGGAACGCCACCGGGAGCATCCCGTATTATCCAAACTGTACTATCCTCAACTCAACCGCAAAGAGAGTTTAGAACAGGATCTTCATTACTATTTTGGTTCCAACTGGCGGGATGTGGTGAAGCCCTCAGAGGGGGGACAAGGCTATGTTAACCGCATCCGTGACGTCTCCAACAGCGAACCAGAGCTGTTAGTGGCTCATTGCTATACCCGCTATCTCGGCGACCTTTCCGGCGGACAAATCCTGAAAAACATTGCTCAAAAAGCCATGGGATTACAGGATGGCCAAGGAACGGCATTTTATGAGTTTGACGAAATTCCTGATGAGAAAGCCTTTAAGGCCGAGTATCGTCAAGCGATGGACAGTTTACCCATTGATGACGCTCAAGCCGATCGCATTGTCGATGAAGCCAACGATGCCTTCAAACTGAATATGGTCATGTTTGAAGAACTCGAAGGAAATCTCATCAAAGCCGTCGGTCAGATGCTCTTTAATTCCCTAACTCGCCGTCGTTCTCGCAACAGCAACGAACCGGCAACCGTCAATAGTTAGTGATCTGTTAGAAATCACGATTTTGGCTTGATGATTCACGCTTCGTCGTTTAAACCTCGTCTGTCTTAGACGGGGTTTTTTCTGTCTTGTTTGCAGCTTGGCTGTTACGTCGCCACATCGCCGGTTTAATCCGTCGCAAAGCCGAGGCCCGGAACCGCTGATCCCAATCTTCCTCGGATAAGTTGGCTAACTCAGAACCGCTGGGGTTAAGATTTTGCGGATAGGGTTCAAATTCGGCTACATCGGTGGTTTTGGCAAATCGCTGATTCCAAGGACAAACCTCCTGACAGATATCACAACCGGCCACCCAGCCGTTGAGGTTGTTGGCGATATCGTCGGGGAGGCGATCGCGGCGGTTTTCGATGGTGTGATAGGCTAAGCAACGATTGGCATCGACCACAGTAGGACGAACGATCGCCTCAGTGGGACAGGCATCGAGGCAACGGGTACAGGTGCCACAATGGTCCGTATGGGGGCGATCGCTCTCTAAGGGCAAAGTCGTCAACACTTCCCCCAGAAACACCCAAGAGCCATAATCGCGTGTAATCAGATTGCCGTTTTTCGCAATCCAACCCAATCCCGCTCGTTCGGCCCAGACTTTATCCTGAACGGGGCCAGTGTCAGCATAGTATTTGGCCCGAATCCCCTCTCCCGACGACTCCAACCAACGAGACAGTTGTTTCAGCTTGCGATGGAGAACTCGGTGATAATCACGACCCCAGGCGTAGCGAGAGATTTTAACCCGATCCTCCCCATCCTCGCCTTCAGCATCCTCGCCTTCAGAGGGCTGATGATCTGTGTAATAGTTTAAGGCCACCGCAATCACCGATCGCACCCCCGGTAACACCTGGCGGATATCTTGCCGTTTTGGGTTCGCCATCCAGTCCATATCCGCCTGATAGCCTTGATTGAGCCAAGTTTGCAAGTGATGGACAGCTTCAGTTTCCCCCTCATCAGCCTCAGCAGGAACCGCCGCAATCCCGACGCGATGAAACCCCAGATCGAAGGCCTGTTCGAGAATTTGGCCTCGGTTGGGAGCGTTAGCAAACTGACTCATCAATGACTTGTGGTTTGGTGACTTGTGGTTTGGTGTTGGCGAGGAGTGGGGGCGATCGCCTGGCGAATGGGAATTTGAATCACAAACTCGACGCGATCGCCCTCTACTTGACAGTGTAGCTGACCCCGATGTTTTTCCGTAATAATCTGATGGCTAATCGACAACCCCATCCCCGTCCCCTTTCCTCGCGGTTTAGTGGTAAAAAACGGCTCAAATAGATGCTCTTGAACCGCCGCCGGCATCGTTGCGCCATTATTGCTAATGGTGATACTGGCCTGTTCTCCCTCAACAGCCGTGTGAATCTCGATGCAGGGACGCCAATCTTGAGGCTGATGTGATGCAGATTCATCTAAGGCATCAATGGCATTACTGAGAATGTTCGTAAACACTTGATTCAGTTGACCACTACAACAGTCAATCAAGGGCAAATCGCCATAAACTCTATTCACTTGAATGTCACGACGAAAGGATTTCGCTTTAATTCGATTACTTAGAATCAATAAAGTACTGTCGATGCCCTCATGGATATTAATCGACTCAAATTGAGTCTCATTGGCACGAGAAAAGGTTTTTAGAGATTTAATAATACCCTGAATCCGACCGGCTCCCACCTCCATCGATTTGACTAAGTTTGGTAAGTCCGCCTTCAGGAACTCAAAATCAATCTCTTCGGCAAAGGCTTGAACATCGGGATTGACATCTGGAGTGTTTTCCTGATAGAGACGTAATAACTCCAATAAATCGGCGATATATTCTTTGGCATGAATCAGATTCCCGTGAATAAAGTTAACGGGATTGTTAATCTCATGAGCAACTCCCGCGACTAATTGCCCTAAAGATGACATTTTTTCATTTTGAATCAGTTGCACCTGAGCCTTCTGCAAACTGTCCAATGCCTCTGACAATTCTGCGGTTCGTTCTTTAACTTGACGGTCTAAGCTATGATTAAGATGATATAGCTCAAGATGAACCTTAACTCGCGCCAGGACTTCTTCTTGTTGAAAAGGCTTAGTAATATAATCAACAGCCCCCAAACTTAGTCCCTTGACTTTATCGACGGTATCCGAGAGAGCGGTCATAAAAATAACCGGAATCTGAGCGGTTTCAGGATTGGCTTTAAGCTGGCGACAGGTTTCAAAGCCATCGATTCCTGGCATCATCACATCTAATAAAATCAGATTCGGGGGTTTATAGGCAACCTGTTCGATTGCGGTGTCCCCGTCAAGAGCAACAGCAACCTGATAGTTGGCACTGGTGAGAGCTTCTGATAATACTGCCAGGTTAGTTGGAGTATCATCCACAATTAGAATGATGTCAGATTCCGAGGTAGGCATGGAACATACAAAGTAGAGCAACGACAAGGGGATTAAGCCTGAGATTAGCTGGGGACAACAAGCGATGCCATCTTACTAAAACTCAATCAATCCACCGGAATGATAGTAGAAACAATTATGATTCTTCGGTATCTTCTGGCAAGTTATATCCTTTCTACCACATAATTTCACAGCTTGTGTTATTTTTGGTTATTTTGTGAGATTCAAGTCCTACGTCTAAACTGAGATTCCACGGCTTCTCTAAACTTACCTACTCGTATCGGCGATCGCCTCGGCTGAGATAAGTTTATGAGATAAGCTTATTGAGATAAGCTTAGCTTTAAGGACTTACTTATCCTGTTTATCCTTATCCTATTTATCGTAATAGCTTTCTAACAGTGCACGAATTTTCTTGATTTCAAACTTGCGAGCAAGCTGTTCAATTTGTTTGGAAAAGTCTTGATAGCGAGACTCTTGTTGCTGTAGCCGTTGAACTTCCTCAACAATGCGATTGATCAACCCTTGACGCGCGAAGTCCAGTAGTAACTCAATCTCATCTTGAGGAGGAACCACAACTTCAGCCTCAAGATGAGAGTCTCGGGGATGTTCACTGCTTTCGGGTTCTGGAGTTTGCTGTTCATACTGCCAAGTAATTTCGATATTTTGCGAGATTTTTTGCAGCAGTTCCTCCGCCTGAACAGGTTTAGCGAGAAAATCATCGCCGCCAGCGGCTAAACTTTTATGTTGATCAATCGCTAAAACACTTGCCGAAGAGACGATAGTGGGGGTGGTTTTCACATCGGGATGCTGGCGTAACTGGTTTAATAACTCATAACCATCTGTTTCAGGCATCGCTAAGTCTGTAATGACTAAATCCGGTTGATGCTCAAGAATACACTCAAATCCCTCCTGGCCATCACTCGCTTCAATAACCTCAAATCCTAATGGCGTTAAAAGATTGACAATAACCGAGCGATTTTCCCAGCGATCATCAACAATCAGAATTGTGCGGCGATCGCCCTCATAGCCAACAATTTTACCCAAAACAGACTGGGTGGCACTATCAACCCAATCATCGGCTCGTTCGAGAATTGTAACAAAACTGAAGCGACTACCTTGTCCGGGAGTACTGCTAACTTCAATTGGACTTTCCATCAAGTCTAAAATTTGGCGCGTAATGGCTAACCCTAAGCCAGTCCCTTCCGCGTGTTTTTTGCCCTCACCGACTTGTTCAAAAGGCAGAAAAATCTTTTCAAGTTGCTCATTGGTCATGCCAATCCCCGTATCAGTAATCTCAAAGCGAATCCGATAACTCGACGGTTCTAGATCCGATCGCCTATCGGTTTGAGAATCCGTCTCAGATTCCGGTGACTCTAAGACATTTACTTGTAAACAAACACTCCCTTTTTCAGTAAACTTGATCGCATTTCCGAGTAAGTTAATTAAAACTTGTCGCAAGCGTTTTTCATCGGCTTTGACACCGGTGGGTAAATGGCTGTCAGCAACGTAGTAAAACTCGATTTTTTGGGACTGCGATCGCACCCGACAAATTTCGACAACCCCCTGCAAAAACGCAGGAAAGTGAAACTCATTGGGGTGCAACTCCATTTTACCCGCTTCAATTTTAGACAAGTCCAAAATATCATTGATCAGCGTCAACAAATGGGCACCACATTGTTGAATAATCTCCACTCCATGCAAATCTTGCCCCGTCAGTCGGGACGATCGCTGCAAAATTTGTGCATAGCCTAAAATGCCATTTAAAGGAGTTCGCAACTCATGACTCATGCTGGCCAGAAAATCACTTTTAGCATGATTCGCCATATCCGCCAGTTCCATAGCCTGCTGCAATTCAGCAGTTCGCTCCTGAACCCGCTGTTCGAGTTCCGTCGCCCAATTACGGAGTCGTTCTTCGGAACGTTGTAGAGCCTCCTGAGCCTGTTTCTGTTTTGTGACATCTCGCAAAATTGCCAGATATTCCCGAGAGGCTTCGGTTTCTAACACCGAAATTCCGACTTCTACCGTTCCTGGCTCAGCACCCTGTTTAAACTCCTGCTCACTAATCCGAGGTGCTGTTTCAATGACCGTGGGAAAATGGGGTAAAAACTCCGAAAGTGGTCGCGTCAGGAGTTCAAATCCCGGTAAATTAAATAAAGCACTCGCGGCGGGGTTGACTTGTTGAATGGTACCTTGGTTATCGAGGACCATGATGGCATCTTCAGCAATGCGAAAGAGGAGTTGAGAGCGATCGCGAGCCTCCACAATTGCCTCAGCTTGAGGTAAACTCGTCCAACAGGCGATCGCCACCCCAATAAAGCTCACCGTTAGCAACAACAACACCAACAAATTTGCCGAGACATCAGCCAACACTGTTGCATCCATGACTGATCGCATCAGGATTTGAACCTGCCAACTCACGAACGCTGCCCCACAGAGAAGAACCAGCAACACCCCCACCTGAACCGCCACAAAATTTTGAAAATTCTCTCCCATTTGTCGGCGATAGAAGCGAATCCACCAATCACTTTGAAACAGAAAAAAGCGATTACGGGCGATCGCCGCATCAAACATCAATACCACAACCGGAAAGGCTAACCCCAGAGCCAAATCCCAGCCACTCCACATCAAACCACCCACCACTAACACCGTGGCCTCTAAGATGAAAAATAGCAACGACCAACGAGGAAGCCAGGATACCGCCGTTCCCCGTTTTAGCCACATTCCCAAATGCAGCAGCATCGTACTCGAAAGATAGCCCGTTCCCGTCACCATCACCACCCGTTCCACATCCCCCCACAACAAACACAGAAGACTCAGGACAAAGGTAAAGGTTAACCCGGGGCCAAACGCTCCCCGTCGAGACACCACAGCGAAGACTGGGGAGAGATAGCGATCGCGGGATAGTTGATACAATACTCGCGGCGTCAAGGCTACCGCCGTCGCCGAACTCAGGAGACACCCGGCTGCAATCAAAAACGTAACCAACACCGGGGCGGCATTGCCCCAAAACGGGCGAGACACCGCCACCAACTGCACAAAGGTATTACTCCCCAACTCCCGATTCGTAGCCAGACGCATCAACAGCCAAGACCCCCCGCCATAGATAATCGGCAGCAGAATCGCCGCAAACTTGAGACTTCGCAGAGTCTGATGAGGCTTCGGGTTATCGGCAATAAACCCCGAAGCTGTCTCACAGCCGTAGGCCGCATACACCGCCAAGAAATACCATTTCGCCCAATCAGCCACGGCAAATCCTTGCCACTCGCCCGGGAAAAAACCCGGACTTTGAGGAGAAATCGCGAGCCAGCCTAGGCCCTGAGTACAGAAGACGAGGAAAAACCCCACCGCTGGTAAAACAAAAAACAGGTGGAGGATGCTGATAGCTCGGGTTCCGCTATAGGCGACGACAAAGGGCAACGCCGTGAAAATGACTCGTAACACCCCTTCAGGAGCATCCAGGCCCAGACTCTCAAGATTAGCGGAAATCAACCCCGCCAAAACAATGCCATTCATCGACGGAACGGACACCCAACCCAAAAAATAACCGATTGCCCCGTAACGGGCTAAAAATGGATGATTCTCCAAGAGTTTGGTGATGTAGTTTGGCGTTCCTCCTGATAAATTGGGATAGTGGCTGCCGAGATGTTTAACCTGGAGATTATAAATCACGCCAATCGCCGCCGCCAGCAGCCAAACCCAAATCACCGGCTGTCCTAAATCGGCATTGGAGGCTGGCCCAGGGCCAAGCCAGAGCAATAAACCACTTAAACCAAAACCCCAAACTTCTAAGACAGTGAGGAGTCGAGGTAACTTGAGACGAGGAAGTTCGGGGTGCGATCGCGAAATCGGCGACGCTGTGAGCCAGCTAAACATTAGAATACGCAAAATCAGAACGGAACACCAATCTCAACACCAATCTCAGCCATCTTTCAGGGATCTGTGGCTCGATGAGATTATTGGAGAATAGGTTAACGGCTATCGTAACCGAAAAACTGTTTCATGCAAACTTTATCGGATTGAATGTCTAGTTGATGTCTTTGTCTCCTTGGGCTAACCGCTGCAAGCTGTGGCGATCGCGAATCTGAATTTGTCTACCCTCAATTTTAATGAGTTGAGCCTGAGTGAGTTTAGCAAAAGTCCGTGATAAGGTTTCCGGGATCGTTCCTAAAAAGGCCGCCAACTGTCCTTTGGCTAAATCCAGTTCCAAGCGATCGCTCCCCTGGCGATCGCTCAACTCCAGTAAATAGCCGGCTAACCGGCTCGATACATCTTTCAGAGACAGAGTATCAATGAGGTTAGCAAAGCGACGCAGATGTCGCGATAAACTCGCTAGTAAGTGAAAAGCTAAACTGGGATATTGTTCGACTAAGGCTAACAACGCTTGATTAGGAATCAACAGGAGTCGAGTTTTTTCCAACGCGGAAGCCGACGCGGGATAATAGCCCCCATCAAAAGCGGGAACTTCAGCAAAGCGATCGCCCTCTTCAAACCAATGTAAAATCTGCTCTTTACCATCAGCAGACATTTTATAGACTTTGACTCGTCCCCACTGAACTAGGAAAAAGCCTAAACAGCGATCGCCTTCTAAAAAAATGAGTTCGCCGCGATCGTAGTTCAGAGGTTTAGCAATAGTCCCCATAGCACGAAGTTGTGAATCTGGCAAGTCTTTAAACAAATCTAATCCCGCCAAAAAATCTAAAATATCTTGCATTTTCAATCGAAATTATCGTTAATCAAGTGATGTCTTACTCTGGCATTTCCCAACAACAGCCAAAAAGACAAGTCCCTACATTATTCCCCATTTTCCCCCTCTTGCCTGTTCCCTGTTCCCTGTTCCCTTGACCTAAGTCAAAGACATCCCCCCAGCCTCCGCCCTAACCTAAACCTAAGCAATCAGCGAGGCATATCCATCATGTTTTGTAGCCAATGCGAACAAACCACCCGAGGCGAAGGCTGTTTCAACTGGGGAGCTTGTGGCAAAAGCCCCGACGTTGACGCCCTGCAAGACCTACTCACCCATGCCCTACGGGGATTAGCTGAGGTGGTCATTGCGGCTCGGTCCTTTAACCTAACCCTGCCCACCGCCCATCACTTCGCTTGTGAAGCCCTCTTCGCCACGTTAACCAATGTTAACTTTGACGGCGATCGCTTTGCCGCCTATATCCAAGAAGCCGTAGAACTACGAGAGGTCTTGCAACACCAACTCCCCGCTGACCTATCCTGGTCTGATGTGGCTCAATTTCAACCCGCCTCCAGCCGTGAGGCTCTGATTCACCAGGGAAAAGACGCCGAATATGACTTCATCAGCCAAGGCAGCCATGACGTTGATATCTTCTCCCTGAAACTAACCGTTTTGTATGGCCTCAAAGGCATTGCCGCCTACGCCCACCATGCCGCCGAACTAGGACAAGAGAGCGATCGCCTCTATGACTACTTCTACGACGCCCTGGCCGCCCTGGGACGACGGGATCTCGACCTCAACGACTGGGTGGCCCTAGCCCTAAAACTCGGCGAAATCAACCTGTTGGCCATGGAACTCCTCGACGCCGCCAACACCCAAACCTACGGACATCCCGTTCCCACCGCCGTTCCCATCACCCCCCGACAAGGCAAAGCCATCCTCATCTCCGGTCATGACCTCAAAGACCTAGAGGCCCTCCTGCAACAAACCGCCGGCCAAGGAATTGATGTCTATACCCACGGCGAACTCCTACCCGCCCATGGCTATCCTCGCCTCAAACAGACCTATCCCCATCTCTACGGTCACTATGGAACCGCCTGGCAAAACCAGCCCCAGGAGTTTTCCGCCTTTCCCGGTCCCATCCTCATGACCACCAACTGTCTGATGCCCCCCAACGCCAACTACGAAGACCGCGTCTTCACCCTCGGGGCTGTGGGCTACCCAAATCTGCCCCATCTGACTCGCGAGGATCTCTCAGCGGTGATTGAGCGGGCCAAGTCCATGACCGGATTCCCCGAAACCCCCGAACGACGAACCGTCACCACCGGTTTTGCTCGCAATGCAGTTCTCGGAGTTGCCGACACCGTCATCGAAGCGGTCAAAGCAGGTCAAATCCGGCATTTCTTCCTCGTGGGGGGCTGTGATGGTGCCAAATCCGGTCGCAACTATTACACAGAGTTCGTCGAAAACGTCCCCGACGACTGTGTGGTTCTCACCCTGGCTTGTGGCAAATTCCGCTTTTTTGACAAAGACCTCGGCCAGATTGGCGGCTTACCGCGACTGATGGATGTGGGGCAATGCAATGATGCCTATTCTGCCATCCAAATCGCCCTGGCCCTAGCCGACGCTTTCGAGACGGATGTTAACCAATTGCCCCTATCGATGGTTCTCTCCTGGTACGAACAGAAAGCCGTCTCGATCTTGCTGACTCTGTTGCACCTGGGGATTCGCAATATCCGCCTCGGTCCCACGTTACCGGCATTTATCTCGCCTCGGGTTTTCGAGCTGCTCTCCCAAACCTACAACCTGCAAGGGATTTCTACCGCCGATGAAGACTTAGCGGCGTGTCTAGCCGGACGCTAGGGAGGGGGGTCAGGGATTAGCTACCCGAGAAATTCCCCATCAAGGATTGGCCCTCGCCATTGGGGAGGGCTTGGGGATTCGGGGTCATATCCGAGTCTCCGCCAATTTGAGCCATTAAACTGGCCATCTCTAAAGCATCCATGGCATAATTCCAGCCCAGATTGCTCTTAATTCCTGCCCGTTCGAGGGCCTGTTGCAAGGTATCCGTGGTGAGAACCCCGAAGACAATGGGAACTCCCGTTTGAAAGCCAGCGGCGGCAACACCTTTGGAGACTTCAGCGGCAACATAGTCGAAGTGAGGGGTATGGCCGCGAATGACCGCTCCCAGACAAATAATGGCGTTGTAGGTTCCCTTGAGAGCCAGTTGCCGGGCCACCAGGGGGATTTCAAAGCTTCCAGGAACCCAGATATAGTCCACTTGAGTGCCTTGGGGGTTGACGTCAATCCCATGACGTTTGAGGCAGTCTTGACAGCCACCGAGCAGCTTTTCAGTAACGAGGTCGTTGAAACGGGCGATAACGATAGCGAAGCGGTAGGGGGCAACGCTGGCAAAAGTTCCTTCAAAAACTGCCATAAATCTTTGAGACGTTGAGGTCAGAGAACGCGGGTCGAGATGAGCTGTCGAGGTTGAGAATTAAAGTTTCAGGAGGGATCTCGGACGAGATTCCTCCTAATTTGTTGTGGGGATGGTTTAAACGACGAGATAGTTTAAAACACCCACCGCCAGAACTAAGGCCACCCAGATCCCAGAGCCAATCCAGATCAGTCCTTTGGATTGATCCCAGTTTTGGGGAGAGGCATACGCTACGGGAACCCCAATCACCATGATGAAAGACCACAGGACTAGGGCAGCTAGGCAGATTTGAAAAATAATTGAAAACATCGTTTTGTTTAACGTCGCTGAATGTAAGGACTTTCACCCTATACTTATCACATTTCGGACTCGGATTTCCCAGAAGTTTGCCTTACTCGGGGTCTGGGAAGAAGAGAACGGGATGCCAACTGCGACGTAAGAGGAGGTTGGCGAAGTTAGGCCGTGACCATTCTAGGAGGCGGGGGACACTCGGGGAGTTGACGGCGATCGCACTGATGTCATATTCCATGGCCAGACTCATCATCGCTTGCAAGCGCTCTTCTTGGCGAACTTCGGTAGCCACGGTTAAGTTAAGTTGTTCTAATTCCTGTTTGACGGCTGCAAGTTTCTCCTCGGCATCCTCGATGGTTTGCGATTGAGGGATTTCCCGACGACTCTTGGATTCGACAGCCCAGGCGACAAGACACTGTTCTAAGGAGTTTTCGGGACGGTTGCGAGCGGTCTCGCTAATCTGCTTGACTAAGGTTTTGGCGGTGTTACTGTCGTCATAGGCAATCAGGAGATAGCGCAACAGATGGCGACAGCGTAGGTCAAGTTCCTCTCGGGTATAGGTGGACATCAACGCGGGCCGAACAACTAGAAGTGGGATGTTAATCCGTTCAACCAGTTCAGCGGTGGTACTGCCAAAGAGTTTTTCGTCTAGCAGTGTTTTGTTGTCGGTGCCAAGGAGGACGAGATCGCAGTGGTGGGTTTTAATGGTGTTGAGGATATTTTCAACAATGCGATCAGACTCAACGACCACCTCAACCTCAACGCCGTCAGGAACGTTCTCCTGAGCGACGGATAGGCGTTGGCGAGCGGCGTCTATAGCGGCTTGATTGATTTTGGGGACGCCGCGATCGTCGTTAACGCGAACGGAGTGAAAGAAAACAAGTTTACGGATTCCTGAGGCGGCCAGGCTAGGAACGAAGCGAACCAGTCGGTGTAGACCGTCGTGTAAATCAGTGCAGATGAGAAGGTTTTGAAACATATGAGGCTTGCGTCCCGAAGACATTGTTCATTCCTAGGGTAGTCGAATTTGTCAACACCTAGGTAGTCACAACGGCTGTCATAACGGGAGAACAAGCAGTTTGAAGGAGTCTCTCGTAACGCCCCAGCACCCCCGGTTCGTTTCCCACAGCCAGGAACTGAGCCAGAGACGGAGGTCGCCCTGAGAGAGTCTTAGGGGAAGGGCCTACGACATTCCATTGGGTTCAATGCCCCATTGGTGTTTGAGTAGATTTTTGTAGGTCACCTCGCGCAACATCATTTGTTCGTACAGTTTTAGAAGGAACTGTTGTGCTTGCTCATGGCTCATTTGAGCCACTTGGGTTTCGAAGGAACGCAGACTAAACTGCTGTTCGAGACTGAGTTGAATCGGTCGGTCCATGTGATGTACCTCTCAAGCGAATCGTCTCGTCAATACAGGGACTAAGTTCGGGTCCTTCAACTCGGGCTAACTTGGACGGTTAACATTTCGTTGAAGTGGGCTTGCCCTGCCTTGTTACAAAATATAACAAAGGTTTGACAGAAAATGCAACATCTGCACCCATCTATTTGTCAGGACGGGACAATATCTATTGAGGTTCCCTATTCCCTGATACGAGTTTTAGCAATTTGTCAACGGTAAAAATGCTCATCCTGAACCAGAACCGAGACAATTTGGGACCCGCCACGATTCATAACGGACAGTTTATAATAAACAATTAAGAGACATAAAACCTCTGCCTGCCATTGATTCAAATCTTTTTATTGTCTTAACTGGTCTGGCTATAGACCCTAAATCGCCAAGGGCCAACAAAAAAGTGAGACAAAAGCTGCTCGGCTCTTGCCCCAGTTCCGAAGTTCCGAAGTTCCGAAGTTCCCTGTTCCCTATTCCCTTCTTAAAGCCTTACCAAAACCACCGTGATATTATCCCGTCCACCTTCTGCCTTTGCCGCTTCGATCAGACGAGTGGCCGCGTCATCACAATCCTTGCTGGCGGTGAGTTCTTCAGCGATGCGATCGTCTGTCAGTTCCTCACTGAGTCCATCACTACAGAGGAGAAACTGATCGCCTGGGGCCGCATCAAGACAGCGAATTTCTAACTCTCCCATATCCTCGCGCCCGAGACATTGAGATAACACATGACGCCAGGGATGATCTCGGGCTTCGTCTGCCGGCAAGACTCCCGCTTTGATGGCTTGAGCGACCCAGGTATCATCTTCGGTAATTTGTTCGAGATGGCCATTGCGGAAGCGATAAATCCGGGAATCTCCCAAATTGGCGCACCAGACCTGAGAAATGTGGCCATCGGGTCCTGGTTGCAGGAGAATAGCGACGGCTGTGGTCCCCATATCGGCATTTTCAGGATGAATCAACTGATCCTCCATGATGGCCGTGTTCGCGCCGATAAAGGCGTTTCTCAGAAGGGTCTCGGGTGTATCCTCTTGGTCATAGCCAACTTCGAGATGATGACAGATGGCATCTTTGGCAATGCGACTAGCGTCTTGGCCAGCGGCATGACCCCCCATGCCATCGGCGACAATGAAAAAGCGGCCAGCTTCATCGATGTGGTAAGCGTCTTGGTTGACGGCCCGGATTAGACCTTGATCACTCTGGCCGGCAAAGGCTGGTTTCATACCTGACAGTTATAAAGTTGCGGGTTAGCAGCTAATCAAAAGCGATCAGCTCGGTTGATACGCGCCATGAGTCGAAGTAGGGCTAAGGCAAAGGCGATCGCCAACACAGCCGCACCTCCGGCTAACCAGACTTCTCCACTGACTACTAGAATCGTAGCGGACAACGTCAATGCACTCACCAAGAGAGTATAATTCGTTGTCATCTGCATGTTGGCCATCCGTCGCAGTAGGCGATCGGTTTCTGTGGCCCGCACTCGCACCCGCACATCCCCTCGTTCGAGTTTCTCTAGGCTATCTTCAATGCGCCGAGGTAAGCCCAACGCCGTCGAACTCACTTCACTGGCCTGACGGCTCAGTTCTGAGAGAATGCCATTACCATAGTCTTCTCGTCCTTGGTTCATAAGATCAAACGCGAACGGTTTCGCCACCTCCATAAAGTTAAAGTCAGGGTCGAGGCCTTTTCCCACCCCTTCTAGGGTTGAGAAGGCCCGCATCACAAAGGTAAAGGTTGCTGGAAAGCGAAAGGGCTGATCATAGGCAATTTCGTAGAGATCATCAGTGATGGCTTCGACGGATTGCTCTTCAAAGGGCTTATCCATGAGGTTGTCGAGGATGTATTGGATCGATCGCCGCACGGGGCCAACATCCTGCATCGGGGCCAAGGCTTCTACGGCGATCAGGGCTTGCACCACGCGATCGCTATCCCGTTGAGCCACACCAAAAAACAACTCCATCAACTTCTGACGCAGATTCGAGGTAATTTGCCCCATCATGCCGAAATCGTAGAAAATCAAGGCACCATCGGGGCTAACGGCTAGATTTCCGGGGTGAGGATCGGCATGGAAGAAGCCGTGATCGAGGAGTTGATTGAGATAGGCGATCGCCCCGAGACTGGCTAAATGTTTACGATCCAAGCCAGCGGCTTCGAGGGCCTCATAATGACTAATTTTGATCCCCGGACGATATTCGAGCGTCAACACCCGCGCCGAGGTGTAGCGCCAATAGACACGGGGAACCCGCACCCAGTCCACACCACGAAAGTTGCGGCGAAAGGTGTCCGCGTTGCGTCCTTCATTGAGATAATCAATCTCAAGATAGAGAATACGGCAACATTCGTCATAAATGCCCATCCAATCGCGGCCTTTGCCCCATTTGGAGTGATTTTGCAGATAGAGCGCAACGCCCCGAGCAATGCCGAGATCAATGTCAAACAGTCGTTTGAGTCCAGGCCGTTGGACTTTCACGACAATTTCTTCCCCAGTTTTGAGTTGAGCCTTATGAACTTGTCCTAAACTCGCGGCGGCTAGGGGAACTGGGTCAAAATAGCGATAGAGTTCCTGAGCGGGTTTACCAAAGTCTTCCTGGATAATCTCGTAGGCCAACTCGGAACTAAAGGCGGGAACTCGATCTTGGAGTTTCGAGAGTTCTTCGACGTACTCAGCCGGGAAGATATCCGATCGCGTCGAAAACAGTTGTCCGAGCTTAATGAAGGTCGGGCCAAGTTGCAGGAAGGTTTCACGAATCCAGATGGCCAAGCGGCGACGACGGGCCGCGAGTTTAGCATCGCTGTAGCCACCCCAATAACTCCATTTACGGTCATTGAGCCAAAGTTCGAATAGAAAGCGTCCCACAAACGACCAAATTTCGATGCGGCGACGGTTGCGGGAATAGTTGGGCCGGTTCCAGCGATAGGATGAAGCGGTTGGGATAAGGGAGCGATCGCCCGACGTTGTTCGGTGATGATCACTCAAGGGGCGACCCAGTCGGGGCGATCGCTTCGGGTGGGTCGATTGGGGCAAGGAGTCCTCAGACAGAGCAGACACTCGACGTTCTCGATGAAGTTGGCGGTTAGATGGGGAGCGGGGGTCGCTGGCGTTAGTCGTTGCCACTGGCATTACGGTAGCGTTGTAACTCGGACCGCAACTCGGCAATTTCGGCACGCAAGCCATCAATCAAGGCTTGCAAGTCCTGATCCGTTGACACGGGACGACTGCCACTCGAAGACCCTGACGCACCGCGCTCGGACTCAACTCGTTCGGCCCGTTCAACGACCCTCTCGGAGAACTGACGCAAGTTCTCCCGTTGTTCGGCGTCGAACTGACCCAAGGCACTGAGGGAGTTAGACACAGTCCGTTCTAGGACTGCGCCGATTTCTTCTGCGAGGATACGACCGACGAAAAAAGCGTGAACGGGCGATTTACTCATGTGTAGGTTTGATTATTAAGCTTCGTTAACAAAATTATAGCAGTTCTCTTGGGTTGGGGAAGGCAACAGGGAGTAGTGAATAGTGAATAGTGAATAGTGAATAGGTTTGACATCCTCCCCCACTTAAGCCATCTCGCTACGCTTGATGTCTTTGAAGTGGGGGATTCCCAATCCTCGCGAATTAGGGTTTCTGCTTCGTTCCGTG
>LJZT01000065.1 GCA_001314905.1 Phormidium sp. OSCR
TCCTTGAAAGACTCGAACAAAATAAGTACCTGCACCCAATGAACGAGAAATAGAATCATCTGCACTTCCAAAGCTATTTGAGAATTCGATTCGATCACCAATTTCGACTGAACCATCTGGTTTTTGATCGCCAACATACAACTCAAGATCGGCATCCTGACTCATGCCAAATAAGGTGAGTTCAAGATCATGAACTTGATCCAAGGTAAAGCGATAGTAATCATTGGAATCAGTAGTACCTACAAAATCTTCGAACGTACGATTTCCACTAAATACCCCTAAATCACCGGCAGTACTCGGGGTGTTTCCAGGGGTCACGGCCACAGGTGGAGTCTCCCCAATATCTCCAATAAAGTCGTTGGTCGTTACGGAAGAAGCTACGACCCCATTGAGAATTGCCAAAACTTCACCATTGCGAACCATCTCAGTATTACCGGCAGCATCGCGAATCTGTAAATCGGTAAAAGCCACCCCATCGGGAAGGCGAAGTTTATCAACCCCAGGCTGGAAGTCAGTAATCAGATCACGATCAGCACCTGACGACTGCATGATAAACTCATCCGCTCCTTCGCCACCCGTTAAGGTATCCAAACCCCGATCGCCCGACAAAACATCATTCCCTGGGCCGCCGATAATGACATCATTTCCTTGTCCGCCAAAAATCGTATCATTGCCCGAGCCACCAATGACCGTATCATTGCCAAGATTGCCGAATAAGATGTTATCCCCGCCTCGACCGTCAATATAGTCATCATCACGACCCCCGGCGATGGTGTCATTTCCACCACCCCCAAAAATCGTGTCATTTCCAGCATTTCCAAAGGCAATTCGTCCCGTGTCGTCATTCTCGAAAACATCATTCCCTCCCAGGAGGGCGATCGCATCTGGGAAGGCTGAACTACTTAACTGATTTAACTCATCCGCTGGCAACTGAGCCATGATGACCTGATCACCCGCGTCTGTCGCAATTCCAAAGTCAAACCCACCATCTGTGACAATATTCAGAACCATCGTTCAAATTCCTTGGCTTAGTTTTTAAAAAACCTTCACTCATAATCTTGTAGTCGAGTAACCCAACAAAGTCAAGCCAATATTCCCAACTTTATAAAAACTTTAGATTGCCCAAAAAACACGGAAGCAGGACAAGAAGTTATGAAAGAAATTGCCCTTTCACCTGTTAGAAACTCATAACAGTTGACTCCAATTTCTGCGAATAAATACAGAGAGATTAGGTCAACCCAATCATCACTCGACGTCGCAGATCGCTTTAACTCATCGGACTGGCTCCTCCCTCACTAGGACTTGTCCTCAGTCCACCCGAGTTGGGAGGGAATCTGAGGCAGAACGGCGAACCCCACAAGAGGCTCTATAGCTCTGTCGGGATGAACAGGCGAGTTTTACGTAATGAGTCTAATTTTGTTACAAATCTTTACAAAAAAAGAGGACGGACGAGGAGTGAGGGAGGGTGCAGGGGGAGACAATGGGCAAGCCAGAGGACTTCTTCAGCGGCTGGTGACGGTGAACACCCGTCTCCATTCTCAAAGACGGTTGCTTCTAGATGACTCAGGTCTTGCGCTCTCAAGTCTCCTTCTTTCCTGCTCCTACCCCCTGAATCGTCACGACGTTGTTCCGTCAACATTGCAGTCCTATGTGAACTGCTGTTGTCGTCAGGAAATCTGGTGCAATTTGTTGTCGTGGATACAAAACCTGGACCGGGCAACCATAGCTCGACTATCGCTCGCTGGCCGCAAGGGATTGCCCCTACAGTTAGGGGTTCACGTTTTGATAAACGTTGCTAACCACCGCAAATCCTGAAAACCTCTAAACTGTAAAAATTAAGGAGCTTAAACATCCACCAACTTAGCCCCACAGTTATAACAGAACTTAGAGTGAGCGGGATTCTTCGTCCCACAGTTAGTACAGAAAATGGTTTCCTTCGCGGTATCCTGCTCCCCTGAATCATCACCAACCGGTTCCTCAGCCTTAGGAGAAGGAACCTCCCGCGTGACGACTGGAGTTTCCACCGGGGGAGGTGAATCCTGAGTTTTGAGTTTATAGGTTTCAATCGTATCCCGCAGGATATTATTTTCCCGCTTATACTCAGGCGTATCCTTTCCACCCGCCTTTTGCAACTCCAGCGCCCGTTGGTTCAGATACTCCAAAAACAGTTCATAGAGTTCCTGCTTCTCATCCGCCGTCTCAGCCCCTTGCAACCGATGTTCAACCTGTTCCTGAATCGCCTCGCGATCGCCTCGACAAGCGCGAACCTCCAACACTTGCACGCACTCCTCCCAACCGGCTGCGATATCAACATTTTCCATCCCCATCACCGTTTGGCGGCTATAGCGAATCAAATGCTCCTTCGTTTTCTGATTCTCTTCCTGACGCAACACCCCCAAAACTCGCGCCAATAACACCAACTTAAAAATCCCCGGATCCTCAGGAAACACATCCCAAAACGGAGGTTCCTTTTGAATATGCACCGGAATCGGTAACTCACGGGCCTCTCCCCGCAATTGTGCCCGTTGCGCCTCAATGGTTTCCCCTTTCCAATCTTGATAGGATTGACGTAACTCCTTCATCCCATCAATACAACGCAGAGAAAACCCACCAATCTCTTGCACAAACACAATCCGATGACGTTCCGACTCACCCAACGGCGTCACCGCATCATCACTACCAATAAATTGCTGCATCCGGGGAATAATCTTCCGCGCCGCCGCATTACTTGTATTTTTGCCCCCAATAATCGCCACTTTCGTATTCTTCGCCGGCTTAAATTGAGCATCCTTCCCACTCAACACCGCCCGATCCAGAAGCACCAAGGGCTGAGACTTATCATACGCAATCCGCAGTTGACTCTCGATTTGACTGTCGTCATTATATTGCTTCAACAGCCGCTCACAGGCCGCCAATTCTCGTTTTAACTTACTATTCTCGGGAGACTTCTGAATCACCTGCCGCGCTTTCTGAGCAATAATATCTTGAAAGTCCTCCTCACGCACCGCATCAATTTGAGTCACATCAAACAGGCGCATATATTCATCAACACCTCGATTTTCTTTCCAGAGGGGACTGGCGGCTTGTAGCACATCCTCCGACAATGTGGCACAGGTGCGATCTAACCCAATCTCTCGGGGAGACTGCGGGCCACTAATCGCCCCAGCCAACTGTTCCAATAAATCCTCATAGAGACCATTCAGTTCTTGGCGTTCAAACAGTTTAATGCCGTTAATCTCCAAAGCATCCGCATTATCAGCATCTTGCTTAGCCAACTTATCAAAGCGATCGCGCCATTGAATCATCCGTTGAGTCCAACGGCCCAATCGCTGTTCCAACTTCGTCAGATGTTCTTGCAACCGTTCCACAACCAACAGGGCCGCCGTGCGTGAAATTCGTTGAATCACCGCGATGAGGCTCCCCTCCAACCCCGTCAGAGCCATCTCGGCATACTCTTCCATCTTGGCCTGTTTCGTAATGCCAAACTTATCCTTATAGTCATTAATCAGTTGCAATCCCTGATCATATTGCGCCTGAAGCCCCTGTTCCCGACGCTCCCAAACCTCCTCTCGTTCTCGCCGAAACCGAGCCGTTGCATCGTCAAAGACCTGACGCACCGTCACCACAAACTCATTGGCAAATTGCGGTCCCCGAGTCCGGTCTTCTAAAATGCGATAAAATTCCGCTTCTAACGCCTGTTTCCCTTGCTGAATCAGCTTATCCCGGTTGCCGTAAATCTTCTTGAGATAGTCTCCATGAAGCCGCTCATCAGGGCTTAACGCTCGGAAATGGTCTTTGATATATTCGTCAGCTTTAGGCTTGAGAAACCGGTCAACAAATCCCAAAATCTTACCCTGTTCCCGACCTACCATATTCACACCCTGCTGGGTACATTGCAGCCAATCATCTTGAGCCATTTCATTGCGAATGTCATAGGCCCACTTAGAAATCACATTCAGATAAGACTCATCCTTAGCCATCAGTAAATCAGCCAGGAGTTCTGTTTCCGTCAAGCGCAAATCTTTGAGGATATTTCCTCGCACCAGTTCCAGCATATCCGGCTGATTTTCCACCTTTTCATTCAGCCACCAATCGGTCACATCTTTCGCCAAACGATGGGCCAAACTGGTCCGAATTTGACTGATGGGAATTTCCACCGTTGACAGACCAAAACTCATAAAGTTTTTGGGATAGCCCCGCCCACCGGGGTCTTTATTCGCCCAAGCACTTTTGATATTGTCTCGAATCGAGCGTTTGTGGGGCGCAAAATCGGAGGTTAAATCCAGGAAGATATTTTGTGAGATAATCTCCCGAATTGCATCCAGTTTAAATTCCGTCGCTGGGTTTTTAGTCCCCACCAGATAGGTAAAATCAAAGGGTCCCGCTTGACGGCGCACTTCACCCGAAGCCGCTGAACTAAATTGAGCCTTGTATTCTGTGCGTTCGTCGCAGAAATAGCTCAATTCCATCAAAGCAGCATAGCCATTAGCCAGGACGCGATCGCCCACATTAATCCCAGAAAACGCATTCGGCATCGGCACAATCGCCGTCACCAGACTACTCCCTTCTCCACTCAGCCAATGGCGGACACAATAGCCCATATCAATAATCATGCCGCTTCCCGTTCCCCCCGACAAAGACCCCGTCAGGAACACATTCACCGAGTTGGTACTGACACGAATACCGTACTGATCCAGCATTTTATTTTCATGACCTTTCACCCGACGACAGGCTTCTCGGAATTTCTGCTGAATATCGTAGTAGTTACAGAAAAAGGCAAAGCGTCCACAAGCCCGAATTTGTCCGGCCCCCGCTTCCAAGCCGCTAATATTTTTAGCCAGTTCACTCGGAAACCAGGAGTTAATCCAGGGATAGTTCTCTAAGTTATTAATAATTTCTTGAACTTGTTTTCCCGAGACTCGCGCCCAGAACTTCTCATTATCCTTAAACGGGCTACCAGCGGCCTCAGGATTAGACACTTTGTAGTCTTTGTCCGTATCAACCGTGAGGAAACTAACAATAGGAAAGTTCTCCAAACTGCCATAGCTTTCCTCAACAAGTCGCCGAACCCGAGATAGCACTTCCGCTCCAGTTCCTCCAATTCCCACTAAGATCGTGGGAACCATGCTTTTTTCATCAACGGCTGCTGGCATCGTGATAAGTCCTTTACGATTTTTACAGGAGATAACTCTTATGAGATTATCGCGAGATTACCGGTTATTTTTGGGTCCGTATCACTCCTTGATTCGTACTAACTGTGCTACAAACTTCATCGCAAATTTCTCCCAAATTTAATTAAGTAAGGGAAAAATAGGCTCTAAAAACTCGGGTAATACATCGGGGATATCGGGAATTGGCAAACGTAACAGTTTCAGGAGAATGCCTAAAACCGCAACCGTCCAAAATAAAGCATGACCGATCGCCAGTTGTCCGGCCAGATTCCAGGCCATACCAAAAACCCCTTGAAACAACACCCGATCTAGGGGCAGCGTCAACGCCCACATCAGAGAAATCCAAGCCGCCCCCATCCAGAACAACATCCATTTGAGATTGGTCGCCCAACCAAAATCAAAGAAGCGGAATAAGGCATAGCCTATCAGACAAATCCCAAAGATAATGAGGGGGATTTGTACAATCGGTTCAAGCCACATTGAGCGGGATTTTGACATAGAACTCAGGTTCAGTGAAGTTAGGGTTACGGTTGACGCTAAGGGGTTTGAGGACGGGGACAGTTAGAAGCCCTATTCGTCAGTCTCACGGTTGTCAATCGGGTCAAAGCGATAGTTCGACCCCGAAGGACCCCCCTCTCCTCGGACCGCTTCGACTAGGGGAATCCCTTGAGCAAAGACATTAAAGTCGGCGGCCACCCCCGAGATCGGTTGTCCTTGTCGTAACCGATTAACAACCTCAGCACGATTCAGTCCTCCATCTTCATTGTCATTTTGTCGTTTCAGAGCGCCCGCTAGAGCTTCCGTCGCGTCAAACGCGGTTGCTGTTCGCCAACTGACGCGCCCCTGCCACATCGCCGCCGACTGTTGCGCGAAGGGGTCTTCAGGCGACCAACTCCAGGGAATAGCCAGGACCATCCCCTCGATAGCACTCCCTCCTTCGATGAGCAACGAGGGGCTGAACAGTTCATCAGCCCCAAGCAGCAGTAGGGGATTGTTTTGGGCCGCATTCGCTCGGGCGATCGCCAACGCCGAATTAATCCGACCTCTCGTCAGAGCCAGGTAAGCCGTGTTGGCCCCAGCTTGCGTTGCACTGCGAATCATGTTGCTGGCATCCCCCCCCGAGGAAGCGGAGATATCACTGAGAATATCCAGGGGAGTCACAGATACGCCTTTCTCTTGCAACGTACTGATAAAGGAATCCTTCATCCGTCGACTGTAGGCCACATCGGAATTGAAGAACACCGAAACCACCGGCGGACTGGGTAATTCCCGACTCGCGTGTTCAATGAGGCTTTCACTACTGCGTTTGAGATAACCATCAAGCATTTGCCCTGAGCCTTCTTGATAGGGCAACACTCTCAGCACCGATGTTCCCGTCGGGGACATCGATACGCTCATCGTCAGTGGAGACACAACGGTGAGTCCGTTATCTTGGTAAACTTGTACCGCTTGTTGGGCATATTCATCGGAACCATGGCCAATCAGCCCCAGGACTTGGGAACTCGCGATCAGATCTTCGGCAATTTCGATGGATTCTTCAGAGCGATCCACATCCACCAGAGCCACTTCCATCAGACAATCGGGAGTGGGGGAACTGTTGTTGAACTGATCTTGGGAGAGAGCAACCCCTCGCAGGATTTCTCGGGCTTCGTCAGGGTTAGAACTAATAGGAATCGCCACAGCAATGGTTCGTGGCAACGCGTCACTGCGCAGCCGCGCCCGGGCATTGTTGAGATAAATCTTCGCTTCCGGGTCATTCGGGTCACTGCTGGCCGCAAATTGATATTGTTCTAAGGCCCGTTGCCAGTCTCCATTTTGAAACGACTGGGCAGCATCCCGTTTTTGGGAAATATTTTGAGGTTGGGTTCCCGTCAATAGGACTTGTTCCCCTTGGGAAATGAATCGCCCTTGGCTGGCTTGCTCACTGATAAAGCCCTCAAACTCCCCCGCCAGGCAGTTTCCCCCGGCAGGCGTCATCTCTGAACCACCCCGTCCACCGCCTCCATCCCCGCCAGGGCTCAGCAGGGCCATCCCACCACCGACTAACGCCAGAACCCCTACGGCGATCGCCCCAGGGATAAGAAACTTGTTCCCACCCGGCCCAGTCTGCTTATCGCTGACCACCTCCTCCCGCGAGAGGGTACAAGACCCATAGGTGCAAAACGGTCCGTAATTGGTGTGAGGGGGATGTTCTCCGCTGGCGGCAGGATTTCCGTTTTTGTCTTTTCCGGTACAAGTCCAGGGTTTAGGTGCGCTCACCGTAACGGCTCTCCTCAAAATTTCTCGCTTGACCTGTATTGTACTGGAATCTCTTAAAAAAGCAATGTTTTCTCAGTCAAGTTTTATCTCCGTTCTCATTGACTCAGTTGGGTCTATCTCTGGCAGATTTCCCCTTGGACAATGGCCTCCGTTCAAAATTTCTTTAAGAATTGTAAAAATAATCCGCCTTTTCCGTAAAATTCCCTTTTTCAAACCGACAGAATTAAATGGGGTTTTGTCAGTTCTCTTGCCGGACCCTCAGTTCCTCAGCACTCCCGTTCTCATCTTGGTCTGCCCCAACCCAGCAGTTGTTATCCCTGGAATGACCGACGTACAGAGAGATTGAGTGCCTTAGACTGATCCAGGGAGTCGGGAAATTCGCAAAAATTAACAGAGCGAAGATGACAAAATTCGTTTTTGCCCCTAGCGCAAGAAAACTGAATCAGTAATAATAGAGTGACCGGTAGTGAACCGCCTTGCGTATTCTCCAAACAGGAGCCTTAATTCAGTGACACAGCTTCTAGAAATCCCCACGGGAGAACTGATTGCTAAGCGTTACAAAATCGAGCGAGTTCTAGGGCAGGGAGGGTTTGGCCGAACCTATCTAGTCTCCCATGAAGGAAGACATGGGGAAAAGTGGGTTCTCAAGGAACTCGTTCCCAGTGGAAATCAGGACTACGTTGTTCAAAAGTCACAAGAGCTATTTCAACAAGAATCGAAAGTTCTCTACGAACTCGAACATCCGCAAATTCCCAAGTTCCTAGAGTGCTTTGAAGAAAATGGGCGGCTGTTTCTGGTTCAAGCCTATATTGAGGGGAAAACCTATTGGCAACTGCTAAATGAGCGTAAGGACAGTCAAGGCCCGTTTACGGAGGCGGAAGTGGTCACCTTGATGCAACAGGTGTTACCCATTCTGGCCTACCTACACCAGCGCAAGATTATTCACCGGGACATCTCTCCAGACAACATCATCTTAAATAAGCACACCAACAACCCCTATCTCATTGATTTTGGCGTGGTGAAACAGGCCATGACGGAGGTCGTGATTAGTGTGGCCTCTCAAGGAAGTTCTCAACGATCGATGGTGGGCAAAATTGGCTACTCGCCGCCGGAGCAAATTCGTTTAGGACAATGTTTCCCCAATAGTGACTTCTATGCCTTAGCGGTGACGGCTCTCGTCTTGTTGACGGGACGAACCCCTGACGAATTATTCGATGGTTATTCTTGCCAATGGAGATGGACCGAGTTTGTCAGCGTTAGTCCCGAACTCACCGAGATTCTCCAGAAAATGCTGGAGGAAAAACCCTGCGATCGCCACCAAAATGCCCAGGAACTTCTCGCTCTGTTAGAGCAAGTCCCCAAACCACCCCTCCCCGCTCCTGAAACAGACCCGGTAACGGAGGAGGAGGAAGCTTCTCCATCTCAGAAAGAGACCTCGGAAGCCGGACTCCCGGTCACCACTACCTCTGATCCGAGCACGGAGGAAATCGTAGAGCCCCCCGAAAATCTCGAAACTTCCTCCGATACAACGGAGATGAAACCCTCCGAAGAGCAAATGCACGAGGAGGTTCCGTCGCCTGCGGAGGAAACCGAGAGTCTAGTTACGGAAGAGCCTCATCAAGACGAGGCTCCGTCAGAGGACTTATCAGAGAACTCCTCAGATGACCCATTAGAAGATGACTTAATACAAGCTCAAGACTCAGCCAATTCCTCACAGACACAACCTAACCCGCAACCGGAACCTGATTCAGACGATCCCCCATCGGAAACCGCCTCTCGTCAGACAAATCCGGGACAAACCATCCTCAGTCAGCCCCCAGGCCTAGGTCCCGAGCTGTCTGAAGACTCAAAAACAGAACCATCACCGGCTTCCCCCGAGGTCGGCCCAACCCCGGAACCTTCACCAGCTCCTGTTCCAGTGACCTCTCGAAACAACAAAACCAAGATGGCGATTATTGCCATGAGCGTCTTGGCGGGGGCCTTTACCACTTATGCCATCGTGTCGGCGATTCGTACCCCCATCATTGTTCGTCAGAAGGAACTCGCTGAGCAATTCCAGCAGGTGCGTCAAGCGGGGAACTCAGCGATGGTTCTTGGGGCCGGAGTCGACTCGATTGAGGAACTCCAGGATGTGAGTCAGCGTTTGCAACGGGCGATCGCTCAACTTGATGAGCTTCCCGAAGATGTTAGTTTTAGCGAAGAGTTGCAACGCAGCCGTGATGAGTTTCAACAGCAAGTGGACGAGATTGAGAGTCAGATTGCCCAGCGTCAGGAGGAACAGCGTCAGGAGCAGGCGCAACAACAGCAACTCGAAGACCTAGAAGCAACTGTTGACGAGGCCCGAGAGTCCACCGTCAACGCCGACTCCATCGAGGAACTCGAAACCGCTAAAGGTCTGTGGGAAGATGCTCTCAGCAAAATTGAGACCCTGGATGAAGACGCCAGCCCCGACAATACCTCAGAGCGTCAAGAGGATTATCAAGCTCAGATTGCAGATATCGAACGTCGCCTGGCCGAACTGAGAAATCCTCCCGCCCCAGCCCAGGCTCCAGCGTCAGCGCCAGCTTTTACACCTGAACCCCCTTACGAACCCGAACCCCATTACGAACCCGAACCCTATTACGAACCCGAACCCTATTACGAACCCGAACCCTATTACGAACCTGAACCCTATTACGAACCTGAACCCTATTACGAACCTGAACCCTATTACGAGGCTCCAGCCCCAGCCCCAGCTCCAGCTCCAGCCCCACCGCCTGCCAGCAAACCCAGCAACGACCCATTGTGGTAACGCCTTAAGGAGACGATAAAGACGATTGAGGGGAAACGGGTTGAGTCAAGTTTTGTTCAACCCTGGAACTCGGTTCTCGGTTTCCTCTGGCCAAGGTTGGCAAAAGTTGTAAGACTGTTTCGATGGGAATGGCCCAGCTAGAGGCTTCAATTAAGGACTGTAGGCCCTCCTCGGGGCGAGTTCCATCATCATAGACATAGGGATCTCCCCAAAGGGGATCGGCGTGGATGCCATTGATGGCGATCACTTCTCCAGCGCGATTGAGAACCGGCCCGCCACTCATACCCTTTTCAATGGCGTTGGTATAGCCGAGTTGGTAGCCTTCTTCCAAGGGGCGATCGAGTTGTAGCGAAATTTCCCCTTGGGTGAATTTAAACCCGTCGTTGAAGATATCTGAGCCAGAGGAGTCAACCCGCTCCTCTTGTTCCAGGGGAAACCCAGCGGCGAAGGTGACAGTTCCCTGGGGAAGGTTGACAGATTCTCCGATTTGTGCTAACGGGTAGTCATCGGGACTCTCAAACTCCAATAGCGCTAAATCATGAGCTTCTAAAGCGGGTTCACGGCGATCGCGTGCCGGATAGATCTGTCCATTTGGGGTTTCAATCTCATACTCAATATCTTCCCCGTTGAGAACATGGCGATTCGTGAGGATCACGTAAGTCTCGCCATCACGAGCGAGGAGAATCCCCGTTCCCCAACCCGACCCCGAGAGAACCCGAACCGATATGCGACGCGCCTCTTCGTAAAGGTGCAACGCATCAACCTCGGGCCAAATTGGTTCGGGTTCGAGCAGAGCCGGCCAAATCTCGTACAGGCTGGGGTTAAGGGGTTGATAGAGGTTTTGAGCTATGGTGATTGTACTCCCGGCGGCGATCGCCCCCGAGGACAGGACAACAGCCAATTGAATGAGTGACGCTTTTACCATAACGGTTCAACCCGCTCAGGAGTCGGTCGTCCGAAGCGACGGAAAACTCCCGAAGGTCTCAGAGGGGACTCATTAACCGCCCCGCTTTGAGTCGTGTCCGGTTCATTCTCCAAAACTGAGGGAATCTCGATCCTCTGTGCTGAAGGAAAATTCCGGGAAGATACCGGGTCGAAATAGGGATTGATGGCCGGAACTTGAAGATTGACAAACAGTTCCATCCCCTCAACGGCCTGCTGAGACCCATCAGGAAAGGGGAGAATAGCCACACAATAGCCTCCCTGGGGCGAGGACTCCGGGCCGGTTTCTGGAAAACAAAACAAGGGATGTCCATTGAGTTGTCCCACCATCATCGGCTGAGGCATAACCGGTGGGGCATGAGGCCTTTGGGGGAACAGGTCTTCAGGAACCACCTGAGCCGTAACCGAGGCTGCCATCCCCACAATCAGACCGGGGGCTAAAGCCCACCCCAATTTGTCTAAGTTACAATACATGGTTAGCAGATCATAAGTAAATTGATCAAAACTGACGTATCCTCAACATTGGGGTAGAGCCGCCACAGCGGTCTTGAGCTAACAACGCTTCAGGGGGGATGACCGGTTAAGGAATATCCCAAACCCGGACGAGTCCATCATCCCCGGCACTCACCAGGAACCCTTCCGAATTAAACCTGACCGATCGCACCGTCCTCAAAGCCGAGCCTCCATAACGGAGAACCCCACGAGAGGCACCGGTTTCAGCATCCCACAAGGAGATGGCCCCCTCCCCAGCACGACTGACTTGCAGGGCGACAGCCACAAGATTATTCGCACCAAAGGCAATTCCATGAGCGGCCCAACCCCCTTCACTCCCTTGCACTTCTGTACCGGTCTCCACATCCCAAATCTTCGTGACCGCATTAAAGTCACAACTGGCAAGGCGATCGCCCGTCTCATTAAACGACACCGAAAAGATCGTTGCCTCGTGGCCGCGTAAGGTTTGAAGGACTGTCCCTCTGGAGATATCCCAAATCTTCACCGTGCGATCCGAGCCACTACTGGCTAACCAACGGCCATTGGGATGAACCGCTAAACTGGTGGTTCCCCCCAAATGTCCACCCAAGCTCGTTCGCATTTGTCCCGTCCGACTATCCCACACTTCAATTGAGCCATTACGACGAGCCACCATAACACTTTGTCCAGTCTTACTGAAGGCGACGGCTAAAGCCGATTGGCTGTCATCATCCTGTCTCAACGTGCGGACGAGATTTTGGGAGTTAACATTCCACAAAAGTGCCGTTCCATCACTACTCGCACTAGCGAGCAGGGAACTATCGGCACTAAAATCCAAACCATTCACCCGTTGGCTATGTTCCGTAAAGCGAGTCACCAGATTCCCGTCACGGTCCCATAAATAAATCGTCCCGTCCTCACCCCCACCGGCGATCCAAGACCCATTAGGACTCACCGCTAAAGAATAAATCGATTCCCCGGCATCTAGGGTGCGCTGAAGATCGAAATTTGCTTCAGGTAAATGGCTAATACTCCGACTCGCCGACGTCGTGGGGGGGGGAGCGGCGGCTTGGCGATCGCTCCCTGGGGAAGAAGCTTGGCGATCGCTCCCTGAGGAAGACCCTTGGCGGTCATCACGGTCTCTTGGCGAACTATTAGTCGCCAGATTGGGTTCGGGGAGATTACCCGGCATCCGCTCGGTCCGAGGGTTCCCTTCCAAGAGCGCCACCTGATAGCCACTGGGTGAAAAGCTTTCCATCAACTGCTGTCCCTGGCGTTCATCAGCTTCTGAGGCATCGAGTTCTCCCACCAAATCCCGCACTTCACTGCGACGGAAATAAGCGAAGGGGTTATCGGGAGCGAGTTCAATCCCCCGAGCGGCATCAATATTCGCATCCCGATACTCTCTCAACTCCGCCCGACTCACCGCCCGTAACCCATGAGCTTCGGCAAAGTCACTGCGCAACTCAATGGCACGAGTATAGTCTTCAATGGCACGACTATGATCTCCCTGTAACGCGTAACTCGCCCCGCGAACCAGATACGCCACTGAAAAGCTCGAATCGTTGCTAATGGCTGAACTGGCGTCGGCGATCGCCTCTCGTAAGTTTCCCTGAGCAAAATGAGCATAGGCTCGCCCCGTTAACGCTTCAACGGACTCCGAGTTAAAAAATAGCCCCTGATTAAAGTCGGCGATCGCCCCGATATAATCTCGTTGTCCCAACTTTTCTCGTCCCCGTGCGGCAATCCGACTCGCAGAACCCTCAACAAACTCTCGAATGGGAATTCCCCAGTTAATCCCCTCTTTAAGCCGATAGTCTTCCCCCTCAATACTGAACTCTTGCCCATCACCCGCTCCGTGCATTCCAATCAGCCGTCCATTGCCATCCAAGATCGGACCGCCGCTCATCCCTTGATTCGTTTCATTACTATAACCCAGTTCATAGCCTTGAGGTTGAGGGTCAATCGAGGAAATCTGCCCTGGCGTGAACACAAACCTTGAACCGCTATCCGTTGGACGCCACCCGGCCACATAAACCGTGGTTCCCAAAGGAACGGAACCGGTTTCGATCTCCGCCGTCTGATAACGAGTCGAGCTATTGAACGACAACATCGCCATATCCAAATTCCCCAGTCGCACAGCATCTCCGAGGTTAAAAGGATATTTTTCTCCGTCAGGGGTAACAATTTCCAAACGAGTCCCCCCCCCCAACACATGTTGAGCCGTCATCACATAATACGTGTCATTCTGGCGACTAATCATGACTCCAGACCCCTGAGCTTGCCCATTCAGGTCAATCCGAACCGTCACCGCTTGAGCCGTTTCAGCCACACGCACCGCATCCGCTCTAGCTACGGAGGGCATCATACAGGCGATCGCACCTGCACCCAACACACCAGGAATCCATCGATTAGAAAACATAAATTCTGCCGTCAGCACGAGACAACCATAACACTAGGCCCAATTTGACCTCTAACCCTCTCCCTTGATTCGCCGTTTATCCAAGCGCCAACCAGGATCTGAACTGGGTTAAGGTTCCAACGGAACACAACCTCCAACTCAGACCCTATTGACATTCAGAGTTCTTCTGACGAGCGAATCCATTGAATCAGCTAAAACGCATAATCCGCCGGTTCAGCTTCACGAATGAGCATATCTAAATCAATCGAAAGCCCTCCATTAACACTTTCATACATGGCCGAAGACGCGCGGTTACGGACATTGGTCAAATCGGCTAAGGCCTGATCAGGATCCGTTCCCAGCTTCAGGGTAAACAGTAAGCTGCCACAATTGCCGCTATCTCCACTGGTACAGACCACAGGCATCCCGTTCATATAGCCACCTTGAAGGCGATTCAGAGACCCCTCGCGGTAGTATGCTTCAAACCGTTCAGACACCATTTGACAACGGACTTGAGGGCTGTATCCCGATGCCTCAAAATAATCAGATTCCCAGACAATCACCGGAACCTGACTACCATTGCTCGTATGAGCAACTGTTGCCGGCATCCCATTACTCGTACCGCAAGAGAATCGGTTAGAGGTTTGAGCCTGACTTGGTAACTGCCCGATGAGAAGGCTGCCCAAGGTGACTGAGGCGGCGGTGGCCAAAGTAGCAAAATAATTGGCTTTCATTGGATTTGCCTCACTTAAAGACGATTTACTTAATTTTTCTCCACATTCGTCTAGCCAATTCAGAGTGATCTGTGGCTGCGTCCTCTGGGTCATCACGCTTGCGACGAATCTCCTCTCCCAATAGACGTAAAAATCTAAAGGTTTATTCAACTTAAGTATGATTCTATCCCATATTAGCCGCGTAAACCCGCTTATCTGTCAAGAGATTTGCCAGTGGATGTCATGAAACTCGGACAATCCTCACCCTCAAACCTGAACCGACAACGGTGCAATCACCGTCAACGCCTTCGGTAAACATTCCACCTCAACCGGAGTCATTTCCACCACATCCCCATCAATGACGACATTCTTAGCCGGTTCCGCCATCACCCGCAGCTTAGCCGCCCGTAAACAGATGATATCGTCCCGTTGGGTCTCCGTTTTCAAAATTGCCGCTCCCACCATGCTAGTGAGGGCGTTAAGTGCCTGTAAACGGTTTTCTGTCGTACCGATGGTAATCTCTAAAACTCCGTCATCAGGGATCGTCTCCCCAAATCCCTGAGCCAAAATCGAGGTGGGTGGGGCTAGGTTGGCAATGGTAATGGCATCGGCCCGGAACTGACGCACTTCTCCATCAATCTCAATTTCGGCATCAAACTGATCCCCTTCTTGGAACCGTTGCACGCCGCCCCAGAGATAGGCTAACACCCCCCAACGGTCTTTCTTCTCGCGATCGGCTAACTCCACCACATCCGCTTCAAAGCCGATTCCCGCTAGGAGAATCATCGTCCGCCCATTACAACGGGCCGCGTCAATCACGCGGTTGGCTCCCGAGATGAGTAACTCACAGGCCCCACGGATATTTTGGGGAATCCCCAAGGCACTGGCGAAGGCGTTGGCGGTTCCCCGAGGAATTACGCCTAGGGGAATTTCTGTATGTAATAAGGCATCGGCGACGGTGGAGACGGTTCCATCTCCCCCAGAGGCGATGACTAAATCGGTTCCTGATTCCAGGGCCTGCTGAACTAAGGCTTTTAAATCCGTTTCGGGTTCTGTCACTAAGACATTGAGGTGAATCCGATCTTGCAGTTGTTCGCGAATCATTGCCAGTTCGCGATCGGGGTTTCCTTGGCCGGCGGCGGGGTTGAAAATGAGGTGGGCGACGCGGTGGGTGGCCAGTTGCTGAATGACGGCGGTGGCGGTGGCTAGGTTGGTGGCCAGAGGCACGTTATGAACGTTACACACCCGCAACAGGGCTTGAATATCGGGTTCGTGGGGTTGGGCGTAGAGGGGATCGATAAGGAAAATGACGGCGATGACATCGCCAGCGACGACTTGGGCGGCGATTTGGGTGTCTCCTCCCATTCCGCCTGATTCCATCCGTTCCACGGCTAAGTCGGTGGCCTCTTGAATCCGTCGCCCGGTGGTTCCGGTGGCGATAAGATGATAGCGGCCGAGAAGGGAACGGTAGTCTTGGGCAAAACTAACCAGTTGCTCTTTTTGGGCGTCGTGGGCAATGAGGGCTAGGGTGGCGGGCATAGGATTTAGAGGCAAGAGGCAAGAGGCAAAAGGCAAGAGGGGGAACCTGGTAGGGGCATCTCGCAGGTGGGGTACCTTCGGGGAAGAGGGGATTAGACAATGGATCAAAGGGGAAAGACTCGATTGTTCAAGTCTCTCCCCTTTGTTTGAGTTTAATCGGTTTTAGGATCGATTAGCGCATTTTGTTAGCGCATTTTAACGGAGCGTTTTAGGGTTGCCTCTTCCTGGGAGTATTCTTCTAACTTGATGTTGACGGGTTTGGCATTCCAAATTTCTTTGCAATACTCGTCGATGGTGCGATCGCTCGAAAACTTGCCCATGCGAGCGGAGTTGAGAATGGCCATGCGTGTCCAGGAGTCGAGATCGCGATAGGCTTTACTCACTTCTTGCTGACAGTCAATGTAGGCTTGATAGTCGGCTAACAGCATAAAGGGATCGCCATAGAGCAGGTTATCGACGATGGGTTTGAAGCGATCGCGATCGCCCGGAGAAAAGTCCCCATTGGCAATGCGATCGAGCGCCCCCCGCAGTTCAGGATTATTCTCGTAATAAGAGCGAGGATTATAGCCTTTAGCTTTCAAATCCTGGACTTCCTGGGCTGTCAAACCAAAGAGGAAGAAGTTGTCCGCCCCAGCTTCTTCGCGAATTTCGATATTTGCCCCATCAAGGGTTCCAATCGTCAACGCCCCATTCATGGCAAACTTCATATTGCCAGTTCCCGAGGCTTCTTTACCCGCCGTCGAAATCTGTTCAGATAAATCCGCCGCCGGATAAATCCGCTCCCCAAGCGACACATTGAAATTAGGCAAAAACACCACTTTCAAGCGTCCCCGAACATCGGGATCTTTGTTAACCACTTCTCCCACGGCGTTGATCAGTTTAATAATCAACTTAGCCATGATGTAGCCCGGTGCCGCTTTCCCGCCAAAAATAAAAGTCCGAGGCAGAATGTCCGCGTTGGGATTCCGTTTGATGCGGTTGTAGAGGGTGATAATATGCAGAGCAGCTAAATGCTGCCGTTTGTACTCATGAATCCGCTTCACTTGTACATCAAACAAGGAATCAGGATTGACATCAATGCCCCGTTTGGCTTTGATATAGGCGGCTAACTCTTGTTTGTTTTGCCGTTTAATCTCTTGCCATTGTTTGCGGAAGGACTTGTCTTCAATACATTTCTCAAGTCCACTGAGTTGTTCGAGATTTTTGAGCCAACCGTCGCCAATTTTCTCGGTAATCAGTTGAGAGAGTTTGGGGTTACTCAGCAACATCCAGCGACGAGGGGTAACGCCGTTGGTTTTGTTGAAGAATTTTTCAGGCCACAAACGGGCAAAGTCCCGTAGGGTTTGGCTTTTGAGCAGTTCCGTATGCAGGGCTGCCACGCCGTTGATGGCATGGGAACCCACGCACGCGAGGTGGGCCATGCGAACTTGTTTTTCGGGGCCTTCTTCGATGATAGAGAGACGCCGTGCCAGTTCGTCGTCACCGGGGAACCAAGTCCGCACATTTTCGAGGAAGCGGAAGTTGATTTCATAAATCAGTTCCAGGTGACGGGGGAGGAGGGATTTAAACAACTCCACAGACCACCGTTCTAGGGCTTCGGGAAGTAAGGTGTGATTGGTGTAGCAGAGGGTTTGCTCGCTGATACTCCAGGCGGTATCCCAGTCTAGGTTATGTTCGTCGAGAAACAGGCGCATCAACTCGGCCACGGCAATGGCGGGGTGGGTATCGTTGAGTTGAATGGCCACCCGTTCATGGAAGTTCTCTAGGGACGGGTTGGTCCGCAGATGCAGACGAATTAAGTCTTGTAACGATGCCGAGACAAAGAAGTATTGTTGTGCTAGGCGCAACTCCCGACCTTGAGGAGTGTTGTCGTTGGGATAGAGAACCTTGGAGATGGTCTCGGAGTTGATTTTCTCGGCCACGGCCCGGTCATAGTTACCGGCGTTGAAGGCATCGAAGTTAAAGGCTTCACTGGCTTCGGCTTTCCAGAGTCGCAAGGGGTTGACGGTGTTGGTTTGGTAGCCGGGAACGGGGGTGTCATGGGGAATCCCGATGACGGTGCGATCGGGAATCCAACACCAGCGGGAGTTACCGTTGGTATCATGGAACATTTCGGTATGGCCGCCGAGTTTCACTTCTACGGTGTCTTCGGGCCGGGGAATTTCCCAGGGGTTGCCGAATCGCAGCCAGTTATCGGGGATTTCGACTTGCCAGCCATCTTTGATGATTTGGTGGAAGATGCCAAATTCGTAGCGAATCCCGTAGCCGATGGCGGGAATTTCTAGGGTGGCGAGGGAATCGAGGAAGCAAGCCGCCAACCGTCCTAAGCCGCCGTTGCCGAGGCCGGGATCTTGTTCTTGTTCGAGAAGTTCTTCGAGGCTGAGTCCAGATTCTTCGATGACTTGCTGAACTTTCTCGAATAGGCCGAGGTTGACGAGGTTGTTGCCTAAATGCCGTCCCATGAGGAACTCGGCGGAGAGGTAACAGACAACTTTGACGTTTTCTTCGCCGTAGGTGCGGACCGTTTTGATGAAACGATGTAGGAGGCGATCGCGCACCATGTAGGCCAGGGCCAGATAGTAGTCGTTGAGGGTGGCGATGGTCTGATCTTTGCCCTGAAGATAGAAGAGATGGTCGGCAAAGGCCCGTTTTAGGGTTTCGGGACTCATGCCAGTGCGATCGTCTTCAACCTTAATCGGCGTGTTGTCTGGGTTGGAGTAAATAACTTTATTCATAAGTTCCGTTTAGGGGTTGCGTTTCCGGGCGCTTGATTTCCGGGGTATTCGGGCATTGACCGAGGTGGACCAGTCCGTTGACGGCGTTGAGGGAGTCCAGGGGTTTGACTCAAAACAACCGTTCTCACCCTCTGCACCAATAACATAACTTCGGTACCCGTAACGCGATCATCAACGGACTTTGACATTTTTGGTCCGAGTGCGCGAGAGGAGAGAGCGTTGTTTCGGTTGGGGTTTGAGATATTGGCAAGAGTAGGGGTTGGAGGGGGTGGGGGGCGATCGCCGTGGGTTAACTAAGGTCGAGGTTGAGTCGGGGTTTAGCTGCGCCTTGCCCACTTCTAACAAACTCGGCGTCTCTTGTACAGCCTTGACGGGAGTCCGCCACTGTGCGACAGCTTTGGCTAACAGCGGTATGGCACTGAGGGTAATAAATCCGGCAATGGCTAGGCCAATGGCGGTATCGACCCAATGCCAGCCCCAAATATAGGCCACGATCGCCGCGATAATAACCCCCACGGACCCCATAGCGTCGGCTACGGCATGAAGAAAGGCCCCTTCTAGGTTCAAGTTGGTTTGACTCTCTTGATGCAGTAATTTGGCACTGGTGGTATTGATGACTAATCCCAACAGGGCCACGCCTAACACGGGCAAACTGAGCAATTCTTCGGGGGGATGAGCTAGATGTCGCAAGGCTTCCCAGATCACGAATGCAGCCATCAACAATAGGGACAGTCCATTGATGATGGCCACACCGCTTTCGGTACGTGTGGTGTGAGCCAGTCCGGTTTGAGTTTGTCCCTGGAGGCTTCTCAGGCGTACTCGCCAGGTGGCCCACAGCGCCAGGGATAAGGCGATCGCGTCGGTGAGCATATGGCCCGAGTCCGCCAGCAGCGAGAGGCTATGGCTAACCTGTCCTGTGAGCCATTCGACTACTGAGAAGCCCAACACCAGGGCGATCGCCAGTTGTAGGGTCTCGATTGGGGTTCCTGAGTCAATGGGGGTGCAACAGGGACAAGGACGAGGGCTAAATTGTCTCATGGGGCGTGTTCGTTCAATCGACAGGGAGCAATGACACGGCTGACGGTGTTCGTCGAGGAGCTGTTCCAACCGTCAGGTTAACTGCACAGGTTCAACTTACCTAATTGATAATCTCCAATAATCCAGCAGGCGGGTCTACTTCTAGCCGTCGATTCTCTAAATCCACCACCGGCACGATCGCCTCAACAAAGGGAATAAAAACCGTCGGCGCTGCTGGCGGCTTTTGAGGTTTTTTGCCTTTTTTCTTCTTGACTTCTACTGGTTTTTGTGGTACAAGATTCTCATCTAATTGAACTTGTAACAAGTCATTCCCAGCCGAAAAAATATCAATTGTCACTCCCAACCGTTCCCCCGTTTGGTGATGAAAGACCTCCAACCCGAGTAAATCACTAACATGAAACTCCCCCGCCTCAAGTTGGGGGCGATCGCCCTCGGGAACCACTAACACCGCATTACGCAAGGCTTCCGCCGCCTCTCGCGTCTCAATTCCCTCGATTTCAATCACATACAATCCTTTTCCGGGGATCTCTCGCCCTCCGAGCAATTCCACCGCTTCAGGCTGGCCATCTTTACGTTGTAGCCAACGCCGCCCTGGTTCGAGGAAGCGTTCGGGGAAATCCGAGTCAGGATAGACGCGCATCAATCCACGCACCCCCTGAGGGGCGACAATGCGGCCAATTTCAACCCAAGCCGGTTCGTGTTGCGGTTCTACCATTGCTAGAAGATCAATTCAACGATTAGGATGTCTTAAGCCTTAATCATAGCCTTAATCATAGCCGTTCTTTGCGCTGAAACGACTCAGGCGGCTCAGGAGAGGGCGGGGGAGAGGATTGAAGACGTTGTTTTTCTAACCCATCGTTTTCTAACCCATCGTTTTCTAACCCATCGTTTTCTAACCCATCGTTTTCTAACCCATCGTTTTCTAACCCATCGTTTTGAGAGGCTTCGAGTTGTTTGCGTTGTTCATCGAGAACCGCTAAGGCCTGGGCCAGTTCTGTTTCCTGTTCAAGTTGATCACTTAGAGAGACTAAACCACTCAACCCATTGATAATCCGTCGCAGATTTTCCCGCAATTGAGGATCTCCCGTTAACTCATCTAAATCAGAGGTGATTTTTTCGACATTCTCAAAAGTTGAACGAGCCGAGGATAGGGTTTCTTGCAACATCAACAGATTAGCGGGATCATTAACGGCTTCCGAGACATCGCGCAGATTTTGGGAGGCGACGGCGGCATTTTCAGATAACACCGTGGCATTATTGACCAATACCTCAAGCTCAGCAATTAAATTCGCCTGTTCCAACTGCGATAAATTGCTATTGACCAATCTTAAGGTGCGATCGCTCTCCTGCAACAACGGCGTTAACCCCGTCGCCGCTAAGCGTAACTCCCGACTCATCATATTAAGATTATCGAGAGTTGTCACCAAACTGGTTCGATTATCTTCGAGGAGTTGATTCGCCGTTACCGTGAGGCGGTTGAGTTCCACCGCCGTCTGATTAAACCCAGCCGCTGTCTGGCCAAACTCCTCAGCCGTGCGGGTTAGCGTTTGCGTCGTCACCAACGCTGAATCCGATAAAACCCCGAGTTCCTCCTGAAAAAAGACCGTCATTTCCGAGACATTGCGAGCTAGGCCAGCAATATCTTCACTAGCTTGAGCAGTATTTTCTAAGAGAACTTGGAGCGTTTCTTGGAACTCAGGATCACTAAAGGACTCGGTAAATTGAGTTGAGGCGCGAGTCAACTTCTCGAAACTGACTCCAACACGACCGAGAACGCGATCGCCATCACAAATAATCACCTCAGAATCACAATTGTCTGCGAGAGGAGCCGCCAACTCTCGGGCTTGAGCTAGAGGCTGATCCGGTGAGAGGATATCAAGGGTCGTTTCCCCAATAAAGCCGATTTGATTGGCTTCAACATAGGGCGGACGAGGAATTTTGAGATCCTCAGAAAGAATCTCCACTTTGGCATCAACCCCATTGGTTCCCGGAACCACATCCACCAGGCGGCCAACCCGCACACCACGATAGCGAACCGGTGCGCCAGCTTGCATTCCCAGCGCATCCTCAAACTCGATCACAAACTCGTAGGTATCTCGTCCGACTGTGACTCCTCGTAGCCAAAGGGACAGGAGTCCAAACAATCCTAATCCTAAAAGAATAAATAGGCCTAAAGAGCCTTCTCGAAGCGTCCGCGATCGCATAATAATTCCTCGTGACCTGCGCCCATAGGGTTTATCAATTAACTATCTACTGTACCTACCCAGCCGCCTGAATTGGGCCATCAATACTACCGGTACGAAACTGGCGAATCAACGGATTATCCGTTTCATCAAGCTCGTGAACATGACCTTCCCACTGTACTTTACCGCGATATAAAAAAATCACCCGATCCGTAGTGCGGCGAATGGTACTCTCTTGATGCGTCACCATGACATAGGTCCCACAACTGTAGTGTTTCTGCCCAACATGAAGATCCCGAATCAAATCTTCAATCACCGTCGAGGCGATGGGATCGAGTCCGGCGGTGGGTTCATCATAAAGCAAGATTTCAGAGGTATGGCTGGGATCATCAGGGTGATCAATGATAGCGCGGGCAAAACTGACCCGTTTACGCATCCCTCCCGAGAGTTGAGCTGGATAGAGATCCGCACTTCCCCCCAACCCCACTCGTTCTAAACTCTCCTCAACTAACTGACGAATCTGTTTATGAGGTAGTTTTGAATGTTGATAGAGGGAAAAGCCCACATTCTCATCAACGGTGAGAGAGTCAAACAGGGCCGCTTGCTGAAACACCATACCAATGCCAATGGGATCCTGGTTATCTTCAATCAAGCCTTGGCGTAATTGGCCCTTGATGTAGATTTCTCCTGAATCTGGCGGCATTAACCCGGCAATGAGCCGTAAAATGGTCGATTTACCGGTTCCGGATGGCCCGATAATCCCTAACGCATCTCCGGGATAGATCGTCAAGTCTATCTCGTCGAGAATCACGTTATGCCCAAAGGATTTGGAGATCCCTTTGAGTTCAACGATCGGTTCTGAAGGACAATTGCGATCGCGTTGAACAGGGTCGTCATGGCCCTGCTCTTGACCCTGCTCTTCGCCGTTGTGATCCAAGTTGTGATCCAAGTTGTGATCCAAACGCGTCATGAACCCCGTCATTTCCCGCGACTGCTCTATCATGTTGCCATACTTGAGCGTGAGTTAACCGGAAACCGCTATGATGCCTTGCTTATCCCCGCTGCTATGAAACAGACAATCCGTGATTTGAAACGAGTTTCGCGAAGTCGAACCCCCTATCGTGCCAAGCAATGGTTCAAATGGCTCTCTCCGGGGCTGTCGTTAAAGCGATGGTTAGTTGTCAGTGCCACGGGGATGGTATTGGCGTTGCTCGGCATTGCCATTTGGACCAAACTCACCCCTGTCTATTATCTATTGCAGTTCGTCGAAACCGCCCTAACGACTATTGCCACGAGGGTTCCTAACTATATTAGTGGTCCATTAGTGGTCATCAGCGGTATTTTACTGCTGCTGTGGGGTCAAACTCGCACCATGGGGTCCATTCACGATGCCCTCAAACCCGAAGACAATGGCGAGTTAATCGATGCTCTCATGGAACGGCGGCGACTCCATCGCGGCCCCAAGATTGTTGCCTTGGGAGGAGGAACGGGCCTATCGACTCTGTTGCGGGGAATCAAGACCTACAGTGCCAATATCACCGCCGTGGTCACGGTGGCCGACGACGGCGGCTCATCGGGGCGTTTACGCCGCGAAATTGGTGTTTTGCCTCCCGGAGACATTCGGAACTGTTTAGCGGCCTTGGCGGACGAGGAAACCCTGTTAGCGGAGTTATTTCAATATCGCTTCCAAGGGGGAACGGGGTTGAGTGGCCATAGTTTTGGCAATCTGTTTTTAGCGGCTATGGCTGATATTACCGGGGATTTAGAGCAAGCGGTGGTAGCCAGTTCCCAGGTGTTAGCGGTACGGGGGGAAGTGTTACCGGCGACGTTAACGGATGTGACACTCTGGGCTGAATTGGCTGATGGCCGGCGCATTCAAGGGGAGTCGAGCATTGCTGAGGCTCGGGGTAAAATTGTCCAGGTTGGCTGTGTTCCGGAAACTCCCCCGCCGCTCCCTCGGGTGATTGAGGCCATCGCCAAAGCAGAAGTCATCGTGATTGGCCCAGGGAGTTTATATACCAGTGTGATTCCCAATCTCTTGGTTCCCGATATTGTTGAGGCGATCGCCCACTCCTCGGCCTTGCGGATTTATGTTTGTAATATCATGACGGAACCGGGAGAAACCGATGGCTATACCGTATCTGACCATATCTTAGCTATTGACCGGGCCTGCGGCGATCGCCCCATCTTTGACGCGGTGGTGGTTCAGAAAAGTAAGCCCTCGGCGCGATCGCTGATTCGCTATGCTCAAAAACAATCCCATCCCGTTGATTTAGATCTCGATGTCGTCGAACGCCTAGGACGACAGGTGATTCTGGCCAACATCATGAGCGAAGATCGCGAGTCGGGCATGGTTCGTCATGATTCTCTCAAACTAGCCCGCACCTTAGCCCAGCAATTTTCGGCCAAACGCTAATCCAGACCAATCTGGGCCAACCCCGAGCGGCGGTAAGATCCCAGAGGTGCGGTATGGTGAAAGAGGACGGTTTCGTGAACTACCGAACGCGCTCATCAAAGATTACAGCGTCGGCTTCCTACCCAAAGAAGCGCCTCCAAGTTAAAACTTTTTGGTCTTACCTTCTGGCGAT
>LJZT01000066.1 GCA_001314905.1 Phormidium sp. OSCR
CAAGAGGCAAGAGGCAAGAGGCAAGAGGCAAGAGGCAAGAGGCAAGAGGCAAGAGGCAAGAGGCAAGAGGCAAGAGGCAAGAGGCAAGAGGCACCCCTAACCCCTCCCAAGAGGGGATGGCAAGAGGCAAGAGGCAAGAGAGTGTCCCAATTCCTATATTTTGAATAATTAGTTACATAAAATAGGACTATAAATCAATTAAAATTAATGCTAGACAAGGATTTTAGGTTTTTAAATTGTTTAGGTTGGAGTGTCACGTAGAAAGCAGTCATGGTGACAACCGTTTCTCAATGCCGATCGCTGGCAGAGTTTCTACAACAGCCCGAAACCACGCCAGCTTGTGAGTATATTCGGGGACAAGTTTTTCAAAAACCGATGCCGAGGGGGAAACATAGCCGTTTACAGGCAAAATTGCTGGAACGTATCAATCAAGTCGGAGAAGCCTCTCACTTGGCCTATGGGTTCCCAGAATTGCCTTGGACCGTTGGCGATCGCTCCCTCGTTCCCGATATCGCCGTGTTTCGTTGGCATCGGATTCCCCTAGATGAAGCGGGAGAATTTGCCAACGATTTCTCTGTGGCCCCCGATTGGAGCATTGAAATTCTCTCCCCCAATCAACAGCCGAATCAGGTGATTGGTCAAATTTTAGATGGGTTGGAGTCTGGGACTGAACTGGCTTGGTTAATCGATCTCGGCGATCGCAGTGTTCTGATGTTTCAGCCCCGAGAACAACCCCGACTCGGGATAGAAGATGAGCCATCGATCCGGTTATCTGGCCTTGACCTAAACCTGACCGCCGCCGAAATCTTCAACTGGTTAAAACTGCCGACGACTCCTTGACACTCCCCTTGAGACATGACAGTAACCCGACCGCTTCCCCTCCTAGACAGTCGAGATCGCCTCGAACAGCGTCTTAAAGAGATTCCCCCAGAACCGGGAGTCTATTTAATGCGGGACGACGGCGATCGCATCCTCTATATTGGCAAATCCAAAAGCCTCCGTAGTCGCGTCCGGTCTTACTTTCGTCAGTCGCAACCCCTAAGCCATCGCATCGCCCTCATGGTGCACCAAGTCTGTGACATCGAGTTTATCGTCACCGACAGCGAAGCCGAAGCCCTGGCCCTCGAAGCCAACCTCATCAAACAACATCAACCCCAATTCAACGTCCTCCTCAAAGACGACAAAAAATATCCCTATCTCTGTATCACCTGGTCCGAAGACTATCCCCGTATCTTCATCACTCGCAAACGACGTATCGCCAACCCCAAAGACCGCTACTACGGCCCCTACGTCGATACCCGCCAGCTTCGCAGTACCCTCAACCTGGTTAAACGCATCTTCCCCTTGCGTCAACGGCCCAAACCCCTCTTCAAAGACCGTCCCTGTCTCAATTACGACATTGGCCGCTGTCCCGGAGTCTGCCAACAACTGATTACCCCTGAGGCCTATCATCAAATCGTCGAAAAAGTGGCCATGGTCTTCCAAGGACGCATCAGCGAACTCGAAAGCATCCTCAATGAACAGATGCAAGCTGCTGCCGCCAAACTCGAATTTGAGAAAGCCGCTGAAGTGCGCGATCGCCTCCAGGGACTGCAATCCCTCGGCGTTGACCAAAAAGTGGCCTTACCCGACGACCGTATTTCCCGCGATGCGATCGCCCTGCGTCTCGGAGAACGCCACGCCTGCATTCAACTGTTCCAAATCCGGTCTGGAAAACTCATCGGCCGCTTAGGATTCATCGCCAACGCCGACGATCCCGGTTCCATCCTGCAACGAGTTCTCGAAGACCATTATCGTCGCCTTGACCCCGTCGAAATTCCCAGCACCATTCTCCTGCAACATCCCCTCCCCGACGCCGAATTTCTCGAAACCTGGCTCAGTCAAACCCGAGGCCGTAACGTGACCTTAGAAGTCCCCCAACGGCAACAGAAAGCCGAACTCATTGCCATGGTCGAACGCAATGCCGGTTACGAACTCGCGCGACTCGAACGAGGCGATCGCCGCAACCAAGAGGCCCTACAAGACTTAGCCAAAATTTTGGGACAGGCCACCCCACCCCGCCGCCTCGAATGTTACGACATCTCCCATAGCCAAGGTTCCAACGCCGTCGCCTCCCGAGTCGTCTTTCTCGATGGACATCCCGCCAAGCAAGACTATCGCCATTACAAAATCCGCAATCCTGAGATTCGTAGCGGCCATTCCGACGACTTCGCCAGTTTAGCGGAAGTCTTGCAACGGCGCTTTCGTGACTATGAATCTCCCGAGGCTCTAAGACAGTCCCCCGATTATCCCGATTTAGTGGTCATTGACGGCGGAAAAGGTCAACTCTCCGCCGTGGTGACAGTATTAGAAGATATGGGGTTACGCGACGTTCTCTCCGTCGTCAGTTTAGCCAAACAACGGGAAGAGATTTTCACTCCGGGGGCTTCTAAACCCCTAGACACCCATCCCGAACAACCCGGCGTGCAACTCTTACGGCGACTGCGAGACGAGTCTCACCGCTTTGCCATTACCTTCCATCGTCAGCAGCGAACAAAACGGATGCGGCGATCGCGCCTCGATGAGATTCCCGGCCTCGGCTTTCAGCGTCAGCAACAATTACTCGCTCATTTTCATTCCCTGGATTATCTCATGCAGGCCTCACCCGACCAGTTGGCCGAGGTTCCCGGAATTGGCAAACGACTCGCAGCGCAGATTTATGACTATTTTCACAGGTGAACCGGCCCTCATCCTTGAGAGATTTCCTAATGAAAGACAGATAAAATAAGACGGTTGAAATAGCTATAAATTTTATATGATAATTATTTTTCTATCAACAAACGTCACACTTAAAATGTCAATCTACTCTCAATTTCCAACAGAGGTGATACCATAAGCCAAGTCAGAAACGGTCAAATCACTACCATTCTCAACCGCATTATTTACTGAGGAGTCGAAGCGAATGATCCATCCTTGGCGCTGGATAATCTGGGGGATTCTGGTCTCTTTGCCAATTTTGGGGGCTTGTAGCCCGGTGACGGAGTCCGGTGATGACGAGACTCCCACCGCGACTCCTGTTCCCGGCGAACCGAACCCTCAGCCGGAAGAAACGGAAGAAAACCCATCTTCAGAGGAAACCTCTGAAGAAACGGAAGCAACACATGACACGAACAACACAGAAGAGTCGCTTCCCGGAGAGGGAAAAACCTATCGTCATCCCGAGGGAATCTTCAAGATTTCCTTTCCCAACCACTATGCTCACCAACCCCAAGCCAATGGCGTCAGCTTCTTATCTGCTAATGGTGAATTTGGTGGTGAAGTGACTTATTTTGAGATGCAAGAGACTCTAAGCATCGATGACTTGGAAGAGTTGTATCGTCAACGCACCCAAGCCGCCTTTCGGGAGATTGCTTGGCAACGTTCCGAGTTGCAACCCGATGGGAGTGTTCGCCTCGACTGGCGAGGAAAGAATGCCTCAGGACAGGATCTCGATGCCATTGGCTATATTGAACAGCATGGCGATCGCATCTATGTCCTGAACCTGTATGGCATTAACGAGGCTTATGATATTTATCTTGAGGACAGCCGCCTGATTGTTGGTAGCTATCAAGTTGATCGCAACCCCTAATCGACGCTCAACCCATCCCCAGAACCAACCCAAACCCTATGAGTTAGCTGAACTCTGTAGGGGATCGAGGGGAGAGACCGAAAGCATCGGTTCAAGTAGGCTCTCAGAAGGATGGGTATAGGCCATCGCATCCTGACTATCAGCAATGGTGGCGGCCCGCAGTTCTTCCCGTAGTTCTGGCATAACAGCGATGGCCCGCGTCCAGTCGGGAATTTGCGCCCCAGCAGGATTGAGGAAATACTCCTCTCCAGCTTCGAGAATCAGTTTATCGAAGACTTCAACAATGTTTTCCTCTTCATGGCGATCGTAGGGGAGATTATTAAACAAAGCATCCACAAAATACTGCCGGGTGTAGTCTTGAGCCTCCCGGCGGAATTTCACCCGCAACGCCCGAATGTGATCCATCGAAATAATCACCCGTTCCGTTTCCGTCAGGGTTCGTAACACCGATTGCAGGATATCCCGACACATTTTTTGCAGTCCTTCCTGACTCGATTGGCCAAGGGACTGATGTTTATGGTCAAAAATCCCTAAATCGACCTGGGAAATCCGTTTTTCAGCTACATTACGATACACTTCCGCCAACATCCCAATTTCTAAGCCCCAGTTGCCCGGAATGCGCGTTGTCAGTGCTAAATCGCCTGTTAGAGCAAATTCCCCAGACAGAGGATAGCGATAGGAACTGAGATAGCGTAGATAGTTCTGATAGCCAAAGATTTCAATTAGGGCTGTCAGCAGGGGGGTGACAAATAACCGGGCCACTCGGCCATTGAGGCTGCGGCGATCGCTACTGAGGCGAGCATAATAGGCTTTATTGAAGGCAATCCCACATTCTTTTTCCAGGAGGGGAAAGAGCAGTTTTAGGGGATAGGAGCGATCATAGGTGACAATGTCGGCATCATGAAGGGCGATCGCATCAGCTTCTAAGGAGGCAACCCCAAGTCCCAACCAAACCGCTTTCCCTTTCCCTTTAAAGCGGGCAATATCCAAGCCGCGATCGCGCAGTCGCTCCAAAATTCCTTGGATTCGCGGGCCATTTTCCCAAATGATCAAGGTTTTTTGCGGTAGGGACCGGAAAAACTCCACCGCTTTAGCATATTGCTCCAGACTATCAGCATAAACCGATAGGATAACAGTTTTGACGAAGTGGCATTCCCGGAGATGATTACGAATATGAGCCAACGCCGGCCGTTCGAGTTCTTCATAGAGCGCTGGAATCAGAACAGCCGTTGGGAACTGTTCACTCAATTGTGTGGCACGGCTTTCAAGAAACTCCAGATTACAGCCAAAATCATGAATGGTTGTGATAAGTTCTTGCTTGTAATCCATATCAGCAAATCCTAATCGAGTATTGCTCTACCAGATTATGAAATAAATCTAAAGATTTTGATGTCAGCGATGATACCAATTACCCAGCCGGCCTCAAAATCCTGTTCCCCGCACCGCACTGAGCCTGTCGAAGTGTTCACTGCACCGCACTGAGCCTGTCGAAGTGTTCACTATTCACTATTCACTATTCCCTAATAATTAACCGTCAACCGTCCCGGCATCGGCATAGCCCGCCGTTTCAAATGAGGGACTAGATTAAACCGTTGTCCGAGATCGAGAACCACATGGGGGTCATTAGTATATAGACCCACTTCTGGGGTGTTACTAGCCACATGACAGAGGAGATGATGACTACCGAGAAGCGCCCAATCGCGATCGCAGACCACAATCCGCTCTGCCGTCCCCAACAACTTCAGCGTCAGTCGTTTATGGCGTTTCTTCAACTCCAACAATTGCGGTAACAGACGATAGTAGCCATGAGGATCTCGTTCCGGCTGATAGCGCCAGCCCCCATCCTTGAGGGCAATGGGACGCGTGGTGTTGCGGGCGCGTCCTACATCAGCCCGACGACCCCAGCCAAAGCTCACAAAGACATTTTGTGACAAAATCGTATCTAAGGCTTGCAGAAACGCCTCAGAACGAACGGGATCGAGTTCCAACCAAGGGGTCACAATCACGATATGCTCTTTACCCTGATTGAGAGCTTCAAAGAGATAATCAGAGGCATCCTCACTCACCACTCGGTAGCGGTAGGGTAAGACCGACTCCAGACGGCGATCAATTTCCGAGAGCCAATGTTGCGCCGTATGAGTTCGCAGATGGGTCACTGCTTCAGTCAACTGCTGGACTTGAGGCGAGAGGAGGGACTGCTGCTGTTGAACTTGGCCAAGTTGTTGCTCAAACTGCCGCTGTTGCTGCTGTAGGGGCGCGATCGCCTCATCGCTAATCTGCCGAGCCACTCGGCTGGCGGTGGGTTCCACCTCGCGCCGTAGGGTATCGAGTTCGGCTCGCAACCGGTCCAGGGAGCTGTTAGTGTGGTGACTGAGGTTATAGACCCCCTGACGTAGAATCCCGAAGGCCTCTTTAATTTTCTCGCGATCGTCCCCCATCTCCTCAACCATCCCTGCCTGCTGTCCTTGCAACTCCAGGGTGGCGTCACTTAAACGACGCACACAGGCTTCAATTTCCACGAGGCGATCGGCCAGAGGCAGGGTTTGTAGGGAATCCTGAACAGAGTGAAGCTGCGATCGCAAGTCTTGGGCTTCCGTATAAGACCAAAGATTACGCTCTCGCAACTCCTGAAGACGACGAGAACGGTTGATGATGTTAAACGAGAGGGCAAACACTGGCGGCACAATAGCCAACACCAGTTCCTGAAAGACGATCGCACCGGCCACCCCTCCCCCACAGGCAATGATAGAGATGGTTTCAGCGGCTTCGGTCCAGGGCCATTTCCGCGATCGCGACACCTGGGAGCCGTCAGGACGAGTTGCCTGGGGCCGTTTCCCCTCAGACCGAGAGAACAGGGTAAACTTTGCCATAGTGCCTCTAGGTAGATCGCACCGTATTATACCAGTTTTAACTTTTTCTGAATTGTCTTACTCGGCTTGGTTAAAGTCGGCATCGGTGGCGATACAAACCCGATTGCGACCTTGCTCTTTAGCCCGATACAGCGCTAAGTCAGCGGCGGCAACGAGGAGTTTGGGACTTGCTTCAGGAAAGGGAATGTGACTGGCTACGCCAATACTGACCGTTACCTGAGAGGACATGGAGCCGTTACCATGAGAGCCGAGATCCCAGATGGGCATATGGGCGATCTGCGATCGCACTTGTTCGGCGAGAAACTGCGCCCCCGCCTCCGTGGTATCCGGGAGGATAATCGCAAACTCTTCCCCGCCATAGCGAGCAACCAAATCTGTCGATCGCTGCATCGATTGTTTTAGACTTTGAGCCACTTGTTGTAAACATTGATCACCGGCTAGATGTCCATAGGTGTCGTTATACTGCTTAAACCAATCAATATCGAGCAAAATCAGCGATAAGGGGGCTTGCGATCGCAGTAATCGTCCCCATTCATGATCAAGATACTCATCAAATCGGCGACGGTTACAAATTTGCGTCAGGCCATCTTGCGTCGCCAACTCACTCAGTTCACGGTTGGCAATTTGCACCTGTTCGTAGAGTTGTGCTTGTTGAATAGCGATCACAAGTTGAGTGGCTAATTGGGGCAAAAGATTAATTTCGTCTATTTGCCATTGTCGAGGATGATGACATTGATGCACCATCAACAGTCCCCAAGCCTCTCCTGAACTGGGGGTATCATCTCCAGCATTCGCCTCGACCTCTTGAGTCAAAATAATTGGCATCACTAGGCGAGCGCGAACTTTAAAAAAGTCCATTAACTGCTGCAAACCCGGGTCAAGATTAGCCTGCTGCATATCTTCAATCACTAAAACTTGACCGGACAAGTAATCTTGGTGACATTTTTGATCAACCAGCCAAGGATCACTGAGAACCCAATCCACCATTGAGGGAATTTCTGGATTGCGAGCTTCTTCTAAAATATCTCCTTTGCCATCATCATTGATTCGACAAATAATCACCCGATCTGCTTCTAAGAAATCTAGCAAGCTTCTCACGGTATTATGCAAAATATCTTGTAAATCTAATGACTTGCGAATCTGTTGAGCAATCTGACTGACAACAAGTTCTCGTTCTTGTTGAATTCGTTGCCGTTCTTGTTCATAGAGTCGATCTTCTTCAATGGCGATCGCTCGTGTGATTAAGCTTATAATTCTTCTTTGTTCTGAGTTAAAAGGCCGTCCTGGACTATGACGCATCGAAAGTTTGCCATGAATGTCGTCAGTAATCACCCAATTTTGGCTGACTCCGTTCTGTTGACATTGACAGGTTGGACAGCGCAAGAGATTCAAGGACGATGTATTTTCCGAACGATTTAACTGACGACGACTACAATTTGACTGACTCGCATTATCCATGATACAAGTCAAAGACCCCTGCTGCGATCGTTCAACCCACTCAGTTTGAAAGCGACTTTGATAACAAGCACACAGGCTTCCGGTTAACTCTCGACCTAGGTTAACAAGACGATGGATATTGTCTAGGGGATTACTGTTAAAGCTTAAAAAACAGTGAATCAGTTGTCTTAAATCATCAGGGTTTAAGTTAGCGAGTTCTTGGCTGCTAAATGGAACAGGAGAAGCCATTAACAAGGGGGGAGCTGGGATCAGCGGCATCGATAGGAGAGAGTTCCCAAGGTTCACAATAAAATCAGTGACATTTTCAAGTCCAAGTCTGTTCTATAATACGCTATCTATTATAGAAAACGGTCGACTAGCAATCTTTCCTCAACTATTTATTAAATTATATTAAATTATAATAATTTATATGAAGTTGATCAGCCATTAATTAACAATCGGCAATCCGGCCACAGTTGCGGCCATCAGCTTTAGCTTGATAGAGAGCCTGATCCGCTTGGCGCAATAAATCATCCGATGTCCATTCCCGTCGAGGAATCAGACTCGCCGCACCGACACTCAGAGTTACCCAAGGATGAGCATTTGAACTACGGTGAGGAACCTGTAAGCCTTCAACCGCCCCACGAATCGCCTGAACCAAAGTCACCAGTTTCTGACGTTTAGCCCCATTAATCACCACCACAAACTCTTCCCCACCGTAGCGAGCCACGAGACTATCCTCATCCGTCACCGTCTTAGAAATCACGGCGGCGACTTGTTTTAAACAATCATCCCCGGCCTGATGTCCATAAGTATCGTTATAAGGTTTAAAGAAATCAATATCACACAAAATAATCCCCAGAGGCTGTTTCTCTTCTAGGGACTGTTGCCAAGATTGAGCTAAAAACGTATCAAACTGTCGTCGATTCGCCACCTGAGTCAAGCCATCAATCGTCGCTAAATTTTGTAAACTACAGTTGGCAATCTTCAATTCCTCATAGAGTTTAGATTGCTGAGTAGCAATCCCCAACTGAGTTGAGACTTGGCGAAGAAATTCTTGTTCACTGTCGCTCCACTGGCGATAGGTTTGAGAATTTTGAGCGATAATGACACCCCAGAGATGACTTCCTTGTAAAATCGGGGCAATCATGTGAGTTTTACTGGTTTCAAATCCCTTTAGTTTACAAGAACTATCACAGACTCGAACTTGTAGATTTTCTGGGTTTGGGATGTTTTGATAATCATACAAGCAATTGGTATTGAACAAAAACTCCTGAAACAAGATAAAATTGGGATTAACCGTTTCTAGGATCGTGGCACAAGCCACCATCTGGGCCTGAGTTCGGGTCTCATTAAGAGCATAAATCAAGACTGAATCACTCGTTAAAAATTCACGCACCGCCTTCGCTGTAGCGGGTAAAATATCCGAGAGTTCCAAAGAACGATGGATATGATGAGCTAAATTACTCAAGGCTCGTTCTCGTTCCATCTGACGGCGCAACGCTTCACCGACTCGATGCTGTTCTTCTTCAATGGCGATCGCCGTCGCAATAATTCCCAACAAACGTCCATCATCAGGAGTCCGTTCTGGGGACGTTTGATAGTACAGACTCAATAATCCCACCACGCGATCGCCGGTACGAACTAACGTCCGCCAAATCCTTGAATTCGCTTCGTACCAAGTATCCCCAGGACTTTCGAGGCGGGGACACACTGCACTAGACGAAGACCCTTCCATCAAGGCCTCAAATGACTCCTGGGTAGCCGTCTCACCGGCTGCAATTGTTCCCCAAGTACAGACCGACGCTAAACTATCGTTAACCCGACGTTGATAAATCGCCCCAGTCGCGTTGAGTAACATACCGCATAATGTTGTTAAACGCCCGATATTTTCCATCGGATCGCTGCTAAAATTCAAAAAACAACGATTAACCTGTTCCAAACGAGCCTCAGCTCGCTGACGCTCTGTTACATCTTTCCCCGTTGAAATATAATGTGTGATCTTTCCGGTTTCATCTCGCAATGGGGTAATTGTTTTTTGCTCAGCAAAGAGTTCTCCTGACTTTTTTTTATTTGTAAATACAGCATAAAAAACCCGTCCTTGTTTGACAGTCGTCCATAACTTTTGATAAAACTCTCGATCATGAACTCCCGATTTTAGAATCGAAGGCGTTGCGCCGATCGCTTCTGCTTCACTGTAGCCAGTTAACCGTTCAAACCCCGAATTTACATAAATAATTTCACCCTCGCGATCGGTGATAATCACATTATCACCACATTGTTCCAAAGCTCGTGATAGCTGTTTTAACTGGGACTGTTGTAATTCCGCCTGTTTCCGTTCTGTTATCTCTAAAACAGTTCCCACCCCCCCATAAAATTGACCCGATGAGTCATATAGCGGAGCGCTGCTACCCAACACCCACACCTCACGTCCTTGCGGCGTCACAAAGCGAAACTCACAGGAGACAAGTCCCTCTTGAATCCGACTCCAAACCCTCAAAACTCGGTCAAGATCCTCAGGATGAATCGCCTGTTTCCAGCCCTCTTTTAACGCCGAATCTGACGACATCCCGGCAATTTCGCACCAACGAGGATTGACAAATGTCAGATCTCCATTCGCATCAGCCTGGAAAATCCCAACCGGGGCATAGGTGGCCAATAATTGATATTGACTGGCTTCATGCTGACTCTGGGAACAACTCTTCAACGTAAGGAACTCCTCCTCAACGTCCTCTAGGGCGCTCAACTGGTGGATTATGGCTTGGTACTCCAAAACCTCTCCCGCTCGATTGAAAATGCCGCGAATGTCCCAATGCCAACTCTGTTGTGTCTTCTCATGTGTCTTCTCACTCAATAGCGTTAGGGTGGCTTGCGGCTGAGTTGAGGAAATGCGCCGACAAGCGGCTCGAAGGCGATCACGATCGCCGAGGGGAAGTCGTGTAAAAAGCTGTTGAGAGTGCAACCCAGTCGCCGAGTCAGAGGCTGACTTCGTCCCGTTCTCATCGGACAAAACTGGCATCACCGGCGCAGGAAATGCCTGTTCAAAGGCTGAATTAGCAATGATAATCCGTCCATCTGGGTCAAAGCGGCAAATGCACTCACACAGATGTTCAAATACATCCCAAATGGACTTCGAGGGGGGAACAGGTGTCACGAGGTCAGAGCAAAATTAAGATTAGCTATCCTTGGTTCTATTGTGACCGATCCAGGCAAGATTTGCTGAGCTTGTTAATTTGATCCCCATGCCGATCCACTAGCGTGAGACTCATTAGCCGCATCTTGGGGACGGTTCAGAAGCTGGTAGAGAACATCAACCACCGCTTGAGTTGATCCTTCTAAAAACGGGCGATTTAAGCTATCCGGGGTATCACTGGGACGGTGATAGTTGGGGTTGCGGAAATTAGCGGTATCGGTGACCATGACGGCTGGGACACCGGCCAGCCAAAAGGGAGCATGATCACTACGAAGTAAGTCCAAAAACAAGCCCACCGGAACCGTTAGGGTCACTCGCCTAGGCTTCTCAGACCGGGGACTCTCCTCAAAGGCATCAGTTAGCTGATGATAGGGCCAATTGCCGACGACTCCCAGAAAGTCGCCTCGCTCTGGGAGGGACTCCGGGAGTCCCCGAGGGTAGGTTTGACAGCCGATCTCCTCACAGGCGTAGCCAATCATTTCTAAGATGATCGCGCCCTCTACGTTTTCGATTGTTTGGGGGGAAACATAGGCGAAACTGCCCTGTAACCCTCGTTCTTCGAGGTCAAATAAGACCAGTCGTAACCCTCGTGGCGTGGGAGCCTTGAGAAGATAAGCGGCTTCGAGGACGGCGGCAACAGCACTGGCATTATCATCGGCACCGGGGGAGTTGGCGACAGTGTCGTAATGAGCACCAAGGAGGAGGATTGGAGCGTTGGCATCTGTACCATCCCGTTGCGCGATTAGGTTCACGCCCCCGTCAAAGGTTTGGGACTCAACCGTCCAGCCTGCGGCTTCAAGTTGCTGTTTCAGGTATTGACGGGCGCGATCGCGATCGCCGGGGTCAAAGCGAGGTCCAGCTAGGGCTTTGACGGTTTCAAACAGGCGATCGCCGTCAATGACAGGAGCGGCCTCAGACAGAGAATCCAGCATCGGCTCAGGAGACGAGGGAGAGGGGGAGGCGATCGTCTCAGGGGGAGTCGGTGAAGAGGTGGGCGCTTGGCCCTGGGAGGACGACGGATCACCCCCACAGCCGAGCAGTCCCATCATCAACACCCAACTCAGTAGCAGCAGACGATAGCCCATCCCCGTCAACCTCTCTCCCAACAGCTCTCTCTAACGACGACGACGGCCAAAACTCCCAGAGCGAGTCCGAGAACGACCACTACCAAAGCCACCACTGCGCCGTTTCACGGTTCCCGAGCGCTGAGAATTGCCCCGCAGACGGCTCGCACCAATCCCGGAACCTGTGGAGCGTCCTGAGCGCTCAGCGGCAGTACCTCCATTACGGCTGCGGCTGCCAAACGAGTTGCCCCGATTATTGCGGTTGTTGCGTAAACTGCCTGTCGTTCGCAGGGTTTGACGATTCTTGACAGCGGCGGGCGGTTCGTTATGGGTGGTCTGATAGCTCTTCACCGCTTGCTCATAGCTGCGTCCAGAGCCACCATAGCCGGTGAGGGGACCACCGGGTTGATACATCGGCGGCACATAGTAACTCGGGGAAAAGAGCATATTGCCAATGGCCTGACCCGCCAAAGCCCCCGCAAAGGGAGTCCAGAAGCTCGACTGTTGACGAACGACCACGGTTTCGGGTTGTCCTGTCTGGGGGTTGGTTTGGGTTTCTGTCACCGCATGAATGTAGTCAATGCGGAAATCTGGGGCCAAATGTAACACCGCCTGTCCCTTGTCTAAGCTGAGGTAGGAGCGTTGTCCAGCGGCCTGTTCCTCCTCCGTTAAGGGCATCATCTGTACATCGGTGCTGCTAAACAGAGGCGGTTGGCCGGGGGGTGTATTGAGTAACAGGAGTTGATACTCACCGTTCTCGTCGTTATATTGCGCTTGCTGGACTTGATACTCGCCACTGGGCAGATTGGCTGCGTAGGCGGCGGCCGGGGTAACGGGCGATCGCCCTGGGGTTAGGTCTACCCCAAAGCCCCAGAGGAGGCTAATACACAAAACTCCAGCGAAAACTCGACGCCACATAGATTTTTGTTTCACGGTTTGTTTTTGTTAACGATTCGATGTATCGGGTTTTGATTCTAGGATAGGCGATCGGACCTGAAAACTGTCCCTGGAACGGTTAGAGGGGAATAAGTTCGGGGAAGTTTTCCAGGACTTGGTCAGCGGTGAGGCTTTCACCAAAGCGAGCGGGGGAGAAGTGGACTTGGATGGCTTCGAGTTTATCTTGGTAGGCGAGGCTAATGATGGCCTTCAGTCCCCGGTTTAGGGCATCGATCTCGGCTAAGTCCGTTTCGAGATCGGGGATGTCTCCCTGGCCGACGAGGGTGATCATCACCACCAGATTCTCGCTAGGGGTGAGAAAGAGGGTGTCATCACTGTCCTCGTCTGTCACCTGTTGCGGTTGACAGAGATAGCGTTGGGCTGAATCGGTAAAGAGTTCGTTGAAATAGTCGGAGGCTTCTCCTTCATCCCAAACCACGTCTCCTTCGTTGGCGGCGGCTTGCCAATAGGGTTGTAGTTGCAACAGATGTTGACAGATATCGACCAGTCCCTCGCTTAGTTGTTCCAAGGCGTTCTCCGCCTCCATGGCTTGGCCCGAGACGCGGTTGAGGGTTCCGAGGAGTGGGTTGGTTTGGGCGCCGGTGAGTTGCACCATTAGGCGGGCCACGACGAATCGTTGTTGTCCGGTGATACGCTTGAGGCGATCGCTTAAACTACTCATGGGGTCTTTCTTCTAGGGAATCGCCAACTCGGGGGCGATCGGCAAAACAATCGAGTTTCTATCATATCTTGAATCCTTTGGCCGAGGCTATCCTTGCCCCGTTGTCGCTGTATCCTCTTGGCGATGAAGTCCGGTTCAGCTTTAACGCCACTTCGTATTTCTTAATCTATTTTGCGGGCAAAACGCCTTGACAAAATGCAATTTATGGCTAACAAATCCCATTAAGAATCGTAGCAATCCATTAAGAATCATGTGAGAGAAAACCCAAAGCCAAAGGGTTAACCGTAGTCTAGGAGGAGTTGAATGTTAGTTAGGGCGGGTTAAACCGTTGCGGCCCAAATGTCAGCGAATTGAGAGCAACGTTTTCGTCTTTACGTCTTTATTGGATTTACGGAGAGCAATCTATGAAATTGGCTTACTGGATGTATGCCGGCCCGGCACATATTGGCACCCTTCGCATTGCCAGTTCCTTCAAAAACGTCCATGCCATTATGCACGCGCCTCTCGGGGATGACTATTTCAATGTCATGCGATCGATGTTGGAACGGGAACGAGAGTTTACCCCCGTCACCACCAGTGTGGTCGATCGCAACGTCTTGGCGCGAGGGTCCCAAGAAAAAGTGGTGGACAACATCACCCGCAAGGATAAAGAAGAACATCCCGATTTAATTGTCCTCACCCCCACCTGCACCTCAAGTATTCTGCAAGAAGACCTAGAGAACTTCGTCTCCCGCGCCCAGATGGACTCTGAGGGAGATGTCCTCTTGGCCGATGTCAATCATTATCGCTTCAACGAATTGCAGGCCGCCGATCGCACCCTAACCCAGATCGTCACCTACTACACCAAGAAAGCCCGCAAATACGACCAACTCCCCAACGACAAAACCGAGAAACCCTCGGTGAATATCTTGGGAATGTCCACCCTGGGCTTCCATAATCAACATGATTGCACGGAACTCAAGCGCCTCATGGCTGACTTGGGCATCGAGGTGAATGCGGTTGTTCCCCATAAAGCCTCGGTTCATGAACTGAAAAACCTCTCTCGGGCCTGGTTTAACCTCGTTCCTTACCGGGAGTTAGGCTTGGGGGTGGCCCAATATCTACAACAGGAATTTGAGATGCCTTTTGTGGATATTACCCCCATGGGAATCGTGGAGACGGCCCGCTGTATTCGTCAAATGCAGAAGGTTTTACGGGAACAGGGGGCCGATGTCAATTTTGAGGAGTATATCGACAATCAAACTCGCTTTGTCTCCCAAGCGGCCTGGTTCTCCCGTTCGATTGACTGTCAGAATTTGACCGGTAAAAAAGCGGTGGTGTTTGGGGATAATACCCACGCCGCCGCCATGACGAAGATTTTAGCCCGCGAAATGGGAATCCATGTGGTTCTCGCGGGAACCTATTGTAAGTATGATGCGGACTGGTTCCGGGAACAGGTGAGTGAGTATTGTGATGAGGTGTTGATTAGTGAGGATAATGGCGAGATTGGCGATGCGATCGCCCGCTTGGAACCGTCCGCCATTTTCGGCACTCAGATGGAACGTCACGTCGGAAAACGCCTCGATATTCCCTGTGGTGTGATTTCAGCCCCGATTCACATTCAGAACTTCCCGGTTGGCTACACCCCCTATCTTGGCTATGAGGGGGCCAATCAGACGGTGGATCTGATTTACAATTCCTTCACCCTGGGGATGGAAGATCATCTCTTGGAAATCTTCGGTGGCCATGACACCAAAGAAGCCATCACCAAGGGAGTATCAGCCGATTCGGATCTCGGCTGGAGTAAAGATGGTTTAGCTGAGTTGAACAAAATTCCCGGCTTTGTGCGGGGTAAGGTAAAACGCAATACCGAGAAGTTCGCTCGTGAACGAGGTGTTGACTCGATTACCGCTGAAGTTCTCTACGCCGCCAAGGAGGCCGTCGGCGCTTAGTTGTGCCTAAGTGTGAAAAGTTGACAGTTTAGTTTTGACAGTTTATTGCCCAAAAACAGCTTTTATGCAAGAAACACAGAGCTTGCAAGAGTCTTGTTTATTGTGGCAAAAGTAGTATAGCTGTCAACTCTCCACTGTCAACTCCCCACTGTCAACTCCCCACGATCGCTCCAACTCAGCGACTCATCGCTAACATCCGTTCAATGGGTTTGAGGGCCGCTAGGCGGACATCTTCAGGGAGAGTGATTTCCGGCTGACGCTGTTTCATGGCCAGATAGAGTTTTTCCAGGGTGTTTAGGCGCATATGGGGACATTCATTGCAGGCACAGGTTCCCGTGGGAGGTGCGGCGATGAAGGTTTTACTGGGCATCGCTTTCTGCATTTGGTGGATAATTCCCGGTTCGGTGGCCACCACGAAGGAATTGCGTTGACTCTGTTGGGCGTAGTTTAATAATGCTGTCGTCGAACCGATGTAGTTGGCATGACGCAATACTGGGGTTTCACATTCAGGGTGAGCGATGATTTCAGCCTCTGGATGTTGAACCTGCAATTGCACCAGTTTTTTCTCGGAGAAGTTTTCATGCACCATGCAGCTACCATCCCAGAGGAGTAAGTCGCGGCCGGTTTGTTCCATGACGTAACGGCCGAGGTTGCGATCGGGGGCGAAGATAATCGGTTGTTCTGGGGGAATTTGCTTGACGATCGCCACGGCGTTGGAACTGGTACAGATGATATCGCTCATGGCTTTGATGGCGGCGGTACAGTTGATGTAAGACACCACCAAATGGTCAGGATGAGCGGCTTTGAAGGCGGCGAAGGCTTCGGGAGGACAGCTATCGGCCAGGGAACAGCCAGCGTCTAAGTCGGGTAGGAGAACCAGTTTTTGGGGATTGAGAATTTTGGCGGTTTCCGCCATAAAGTGAACCCCGGCGAAGACAATCACCTCGGCATCAGTGTTGGCGGCTTGACGAGATAGGCCAAGGGAGTCACCGATATAGTCGGCGACATCTTGGATATCGGGATCTTGGTAGTAATGGGCCAAGATGATGGCGTTGAGATCCCGCTTGAGGGTGGCGATCGCCTCGAAGAGATCGTCAGGAAGCTGGGATTGGCTGGGTTGGGAGAACGGTACGGTCGTAAACACGGTGAAAAAAGATGACGGGATGGGACGTTAACAAAATGTTAACTGAATTATAGTGGGTTTTACCAAAACTCCGTCAAATCTCTCTCAGGTAAGACAGACAGAGACGAGTCCCTGTCTGTCTTCTGGCTACTCTATTCCCTGTTCCCAGTTCCGAAGTTCCCAGTTCCCTATTCCCGTCTACGCCGTCTTAGAAAACTGATTGGCGAGAAGTTGGGTTTTCAACCCCAGTTCGATCGCCTCTAAGACTCGGGTCATCCCTGTCGTATTGACCATTTCGGGAACTTTACCCGCTTTCTGGGCCACTTGCATGGCTTTCTCGGTCAGAGAATGGCTGGCATAACCGGTAATAATCAGCAGTAGGTCAGCACTATAGATGTGGTTTTCGACCTGTTGTGCCATTTGCAACCCTTCCTGGGCCGTGCACCAGACTAACTCCACATCAGAATCCCGTAGGCGGTTCTTGACGGCGGTAGCCAGGCGATCGTGTCCACCAAAGACGACGACTTTTCCGGCCAGTTGACTGTAGGGATTGGGGCGTTTTTCCGAGGTTCGATGTCGAGTTCGTGGCTGCACTTCCGAGGGACGCTCAACTCGGGAGCGATTCTCCATCGCCTTATGATAGATAAAGTTGAGGGTCTGTTCGTGGGTTCCCCGCAACCGGGCTACGGGGCCTTCCTCACTGAGGAGGTTAATTCGGTCAATCAGTGCCTCAACCACCTCTTCGAGGGCGTCAATGGCTTTTAAGTCGGTGGTGTAGCCTCGTAGTGCGACGGCGACATCCGTAGCACTAAAGAAATCATTTTGATCGGAGATGGTTTCAAGCAAATCTTGCTTGAGGGCGATTCTCCATTGGTGGGTTTGTTCCGATAACTGTTCGTCTAGGAGACGTTCTTCGTATAAGATGAGTTGGCGATCGACGGTTTGAGCGGCCAACAGGGGGGCATTGTCGAGTTGTTCTTGGATTTCTTTGGCTTTGTGTTCGAGTTTTTGCCGGCCGGTGCTTTCGGAGATGTTCTCGGCATCGTATTGCCTCAACATGGCTTGCACCTGGTTTAAGAGTGGCTTCAGCTTGGCCTCGATTTCTTTGGTTTTTTCTTCGATCTGCACATCGCGCTGTTGCTGAAGGCGATTTTCTTCCAACTCGGCTTTCGCCAAGGATAAGAGGCTACTAACGGAATTTTCTAGGTTGCCAAGTTCATTAATATCCATGGGGTCTGGGTTCTTGAAGGACGAAATTGTCCTGGTGTACTGTTAGAGCCTTTCTAGGGTCATCTCAGACGGCTCTACCTGGGTCTAGTACAACAGGTATGCTCTCTATGATACGCCTGGATTAACCGGGTTTGTCTGAAGACTGTCTCAATTGCAGACCGGTTTGTCTTAGATGAACGCCTAGGGGCTTCTAATGGGCTTGTATAGGCTTATGAGGGAAACCTGTGACTGTCTGGGTTGGCGATCGCTCCCCCGCATCCTCAACGACGGTATCTTAAAATGAAACTATGCCTTGCCATAGGGTTCGCCATCTCAACTCCCTCAATTCCATCAGCACGAGGCCTTCAGCCGTGATCATCCCCCCCCAGGGGGGAACTGGCCAGTGCTAACGACTCATTGTCTTCTGTCTCATTGTCTTCTGTCTAAAAGAACCCATGACGTCCGAGAATATCCTGGATATCCTGCAATCTGCGCGGCGATCGCAGTCGAAAGCCCTCGATCTGTGCGATCGTGGCTTAACAGAACTCCCCCCCGAGATTGGTGAACTAGACCAATTAGTCGCTCTCAGTCTCAGCGGAAATGCCCTACGTCACCTCCCACCTCAACTCGAACAGTTGCAAAACCTGAAGTTGTTGGACTTAGAGTGGAATGAGTTTGAGGAATTTCCTCGGGAGATTTTAAAGCTCAGTCAATTACGAGAACTCTATATAAGCGGTAATATTTTAACAGAAATTCCAGTCGATCTCAATCAACTTCAATATCTCGAAAAACTCCATATCAACAATAATCGTCTCCGAGAGATGCCCTCAGGACTCAGTAAGCTGTTTAGCCTACGAGAGTTATCTTTGCGAGACAATCAGCTGAGTCAGATTCCTGACAATTTTTACCGTCTTACCCGTTTGCGTAATCTGTCGCTACGGCAAAATTGCCTCTCGGACTTTCCCCAAGCGATTTGCAATTTAGAAAATTTGCACAGTCTCTCCCTCAGCCATAATCCCATTGGCACAGTTCCCCCTGAAATTTCTCGCCTGCAATACTTATCTCAACTAGGATTGGGCTTTAATCAACTTGAACAGCTCCCTGCGGAAATCTACCATTTAAAGCAGTTAAAACAACTCTATCTCAATGACAATCAGCTTCAGGAGCTGCCCGCTGAAATTGGGCACCTAACTACCCTGACTGAGTTGTATTTATACAACAACCAAATTGAGACATTACCCGAGACAATTTGTCAGCTCAAAGACTTGCAAATTTTGTCAATTAGTGGTAACAGATTGAGGGATTTGCCACTCTGTTTAGGGGAACTCTCGCAGTTGAACTCTTTAGCCGTGAGTAGCAATGCCTTTCGCGATTTTCCGGCGGCGATCGTCCAACTCCATCAATTACAAGAGTTGGCATTAGGGGGCAACAACTTTAACAAATTTCCCCAAGAGATTTTGCAGTTAAAACAGCTAAAAAACTTAGCACTCTGGGACAACCCAATCGGCGCGTTACCGCCAGAGATTACCCAATTGCAAGAATTGGAAATCCTCAATGTCCGCAACACACAATTGAATCAGTTACCGGCCGATTTAGCCCAAATGCCAAAGCTGAAATATCTTTATGTGGACAACAATCCCCTCGGCAGTTTGCCCAATGATGTCGTTGAAGCCGGAAGTGAGGCGGTGTTAGCCTATCAGAAAGAACCCACCAGGGGCGATGGGTTGCAACAACATCAAGAATTTGGCTAAACCATCCCCTCTTGGGAGGGGTGCCCGTCAGGGCGGGGTGGGTCATCCCCTCGTCGGTTATTCACCAAAAACCCCCCAGTCTCATCAAGAAACTGGGGGGTTAAAGTTTAACCTAAACCTATCTACAGCGTTGGCACAACCTGTTCTTTCTCAGGAACATGGGTGTATTCCGCCACAATTTGCCGGAACTCTTCCCCGTCGATGGTTTCCTTCTCCACCAACAGATCCACCAGACGATCCATCACCGCGCGATTGTTACGAATTAGACTGCACGCCTCCTCATAACATTGTTCCACGATCGCCCGCACCTGAGCATCAATCCGAGAGGCGATATCCTCCGAATACTCCGAGCGTGTCATCAAATCACGACCGAGAAACACCTCAGACGATTGACTCTCCAGAGACATCGGACCGAGATCCGACATTCCGAAACGAGTCACCATCTGACGAGCCATATTTGTGACCTGTTGCAAGTCATTCCCAGCACCCGTGGTCACTTCCGCATCGCCGAAAATCACATCTTCAGCGGCACGTCCTCCCAAGGCCCCAGCAATCCGGGCGCGAATCTGAGACCGAGAAATCAAGGTTTGGTCTTCCGAAGGGACAAACCAAGTCAGACCTCGGGCCTGGCCACGGGGAACGAGGGTGACTTTCTGCACGGGGTCATGGTCTTTAACCAAGGTTCCCACCATGGCATGGCCCACCTCATGGTAAGCAATCAGCCGCTTGCTCTTACTGTCGACGAGGGGCGTTCCTTCCATGCCGGCCACCACCCGGTCTACCGCATCGTCAATCTCAGCCATGGTGATGGCCTCCTTGCGACGACGGGCCGTGAGAATGGCGGCTTCGTTGAGGAGGTTGGCTAAGTCAGCCCCCGTGAAGCCAGGCGTGCGACGGGCGATCGCCTCTAGGGACACAGAGGGGTCTAACTTCTTATTGCGAGCATGGACATCGAGAATCGAGAGACGACCGCGAATATCCGGGGCATCCACTGACACCTGGCGGTCAAAACGTCCAGGACGTAACAGGGCCGAATCCAGCACATCGGGGCGGTTTGTTGCCGCGATAATAATAATTCCCGTATTGCCCTCGAAGCCATCCATTTCCGTCAGGAGTTGGTTCAGGGTTTGTTCTCGTTCATCATTACCACCACCGATGCCAGCACCCCGTTGACGACCGACGGCATCAATCTCATCGATGAAGATGATACAAGGGGCGTTTTCTTTGGCTTTCTTGAAGAGGTCACGGACGCGAGACGCACCCACTCCGACGAACATCTCCACAAATTCTGAACCGGAGATGCTAAAGAAAGGGACACCCGCTTCACCGGCGATCGCCTTGGCCATGAGCGTTTTACCGGTTCCGGGAGGGCCAACCAACAGCACCCCTTTAGGAATCCGCGCACCCACAGCCGTGAAGCGTTCGGGTTTCTTGAGGAAGGTCACAACTTCTTGGAGTTCCTCTTTAGCTTCATCGACACCGGCCACGTCATCAAAGAGAATGCCGGTTTTGGCTTCCATTTGGAATCGGGCCTTAGACTTGCCGAAGTTCATCGCCTGTCCTGGGCCACCGGGAGCGTTACTCGAACGACGGAACAGGAAGAACAACCCCGCAATCAGCAGAATCGGGAAAATGAGATTCCCCAACACGCCCCAGATGGCTCCATCATTGCGAGGGGGATGAGTATCGAGGCTCACGTTGGCTTCCCGCAGTCGCGTAATCAGTTGCGGGTCATTGGCGGGAAGGTCAACCCGCAGCCGTTGTACACGATTGTCCAGGTCAAAGTCCTGAGCCTCGACGATCGCAGTCCGTCCACCTTCGTAGAGGTCAACACTGGTCACCCGTCCAGAATCGAGATAGTCGAGGAAACGACCATAGCTCATGCGCGTGGTGGCAGCATTGCCGCCACTGGTGACGGCTGAGGACGAGAAGGCCCCCTGCCAGAGAAAGAAGCCAATTACCAATAATGGCATAGCCCACAGCAGGGCGACTCTCCAAGAAAATTTCATAATCAGTTATCTCCGATTGCGGCAACGATTATTTTTAGATGCGTTTTCATTTCATAATCTTAACTAAATGTAACATAACTTCGGGGAAAGGGGGAATAGGGAATAGGGAATAGTGAATAGTGAATAGGCGATACAATTTATTGGTAGTCACATCAACAATGACTAGATAAATCCTTAAGACGTCGCTATAATAATATTATTGCATCTTTAATTGTCTCCATATAAGTGTCTGCAACAAAAAATCGGAGCCAGAGTGTGATACTCTTGACTCCGTATTTGACAAACATTGAGTTGAAGCTTAGATCTACACTTCCACAGCGACCTTGGAATCTTTGGAAGTGAGACGCTCGTAGGTTTCGCGCATCTTCAGACCCGACAGAAGCTGGAACAGACCCGTTCCATCATTGGCACCGGGGTACTCCTTATGTTCGAGGAGTAGGTGAGCTAGTTCACCGTAGTACTTCGTAGAGGTGTTGCTCAGATGGCCCTCAACGTAAATCATTTCTTCGAGGTTGTCGAAGCGTCCATCGACTTCTAAGACCGACACATCATGTCCGTAGTAGTTATCGGGACCGTAGAACAGGCGCAGTCCGGGGTAGGAACAGGTTAACTTACGACCGCAGGGAGTCCAGTTAATGGTTGACCCTTCATCAAAGAGATAAGCCGGTTCGAGGTGGTCAACGTCATTGCGTTGAATCAGGCGCACCCGTAGGACTTTGCGCTCTTTGTCATCCTTGATTAGATTCGTCGGCAGAATCTGAATCACAATGTCCGCGTGCTGCTTCTGCGGGTCAATATATTGCTCGAAGTCGGGCCGACGAGACTCAATCGAGGCCAGAACGTCCTCATAGGTGTGACCCCGTTCTGCCATGTCCCGCTGAATCTTCCAGGCAATTTTGACCTCGTCACTGATATCGAGGTAGATGCTAAAGTCTAGCAAGCCACGAACTCGCTCGTCATACATTGGGTGTAACCCTTCAATGACGATGATTTTATTGGGGTTGATTCGTTCAGGAGGATCGAGTTCTCCGGTTTCGTGGTTGTAAATAGGTTTGTCAATGGGGTTTCCTTCTTTCAAGGACTTGATCTGCTCGTACATCAGATCAAAGTTGTTGGCGCGAGGGTCGAGTGCCGTGACCCCGGCAGCTTTACGTCCTTTGCGGTCTAAGCTGTGATAGTCATCGAGACAAATGACGGTCAACTTCTCCGCACCGAATAAATCGGAGAGTCGGCGCAAAAAGGTAGATTTCCCACAACCCGAGTCTCCCGCGACACCAATAAGAACCACGCGATCTGGCTTCATGCTCATAAGTTTCCTCTATCGACACATGTGACGTATTCCCGGCGCTGACCGTTTAGGCATGGCAGCACAGGCTTTTTTTCCCTGGACGGGATTTGCATTTTTATAGTGAGGCGACCCCTCGGACATGATTGGGTATCGTGTCCTCGCCCAACCCCACTGTGTTTAACAAGTCTACCCGAGTTGACATCCCTTGGCATTTTAGTCCCACACCGAGGCGCGATTTCTCCCAACGCTCACCGGTTCGGTAGAACGCGGGATGTCCGCGCCAACGTAAAAGGTTGGTTAAGTGCCAGCGATCGCATCAACGATTCGAGCGAAAATGACAACCGAGACATCCTGCTTCCATTGCCGAAGCCGACCGAAACTAAGTTTCTCTTGGTCTAACTCAGCTTCCATAGGTGTAACCCAGTCTTCCACAGGGTTGTCCAATGTTTCAACAGATGCTTGGCCGTCGTGCTTCGAGTTGGTGTGACAACTCGATAAGCAGTCTACCACAAGTCTAGGGTCTCAATTGATCTCGATGGGTATCGGAAATTCAGAACAACCAAGAGGTTTCGAGACTCTTGTCGCAACAGTCGCAACGGTAAATAAGCTCACAGGCGATCAATGCGATCGCCTGTGAGCAAGACCCTCTATTTATCGTTGATAGTATTTAGTTCCACTTGTGGGACAGATCTTAGCAAAGGCAGATGGCCCCTACAAGTCGACTTGGGTTTTGACTTGGATGTTGACTTGGATGTTGACTTGGGTTTTGCCAGTCTTGGGTTTGTCGATGATCCCGACGGGTGATGGTGTGGGAACGATCTAAGCAACAAAACTTTGAAGGCCCTGACTCGCTCTTATGCTACTGTCGTTGTTTGAGGGGGTCAAAAAACGCACCCACTCCGGTACGCTAGTCAGCACCCCCGGCTGAAGCACGGGGGCTTCGTGCCCTCCCCTTCAGGTAGCTGACCAGCTTAAGCCTTAACTGGCTACGTTCAGAGCAAGAGTTAA
>LJZT01000067.1 GCA_001314905.1 Phormidium sp. OSCR
TCGCGTCTCGGTTGGCTATGTCAGTGGCGATACCGCCAGGAAGGTTTCTGTTTCTGGGTTGACCTGGAAGCGTATTGGTCAGTTTAGTGCTGCCAAAGTAAAGTTACTCTATCGCGCCACGGGCATTTTAGTTAGTTGCCCGCAGAGATTGTCCGTCAGTGGGGCATTGAACCCCACCGCCTGACACTTGTTTCCTCCCCCACCTGCGGTGCGAGGTGGGGGAGGAAACAAGGAGTTTTTGATGAGCCGTGTGTCTGCCTGTCTTGCCAACTATGCCCATTTCTTTTTCTGATTCTGGCTCTTTGTATTCTCAACTGATCACCCGGCTGCGAGATGTACGGGATATTCAGTCTGCGGCGGCGGTGTTGCAGTGGGATCGGGCCACCTATATGCCCCTCGGTGGGGCCACGGCCCGAGGGCGACAACTGGCGACGCTGCGACAGGTGGCCCATGAAAAGCTCTGTGATCCGGTTTTGGGGGAGATTTTAGAGCAACTCGATGGGGAAGCGCAACAGTATCCCTATGAGAGTGATGAAGCCAGTTTGATTCGGGTGGCCCGTCGCGATTATGAGCAAGCTAGACGGGTTCCAGCGGAGTTTATGGCCCGTCTCTCCCATCATCAAACGGAGTCCTATTTGGCTTGGGCCGAGGCCAGGGAGGCGGGAGGGTTTGAGCGTGTCTGTCCCTATTTGGAGAAAACCCTGGATTTGAGTCGGGAATGGGCCAGTTTCTTCCCGGAGTGCGATCGCCCCGCCGACTCTCTCATTGCTCTGTCTGATGAAGGGATGACCAGTCGTGTTTTAGAAGAGTTATTTTCTCAATTGCGGGGGGAGTTGGTCCCCATTGTAGAGGCGATCGCCGCCGCGCCCCCCATCGAGACCAAACTGCTACAACAAGAGTTCCCCGAAACAGCCCAACTCAACTTTTGCGCCAAATTGATGGAACGCATCGGCTATGATTTCAGCCGAGGCCGCCAAGACGCGACACTGCATCCATTTACCACCAGTTTTTCCATCAACGACGTTCGCATCACCACCCGCACAGACCTTCATAATCTCACCGAGAGTCTATTTTGTAGTCTCCATGAAATGGGTCATGCTCTCTACGAACAAAACATCGATTTAGCCCTCGAAGCCACCCCCCTAGCTGATGGAACCTCCTCAGGAATACACGAGAGTCAATCCCGTCTTTGGGAAAATTTAGTCGGCCGCAGTCGCGCCTTTTGGGAATGCTTTTATCCCCGTCTCCAAGGCTTTTTTCTGCGCCAACTCGGGCAATCTTCAGTCTGTGACTTCTATCGCGCCATTAACCGCGTCGCCTGCACTCCCATTCGTACCGCCGCCGATGAAGTCACCTATAACCTTCATGTGATGATTCGCTTCGAGTTAGAAGTAGCAATGTTGGAGGGAAAATTAGCCGTTGAAGATTTGCCCGAGGCGTGGAATAGTTGCTATGAGCGCGATTTAGGCATTACCCCCGCCAACGCCAATGAGGGTGTATTACAAGATGTCCATTGGTATGCCAAACTGATTGGGGGCCAGTTTCAAGGCTATACGTTGGGCAATTTAATTGCCAGCCAACTGTTTGAAACCGCACTCAAACAACACCCCGAAATTCCTGTTGATTTAGAACGGGGTAATTTTTCGACCCTGTTAACTTGGTTACAACGCAATGTCTATCGTCATGGGCGCAAATTTACCGCCGATGAATTAGTCGATCGCATCACCGGAATGCCGATTCATATTGACCCCTTTTTACGCTATATTCGCAGCAAATATGGGGATTTATATCATCTTGATCTTTAGAATTTCTTATGGGTGAACATCAGTCATTTGTTTGGCGAAAATAGGGGAATTTCAAATTTCGTAATCGTACAGATTGGAGTCACTAATCGAAAGCAAGTTACTCCTCGGCGATATCCTCAACACCAACGCCCAGTATTGCGAGTAGTTGGGAAGCCTGTCGAGACCCCGAGTTTCTCCAAAAAACCCGGAGTTTGGTCTTCGACTCCAGTCGCCACATGAAGGCTTATTGTTATAACGATTCTCTGAGAACATCTCTGAGAACATCTCTGAGAACAGCAACCATAAGCCATTAAGTCATGGGGGTCATTAAGTGTTGGTAGCCATGAGACGATAGCCAATTCCATGGACAGTTTCAATGAAATCATTGGCGGCTCCAGCCAATTTAAGTTTTTGCCGTAAACTTCTAATATGAACTTTTACAGTATGTTCTTCGGGGCAGACTTCAGTTTTCCAGAGATTTTCCAGAATCACACTGCGACTGAGAACTCGCCGTTGATTTCGTAAAAGTAATTCCAGCAGGCTAAATTCTTTCGGGGTGAGGCGTAGGGGATTTTGATGATAATGGGCTTCATAGGTACTGGGATTGAGTTCAACCCCAGCCCATTCTAAAATGGGTGGGGTAATTGGACTGCCTCGTCTCAGTAAAGCACGAATTCTAGCAAATAATTCTCCGAGGTCTATGGGCTTGACGATATAGTCGTCAGCGCCCATATCTAAGCCAGTAATTTTATCGGTAATTGTGTCTCGGGCCGTCATCATTAACACCGGCATTTGATAGCCTTGCGATCGCAGTCGGTGACACAGAGCAAAACCATCGGTTTCGGGCAACACCACGTCTAACAGCATCAGATCATAGTCAAAGAGCTTGACATAATCCCAGCCTTTTTCCCCATCCTCAGCCAAGTCAACCACATAAAGTTGATCACTGAGAGCCTCGGCTAAGGTTTCGGCTAAGGGAAGATCATCTTCAACTAAAAGAATCCTCATAGTCCTCTCCTGGGTAGCCTAACTTAGCTTCAGTTTAGGGGAAAAGGGTTGCCACTTATCTTTACAATCTGTTAAGTTGACCGCCTCAGATCTGCGATCACCTCTTGGGTGATTCGCCTGAGATGGAGAGCTTTTGACTGGGGATCAAGGCAGACAATGACCCTAAACCTGACGCTTTATTTATTACGAAATGTAAAAAAATCCCCGATCTGGGTAATCTTTCCGATTTCTTTACAAACTCCCTACCGAATTATTTACATTCAACCTCTAAGCTTCAGGTTCAGATGGGTCTGAGAGCAGTATCCCCTGATACCACCTCTGACTTATCCCCCAAACTAAACATTACAGACCCTAAGCAGTTAGGAGAACTGAAACTATGTTGGATGCTTTTTCCAAAGTTGTTGAGCAAGCCGATCGCCAGGGGACTTACCTGAGTGACGAGCAAGTGGATGCCTTGTCCGCCATGGTGGCTGACAGTAACAAGCGTTTGGATGTAGTGAACCGGCTCACCGCTAATGCTTCATCCATTACCGCCAATGCTTACCGGGGCTTGGTTTCAGACCAGCCGCAAGTCTTTGGTCCGGGTGGTGCGTGTTTCCATCATCGCAATCAGGCCGCTTGTCTGCGTGATTTGGGTTTCATTTTGCGCTATGTCACCTATTCGATGCTGGCGGGTGATCCCAGTGTTATGGATGATCGCTGTCTCAATGGCCTGCGGGAAACCTACCAAGCCTTGGGAACCCCCGGTGCAACAGTCGCCTTGGGAATCGAGAAAATGAAAGATGCTGCCTTGGCGATCGCCAACGATCCCAATGGCATCACCAAGGGGGATTGTAGTTCCTTGATGTCAGAATTAGCCATTTACTTTGACCGAGCGGCTGCCGCTGTTGCTTAACACGCGTAATTTTTTCCGCCATTTTGACCATCGTTTTATACTGGAGATATTTTAGCTATGAAAACCCCTTTAACTGAGGCGATCGCCGCCGCTGATGCTCGTGGTGTGTATCTGGGTAACACCGAAATGCAGGCGATTTTCGGTCGTTTCAGCCGCGCCACGGCTGGCTTGCAAGCTGCCAAAGCCTTTAACCAGAACGGTCAGGCTTGGTCGGAAGCTGCCGCCAACCATGTGTATCAGAAGTTTCCCTACACCACTCAAATGGAGGGACCCCAGTACGCTTCGACTCCTGAAGGCAAGTCGAAGTGTGTCCGCGACATTAGCCATTATCTACGCACCATTAGCTATTGCTGTGTTGTGGGTGGAACGGGTCCCTTGGATGAATATGTGGTGGCCGGTGTCAAGGAATTCAATGCCGCTCTCGGCTTGTCTCCGAGTTGGTATATCGCGGCTCTGGAGTTCGTTCGTGACAATCATGGCTTGTCCGGTGATGTGGGTGGAGAAGCCAACATCTACCTCAACTATGCCATTAATGCCTTGAGCTAAAGATTCGCTCTGAACTCCCTTCGGGATTCAGTGTGAACAGTAGCTATTCCCTTTTTCCTTTTTTCCTTGAGCGATGAGGTCTAACCGTTAACCCTGAAGATTTAACGGTTGGCCGTTGAGAGTTGATAGTCATCTAACCTAGATCTAGTTTAGGGTGAGGGATGTCTGATCTGGCAACAGTGAGTAAGGGTCGGACAAGTCCGTGGTAGCGATTCGTTGTCCGACCTTTTTTGGGCTGAATCTGGATGGTTTATCTGTTCATTGAGTGCAAGGATAATGAGAGGACAGAAAGCTTGGCTGAGCATTGGCAGAGCTTGGGTTGATTTTAAGTAATCATTATTGAGTGGAGATAAAATGACGATGAGTTTAACAGCATTGCGTCTGGGAATTGGCGACGTTTTGGGTGAAAAAGTGGAGTTGCGTCAGAATTGGACTGAAGATGATTTACAGGCCGTCTTTCGCACCGCTTACACTCAAGTCTTTGGACGAGAAGGACTCACCTTGAGCGAGGAGTTTTCTAATATAGAAGCTCTCCTGCGCAATGGCAAAATCAATGTGCGACAATTCATCGAATGTTTAGGCAAATCTGAGGCGTACAAAGAACGGTTTTTTTCCAGTACCCCTCAAGTGCGCTTCATTGAACTGAACTACAAGCATTTCTTGGGGCGTGCTCCCTATGATCAAGCGGAAATTGCTTATCATGTTGATCTCTATGCCCAAGAGGGCTATCAAGTCGAGATTGAGTCCTATTTTGCCAGCCCAGAATATCAAGCGGCTTTTGGAGATTCTATTGTTCCCTACCATCGGGGATTTCAGTCAATTCCAGGAATGAAACAGGTGGGCTTTAATCGCTTGTTTGAGTTGTATCGGGGTCATGGAAGCAGTGACAATTCCCAAGGGGTTAAGGCCTCGCGTTTAGAGCGACAGGTGGCCACAAATCAGTCGAATAATATTGTTCGGCCTGGGTCTTCCTTATCCTCTAAGTCATTCCAGTCCGTCTCCCCAGTTCAGGGAGATAGCCGTGTCTTCTTAGTCGAATCGATTGAAGGGGGGAGTCAGACTGCTGTCAGAGTCCGGCGAAGTCGCGCGGTTTGTACGGTTCCCTTTGAACAACTCTCGGCTCGCTATCAAGAGATTCACAAACGTGGCGGCCGGATTGTTCGCATACAACCCCTATAAGGGTGGGTTAGCTGTTCCCTTGAAGACCCTTGAGTGGGTGTAGGCTAACGCCCACTCACCTTCTCTTGAGTATCCATCTTTTCTGCGTCAAGACGATGACTCTAGCAAGCTCAGTTAAACCAATTTTCTCTGCTGAAACGGCTCTCGCGGCTCTTGGGGAAGATGATCAGCAAATTCGCTATTATGCGACCTGGTGGTTAGGAAAACATCAGGTGCAATCGGCGGGGATATCGCTGTGTGAGTTGCTCAAAGATGAGGACTATCGTACGGTTCAAGGGGGCTATCCCCTACGACGACAAGCGGCTCGGGCGTTGGGACAACTCAAGCAAGTCGAGACAGTTCCAGCCCTGATTATGGCCCTGGATTGTCAGGAGGATCTACAACTTCGGGAGGCGGTGATTCAAGCCCTCGCTGCGATTGGCGATCGCCATGCGATCGTACCCTTATTAAGGTTACTTCATTCAGAGAAACCTCAACCCTATGAAGCTTTAATTGAAGCCTTGGGCGAGTTCCAGGTGTCAGAGGCTTGGTCGGATGTGGTTCCCTTTCTGGAGCATTCATCGGAGCGTATTCAATGTGCTGCCGCTCGCTATTGTTATCAAATTAGTCAAGAAAAACGTTACTTGACGCGGATTATTGATAACCTTAATCATGAGAATTCTTATGTGCGATGGGCGGCGGTGTTTGATTTAGGGGCGATCGGGCATCTGGCTGCCGCTGAGGCGATTCTTGAGGCTCAGATTGCTAACAGTCTCAAGTTATTGAATCTTAAACGGATTTTAGAGTCGGTGTTAAAGAGCGATCGCCCGGATGAGGAGAAACAGATGGCTTCGGAAACCCTGTTTGAAGCCATCGATGAGTTACTCTGGCAACTGTAAGGCTCTCGGGGGTCTCACAAGGCCCTTCCCTGGCTGACTTCCTGGTAAATCTTCACCGTTTTAAAGATTAGGGAGTTCCCCTAAATCCCCAAGTTTCCTGCAAGATGTCTTGTCTATCATTCATTGTCCATCACCTATTGTCCTAACCCGTTTTTATGCTATCGATGACTTTAACTCAACAGCTTGAGTTAATCCAAACTGCCACATCAGTCGAGGCGATCGCCCCAGCACTGCAAGCATTAGTCGAGGAGAGTCGTTTGGAATGTCTCGGCGATCGCCCCCCTTTCGTCTTGACGGCTATGATCCAACGGCTGAAGCATCCCCGAGGGGCGATCGTCGAGCGGGTGAGCGACGCCTTAGAGCAGCTCGGTTCTGATGCTGTTGTCCCCTTACTCCGAGCCTTTGAGGATTGTCAGGATCAGGGGATTCAAGCCCGACTTGTGCAAATTTTAGCGAAAATTGGCGATGAACGGGCGTTAGGCCTATTTGTGGATCTGGTCGGAGCTGAGATTGCTAATCATTGTCAAGGAAATGTGCGTCGAATTGCCGCACGAGGACTGGGTAAAATTCTACGCTCTCACCCCTCTCCAACTCAGCACCAGGGGGCGATCAATAGACTGATCTGGGCCGTGCAGAATCCCGAGGATTGGGCTCTTCGCTATGCGGCGGCCCTATCCCTAGCAGAAATTGCCACCGATGACACGATTCAGGCCCTGAAAACTGTTTTACAGCAAGAGCAAGAACATCCGGGATCGAGTGGATGTGATCCCATTGTGCAACAGCGAATTGAGAGGCTGTTATTGGCCTAACGTCTCTAAGGAGATGTTTGAATTCACGAATTTTTTGAAACTAATGACTATTCCTCCTTTAACCTATCGTCCATCTAGCCAAAATCAACGAGTTCAGGGATTTGAAGTCCCTGGAGATGAAGCCCCTAGAATTTATAGCACGGATAATTTACTTGATCCGGCGGAGATGGAGCAACTCATTCAAGCGACCTATCGGCAGATTTTCCATGAGCAGCAGATGCTCAAACATCATCGTCAAACTCAGCTAGAATCTCAACTTCGTTCAAATCAAATTACTGTCAAAGATTTTGTTCGGGGCTTGGTCTTGTCTGGGTCATTTCGGCGCTTGAATTATGACGCAAATAACAACTACCGATTTGTCGAACTTTTGGTTCAGCGGCTTCTCGGTCGCCAAGTTTACAACCATCGGGAAACGCTCTGTTGGTCAATTGTTTTGAGTACTGAAGGACTCATCGGTTTGGTTGATCGCCTTATGAATAGCGATGAATATCTAGAGAACTTTGGTGAAAACGACGTTCCCTATCAACGGCGGCGGATTTTACCGCAGCGTGACCGAGGGGAAGTCAGTTTTGCTCACATGGCTCGCTATGGAACGGATTATCGGGATAAACTGCCTCAACCCAATTTACGAGCTTTAATGGGTCCCGGTTTTACGGGTCCGCTGATGTCTTCTCCCCGCTGGTCTTGGCAGAAAAATCCGCCCAAAGTTTTGACTCAAATTTGGCTGGGGTTATTCTTTGGCGGCTTGTCATTTATTGCGATTCTTGGTTTTATTGTCTTGACAGGATTTTAGGGATTCTGTTAAATATAGGCTATGGTATATGCCAATATTAAGATTTTAATTTTGACGGGCTTAGGTGTTCTAACTCTAATCTTGGTATATTGGCATATTCTTGGAGAGCGCCGCCGTCGTCGCCAGATTAAACGGGAACTGCTTCAGCAAACTGAACGGGAACGTTTAGTCCATCAAATCGCTCAGCAAATTCGGCGATCGCTTGATTTGGATCGGGTTTTGGCGACGACGGTGACAGAAGTTAAACAGTTTTTACAGGCTGATCGGGTTCTAATCTATCGTCTCTGGGAAGATGGAACCGGGAGTGCGATTACGGAAACCGTTTCCCCCCACTACCCATCTATTTTAGGTCAAACCTTTCCAGAAGAGGTATTTCCTCGGGAGTATCATCAAGCCTATGCTGAGGGAAAAACTCGGGCGATCGCCGACATTGAGAACGTTGATATTGAACCCTGTTTAGTCGAGTTTGTGCAACAATTTGGGGTCAAAGCTAAATTGATTGTCCCCATTTTACAAGAGCGACGGGAAGCCGAACCGGCACATTCAGCAGCTATTGTTCAACCGGTTAAGGTTCTCCCCACTCATGAACCCAGCCATCCCTATTTGTGGGGTCTTTTGATTGTCCATCAATGCCATCAGCCCCGCCAGTGGCATCCCTGGGAAATCGAATTAATGCAGCAACTCTCCACCCAAGTGGCGATCGCCATCCAGCAATCCGAACTCCATGAACAGTTACAAGATCTAAATATAGACCTAGAAAATCGAGTTCAACGTCGCACCCAAGAACTCGCACAAGCCAACGCTCTCCTACAAGCTGAAATTCTCGAACGTCAGCAGACTGAAGCAGCATTACGGCATACCAACCAAACCCTAAAATCCCTAATCAACGCCTCACCCCGAGCTATTTTTACCGTCGATTTACAGAACCGTATTCAAGTTTGGAATCCCACAGCTGAGCGGATGTTTGGTTGGAGTGAAGCCGAGTTATTTGGTCAGCCCAGTCCCATTATGCCAGAAGACCTTGAAGACTATCAAAACATTAAAAGCAGTATTCTCGAAGGACGGACTCCCCCAAGTTTAGAGATTCAGCGACAGACCAAAAATGGCACTCTCATTGACATTGTTTTCTCAGCCGCTCCTCTCCGGGATAGCCAGCAAACCATTCAGGGTATGGTTGTGGTCGTCGCAGATATTACCGAACAAAAACGGCAAGCTGAGCAGGTTCGCTTATTGCAGTCGGTTGTTTTAAATAGTCATGATGCGGTTGTTATCACAGAAGCCGAACCCCTAGATGAACCCGGTCCCAAAATCTTATATGTCAATGAAGCCTTTACTCGCACAACAGGATATTCTTTAGAAGAAGTCTTCGGCAAAACTCCTCGACTCTTACAAGGACCTAAAACCGATCGCTCTGTTTTAGATAAGGTTAGAGTGGCTCTCAGTCAGTGGCAGCCAATAACGGCTGAAGTCATTAATTATCGAAAAGATGGCTCAGAGTTTTGGGTTGAGTTTAGTGTGGTTCCCGTCGCGAATCAAACCGGACATTATACCCATTGGATTGCCGTTCAGAGGGATGTCACTGAACGCAAACAAATCGAACAAGCCCTGCGATGGAGTGAAGAACGCTATCGATCGCTCATCGAAAATGCCCTCGATATTATCACAATCCTAGAAGCAGATGGCCGTATTCATTATATCAGTCCCTCGGTGCAAAAAGTCTTAGGGTATTCCTCGGAAGACTTAACGAATCAAAACTTTTTTGACTTGATTCATCCTGAAAACTTACCAGAAATATCTTCTATCTTAAATAATTCCAAAACTCATCCAGAAATTGCTCTGACAGTTGAATTTAAATGTCGCCATCAAGATGGTTTTTGGCTAACCTTAGAAGCCGTAATTCAAAAATCTTTCAATGGCAATGAATCGAGCCAAATTATTGTGACTTCTCGTGATATTACGGAACGAAAACGAGTTGCCGAACTTCATTCGGCACTGGAAAAAGAGAAAGAGATGAACAGTCTAAAAACGCGTTTCTTTTCCATGGCATCTCATGAATTTAGAACCCCCATTAGCACGGCATTAGCCGCCGCACAAATACTCGAAAATACTCCTCAGGCTTGGGGAAACTCAGACAAGCGATCGCGCAACTTACAGCGTATCAAAAGCTCTCTCAAAAATATGGTGAATCTTCTCGATGATATCCTCACAATCAATCGAGCGGAAACCGGAAAATTAGAATTTAATCCCAGATGGCTAGACCTGCAATGTTTATTTTTGCAAATAATTGACGAAATTTGTCTCAGTGACGACGGACAACATACCGTTACATTTTACTGTGAAGGAGTCTGGCATAAAATCTATTTCGATAAAAAGTTAATGCGTTCTATTTTAGGAAACATCCTTTCAAACGCCCTAAAATACTCCCCAAGTAATAGCCAAATTACCTGTCGCTTAGAATTCCAATCTCACCAGACCCTAATCAATATCTGTGACCAAGGTATTGGCATCCCTGAAGAGGATAAAAAAGATTTGTTTGAACCCTTTTGTCGCGGTAAAAACGTTCGCAAAATTCCCGGAACAGGCTTGGGTCTAGTCGTCGTAAAAAAATGTGTGGATTTGCATCAGGGCAATCTGTTAATTTCTAGTCAAGTAAACCAAGGAACAACCGTCACCATAACACTCCCTGAAGCAGACATCGCAGACCCAGACGAAATGGACCTAGCAGACCAAGCAAGCGACTAACTAATCTTCTCCCGCTCAGGTCTCCGGTGCTAGGCGTAAACCTGAGGAATACCCTAGAATAAACCATAGGCTATTTTGGCTTAAACCTCCTCCTATCCCTTATGTCTGCTGAACTAATCTGTGTTGGAAGCGAGTTACTCCTCGGCGATATCCTCAACACCAACGCCCAATATATCGCCCAGGAACTCGCCAAACTGGGGATTCCCCATTACTATCAAACCGTCGTCGGCGATAACCCCGAACGGTTACAGGATGCCATTGATATTGCCATTCATCGCGCCGACATCCTCATCTTTACTGGAGGATTGGGACCCACCCCCGACGACTTAACCGTAGAAACCTTAGCAAATTTCTTCAAAACCCCTTTACAAGAACGTCCCGATGTGCTAGGAGACATCGAAGCCAAATATGCCCAACGCGGGCGCATTATGTCCCCCAGTAACCGCAAACAAGCCTTACTCCCCGAAGGGGCGGAGGTCTTGCCCAATCCCGTCGGCAGCGCCCCCGGCATCATTTGGCAGATAGGTGGCGCGACTATCTTCACCTTTCCGGGGGTTCCCTCGGAAATGCGGGCGATGTGGCAGGAAACCGCAGTTCCGACCCTGAAAGCCCAGGGTTGGGGTCAACAGGTGTTCCATAGCCGTACCCTTAAGTTTTGGGGGATTCCCGAGTCGGAATTAGCCGAAAAGGTCTCTGGCTTCCTCAACTCCGTTAATCCCACCGTGGCCCCCTATGCCAATTATGGTCATGTGAAATTACGGGTGTCGGCCCGGGCTGAGTCCACCGAGGCGGCAGAAGCCCTCATTCATCCCATCGCCCAGCAAATTCAGGAGATTGCCGGGCCGTATTACTATGGCAGCGACGATGACACTCTAGCCACCGTCGTCGGACAACAGCTACGGGAACAGGGAGAAACCCTAGCGGTAGCGGAATCCTGTACTGGGGGCTATTTGGGCAAAGCTTTAACGGAGATTCCGGGGAGTTCCGCTTATTTCTCCGGCGGCGTGATTGCCTATGCAAACCGGATTAAGACACATCTGTTGGGGGTCGATGGCCAGATGTTGGAAACATTGGGGGCCGTGTCGGGACCCGTAGCTGAACAAATGGCGACGGGCGTTCGCGACTGTTGTGGCACAGATTGGGGCGTTGGTATCACGGGAATTGCTGGCCCCACCGGTGGAAGCCCCGATAAGCCGGTGGGATTGGTTTATATCGGTTTAGCGGGTCCTGAGTCGGTGGGTCATGTTGAGTATCGTCTTGGAGATACGCGGGGACGGGATTGGATTCGTGAGATTAGCGTCAGTCATGCCCTGAATCAGCTTCGTTTGGCGTTGAGTCGTGACCCCTAATCTAAGGAAATTTGTAGGCCCCAGACGTCTTGGGGAACGAAGGTGCGATCGCTCGCAATGGGGGCCACGGGTTCGGTGAGGGTAAACTCCCCGGCTTCAATCCAGGCTTTGAGTTCTTCGGCCACTTGGCGCGATCGCGGAATACTGGCCAACGGTGCCACTCGCACGGATTTCCCATCGATGGTGATTTTACCCGATTTCAGTTGGGCATAACTGACTAAGCCAAAGGTGGGCCGCACCCGCCGAGGAATAGAAAAATCGACCACTGGGGCCACTAACTCCTCATCGCGAACCGCACAGCGTTCCACCACCGTCTCATTGAGAACCGGGAGAGGAACCCCCACCCCCAACATCAGGGAGGGGCCATAGTTATGAAAATAGCAGCCCCGCACCCAATTGCGGTTCATCTGTCGTGCATCCCCCATCAGGGCTAGGGTAGCTGCCGGTCCGATAGGGGTATCATTGGGGAGTCGCTTTTGTAGGGGGAAATGTTGCGTCCCTTCACCGACGACATAGCCCACACCGCCTCCCATGAAGACGCGGGTTCCGATGCCAATTAGGTCTAAATTGGGGTCATTGAAGAGGGGCGAAATGGCCCCAGGGTTGGAATAGACGGCATTACCCAGTTGCGGTTGTAGGGGGCCGAGATAGGTAAAGAGGGTGCGATCGCCCCCATTCACCCCGACAATAAAGTTCTGATAGAGATTGCGGGGATTAAACAGATAAAACTGATTGATGGTATCGCGGCAAATCTGAGTTTCAAAGGAGGCCCGAGGATAACAATCGGTGACTTGGCCAATAGCCCGAACCTGAACGGTTTTGCCAGCGATGAGGTCTTCAATCACATGGCCGCCGCCGCGATTGTCCTTCCAAGTGGGTTCACGGCTAGGATCTTCAGCATCACTCACCTCTGCCAGTTGCGTCGCCCCCAAATACAAATCCACGGCCCCAAAGCCGGAATAAGCCATCACCCCATCTATCCAACAGCGGCGAATCTTGATCGGCGGGTCAGTATGTCCGATATTAAGGATGGCCCCACTGGACTCCATGGGTTCAAAGGTGCCGGTGGTAATCACATCCACCTGTTTGCTGGCTTTGGTCACGCCAATGTCTGCGACTCGGGCCTTGAGTTCCTCCACCGTCCAAACTGAGGCTTTCCCAGCCTCAATTTTCTCGTTAATCTCGGCGATCGTCCGTTCCATCATCAAAAGTCACTAAAAAATCGTCAATTCCAGTTCCCCGAAGAGGAGAACACCCCACTTGCGGTACGCCCCCAAGTCTTTCCCCTCCTGGGATGGGCCGAGGTGGGTTCTACCTCTTGCCTATTGCCTATTGCCTATTGCCTATTGCCTCTTGCCTCTTGCCTCTTGCCTTCTTCCCCCTGTTCCCTGTTCCCTCCTCCCACCCCATGCCTCAACCCTATCAGCCTCACTATAAGCCCAATCAACTCATCTGCGGCACAGGGACAACGGCCATTGTTAGCGGTTGGACGGTGAAAGAGGCGATCGCCAAACATCTCCAACCCCAGGACTATGCTGTTATTGGACAACTGTACAGTCCCACTCGCGGCATTAGCGTCCTGGTTCGCAATCTGTTACTGAACCCCCAAGTTCGTCATCTCATCATCATCGATGCTACCCGCGAAGACCGCAATGCGGGCAGTGGCCGTTGTTTGGCGGACTTCTTTGCCCAGGGTGTGCGTCCCGGACAAACTGATAGCGGCCGGGATTGCTGGGTGATTAACTCCCCCATCGTGGGCTATTTAGATCAAGAACTTCCCGAAGGGGCGATCGCCACCCTCCGGGAGTCTATCACCTGTTATCGGGTCGAGGATATCAAATCCGCCCTTCACCTCGTCCAAAAAATCGCCGATGGCCCAACCCCTGAACCCTGGGGCCTTCCCCAAGCCTTCCCGGAGTCGGTGGTGGAGTCGGCCCTGAAACCTGGCCGACGCTATGGCCATCGCATCGAGGGGCGAACCATCGCTGAAACTTGGGTGAAACTGATTCACCGCATTCGTCGGACGGGAACCCTGCGTAATACTCAACATGATAGCCAGTGGCAGGAACTGATTAACCTGATGGCGATCGTTACTGACGAACCCTCCGACTTTTATTTCCCCAATCCCAACTATTTACCCGTTTCTCGGGATTTTGTCGCCGATTATATCGGTCAAATTCAAGATGATGCGGTTGCGGAGGAAGGGGTCAAATATACCTATGGCCAGCGGTTAAGGTCTTGGTTTGGCGTTGACCAAATCCAACAGGTCATCCAACAACTCAGTCACAATCCCGACTCGGCCCGGGCTGTGATGTCCCTCTGGGATGCCCGACAAGATGGCCAAGCCAACGGGAGTCCTCCCTGTCTCAATCATATTTGGACGCGAATTGTGGACGGAGAATTGTCTCTAACGGCTACGTTTCGCAGCAATGATATGTTTGGGGCTTGGGTGGCAAATGCCATGGGCTTACGGGCGTTGCAACGGCATCTGAAGCAACAGATTGAAGGCTGCAACAGCGGACTTCAGTTACGCCTCGGTCCCCTGATTACGGTCAGCGAAAGCGCCCATATCTACGATGACTGCTGGGAAAACGCTGATACACTCATCGAACAACAGTATCCCCAACTTCTGAAAAATCGCAGTTTTGCTGACCCCTCGGGGAGTTTTACAATTCTTGTCAGTGGTGGCGAAATTGTTGTGGAACATCTGACTCCCGGTAGTGGTGAACCCGTCGGCTGTTATGTTGGGAAAACAGCCAAACGACTCTATCAAACTATCGCGGCTGATTGTCCTGTTTTGGAGACGGAACACGCCCTCTATTTGGGGACGGAGTTACAGAAAGCTGAGATATCCTTGAAGTTGGGATGGGAGTATCAGCAGGATAAGCCGTTATCGCAAAAAATAAGGGTTTAATCCCCTTTTATGGCAGAAACATTGCTAACTTTGGTTACGATTTTCTAGCCGTTGCACCCGTGCTTGTAACGCCTCTAATTTCTCCTCTAAGGTCATATGTTCTGATTCATTGGTCAAACTATAGCCAATCAACTGTTCCAAAATTCTCTGTTGACGTTCAGAATTGGCTGAAAGGTCGCCGTAGCGTTCAATTAACTCATCGAGGACTGCTTTTTGGGCTTCTTGTTCCTGCTGAAGCCTAACTTGGCCATCCTGAAGCTGTAACTGACTTTCTTGGAGTTCTCGTTGTACAGCTAACATCTGTTCGAGGGTCGTTTGGATTTCTTCGGGAGTCATGGAAGTTTTTCTGATTTAAGACCACAACAGGACCACCCTGATTATATAGCAAAAATTGGTCTGAATAGGACAAAATAAGGGAACAGGGAACAGGGAACAGGGAACAGGCAAGAGGCAAGAGGTAGGGGATTCTCTCCCAACTCAGAGTGTCCTAAGGCAATCTTCGATTGCTATAGAATATTGAGCAACATGATTGAGCAACATGATTGAGCAACATGATTGAGCAGTATTGGTCTGCTGAGCCATTCATTCCCTTGATGTTGGTTCCCCCATGCTACGACTATTGTCTGACAATGTTGGCAGATAAAGACCGCAAGTCATTAGCAGGAAGTTCTGCTACGATCGCATAGACATAATCATCTTCAGCCCACAAAACCATCCGAGGTTTGCCGGGTTGACTGACATACACTTTCCCCGTCCCTAAATCGGGCAATGCGAGGTTTTCTTCACGAGTATCAATTTGATAAAACGACAAAGTTTGCCCTGTTTCTGTGGTATAGGTGTAACGCATTCCGTAAATTTTACCGAAGACACAAAGAGTCCCTCCCTTCAACTCAATTCCTGGCTTTTGAATCACGGGATTGGTTTCAGAAAAGGTAAACTGATTATCAAATCGTTCAATAATTGACGTTAAATCATCAGCATTATAGTCCATTGGCCCTTCGCTTCGGGTCAAGGCGTTTAGGTGGTCTTCTGTGATTTCATTTAACCCATCCCATTGACTGACTAAAACTGCATCCAATGGGGCAACAAGCATCTCCGAGGAATCTTGACCTTGGAGTTGGGCCTGAGTATAATTTAGTTGGTCTCGCAAGCGTAGATTATCCAGCAAAAGGGCTGCTGCTAAAACCGCCGCAACGCCACTGGCCCAACGTTGCCAGTGAAAGCCCTGAGAAGGACGTTTGAAGGGAACTACAGCCCCCTGTTGTGCCACTGAATCATCGCTGCTCTCGGTCATGGCGGCCATTAGGATGCGATCGCGCAGGCCCGCTGGCGGCGGCGTCTCGGGTAGGCCATAAGGCATAGCCCCGAGGACATCCTGTAAATGTCGAACATCCTCAGCCAGTTCTGGGTGCAGTTGCAGTTGTGTTTTAAATAATTGGCATTCTTCAGAGGATAAATCGCCAAGAACGTAACCCGCTGCTAGTTCTTGAAGCCGCTCTGGTGAGAGATTGCTCATAGGATCACCCCATCCATTCTTGTAAGTGTTCTCGAAGTTCTAATAACCCCTTGCGCGATCGCGTTTTGACCGTTCCGAGGGGCATATTTAAATGGTCTGCGATCGCCGATTGACTCATTCCCTGATAATAGGCTAACTCTAAAATTGAGCGATATTTCTCAGGAAGCTGCTCCAACGCCTGACGGACCGTATCTCGACGTTCGCTTAAGGAAATTTCGTCAAAGGGGGTGTGAGTGGTCATCGTGTCCTCGCTCAGGGTTGCGCCCCAACGTCCAAGAAATTTACGTTTGCGTCCTCGCGATCGCAATCGATCAATGGCCCGCGATCGCGTTAACATCATTAAAAATGTGCTCAGTTTGCCACGACTGGGGTCATAGTTCTGTTTCCGCCAGAGAATCAGAAAAATCTCTTGGCTTAAATCCTCCGCCTCTTGAGGATTACCCAGAACCTTTAAACTCAAACCATAAACTAAACCGCCATAGCGATCATAAAGCTGCCCCAACGCCGTGCGATCGCCGGATTGCAGTTGTTCATATAAGTCAACATCAGTCACTGACATAGATAGGGCCGCACTTGCTGCGAATTGAACAGTTCGTATTTGTCCTAACACGATGGTGAACCAGGTTGGGGCTTTCCTTAACTACGTTGCTACAGTCCTCTCGGATTCCCCAACTCCCCCAAATCTGCTCAATTGACTCAACCGCTTCATTCAAACGAGTAGAACCCCTGAATAAACCGTAAAATCTCCTGCGCCGACGGTAACACCACCTGAGCCCGTTGCGACGACAGCGCACTGAGGGGAATCCCCAACTCAGCCGCATTGAAAAAACGCTTACCAAACATGGGATTACTATAAATCGTTAATCCCAAATCACTCGAATTGGCTACCATCGTCTGAGTTGGGGCTTGGAAGAACTCTAACTCAGAATGGCCCTCCACCTCGGGACAGGTTAAGCCACTCACCTTGCGTAAGCGTTGAATCGTAGCCACACTCAACTTCGCCGCCTGATTCGCCGCCTTTACCCCCGACAATTCAGGACTACTACTTTGCAGAGAACGAACCAGGTTGACTAGGGTTTTCTGAGTATCTGCCGCATCTTGAAACGGTAACACCGCCACATAGGCCGTCGGGAGCAACAATTCATCACTATCAACCCGGAACGTCAGCACCGTCCGCCGATAGCCGACATCGATACTGGGGGGCTGACTCATGTCCGGATATTGTTGGCTTAACTGATGATAAATCCCCGCTAGAACGCGATGAGCATCACTGCTAATGGGTGTATCAACCACCAATTGCACCACCGGTGGCGTTTGATTGAAAAACTTCTCAAAATTCTGCGAGTTAAACCGGGCAATTTGGCTATGATCTCCATTGGGGCTTAAATCCAGCCAATCACAACTCATGCCCTCCGTCGTCAAGTTAAAGCGAGCCACCCCATAGAGTTTGGCCCCGGTTAGAATCGCGCCACTCAAGTCCGCTCCCTCCCAATCGGCGCGAATTAAATTGGTTTGGGTTAAATCTGCATGAACGAAACTGGTATTGAGGAGATTGGCACAACTGAGATCTGCCCCAATCAAGTTTGCACCACTGAGTTTGGCTTCACTCAAATCAGCCCAGCGCAAATTAGCGCCACTCAAATCAGCCCAACGCAAATTAGCCCCTCGCAAGCTCGCACCGCTCAAATTCGCACGATGGAGCCGTGCATGACGCAGTTCAGCATGACTTAAATCGGCACCGGTTAAATCGGCCTTACTAAAATCTGTACCAATTAGATTGGCGTTGAGGAGAATCGCCGCAATCAGAGAACTCCCTCGTAAATCCGCTTCATTGAGGTTAGCGCCGGTTAAATCCACTTGTCTGAGGGTCGATTCTCGCAAATCAGCGGCGTTGAGATTGGCTCCAGTGAGTTTAGCACTGCTGAGGTTCGCGCGAATCATCTCGGCCCGAATCAAAGCCGCATCTTTGAGATTTGCCCCACTGAGGTTGGCGCGAATCATATTGGCGACGTTGAGAATCGCCCCTTCTAAATTGGCTCGCACCAGGTTCGCACCACTGAGGCGAGTCACATTCATTTTGGCGTAGCTGAGATTGGCACCACTGAGGTTGGCACCACTGAGGTTGGCGATACTCAAAATCGCCTGACTGAGATTAGCGCCGCTGAGGTTGATACGGCTGAGATTCGCTTCGGACAACATGATGCCACCGAAGTCCCGTTCTCCGGCAGCATATTTTTCTAAAAGTTCTTTAAGGGTCATGGGACTTTATCCTCGTTATGAAGCCAGTCGTCGGCACCAAACCACCGAAGCGCACCCCAAATCGTAACAAGAATTGAGATCCTTTCCCTAGTATCTCGGGTTCGTTGTCGCGATCGCCATCTCAACTGAGATAACCCTACGCGATCGCCTCAGACCCCTGTTAGGCACTATTTTAGGTGCCATTTTGGGTCCTATATTAAAGGGGATCGGGGTTGAGATCGGTGACTGTTGTTTTGACGAAATCGAAGATCACAAAGGGTGGGGGCAGAATCTGGTTACAGACTTCGGGATAAGGAGGTTCGATGGGATTGACGCGGTTGGCGGCCTGAAGCCGTTGCTTACCGAACTGAGGATGATGTTGAACTTCGATGGTTTGGTTTTTGGAGTTGGAGAGAATGACGTGGGTGGGAGCCTCGAAAAACGCTTGTCCGGCATTGGGAATCAGGCTTTCGGGTTCGTTGTTGCGGAGGCTGTTGGCCCGTTCAACGGTTTGCTCAAAGAAAACCCGTAACCGTTGGATGTAGCGAAAATGGCCAACGTCGAGGTTTTCGCGTTCTTTGGTTTGCAACAGTTGGACCAAGTTTTGGATATTGCGTTGGGTGGCCGTTGCGTCTTGGAAGGGCAGAACGGTAATGTAGGCGGTGGAAAATAGTTGTAGGTCGTTGTCGAGGCGGAAGGTGATTACGGTGCGGCGATCGCTAACATCAATGTTGGGCGATCGCTTTAAACCAGGAAAATAGCGGGCAATATGGTAGTAAACCTGAGCCAGCGCGACATGGGCGGCGGGGTCGAGCACGGCATCAACTAAAATGCGAACCGTCGGTAATGATTCATTAAAAAATTCTTCGACTTGTTCCGGGCGAAACCGTTGGATTTTAGAGCCATCCCCATTCGGACTTAAATCAACCCAGTCACAGACAGTTCCTTCACTTTTCAAGCCAAAACGAGAGACACCATAGAGTTTGCTCCCGGTGAGGGTGGCTCCACTCAAATCCGCTCCCATCCAATCCACATTGGTGAGGGTGGCGCGGGTGAGATCGGCGTAAACGAGACTCGCATCGAGTAGGTTAGCCCCGGTTAAGTTGGCCCCGCTAAGGTTGGCGCCGCTGAGTTTGGCCCCACTGAGATCGGCTCCGGCTAAACTGGCTCCACTGAGATCGGCCCAGCGTAAATTCGCTCCCCTGAGATCGGCTTCGATGAGTTTAGCGCCACTGAGGCGCACTTGTCGCAGCTCGGAATTGCGTAAACTCGCCCCACTCATATCGGCCCAGCGCAGATTAGTACGGCGGAATGTGGCTTGTTCTAGGTTCGCCCCGCGCATTTGGGCGTAACTGAGATCGACTTCGCTGAGGTTGGCCCCTTGAAAGTTGGCCCGAGGGAGTTTGGCTTCTTTGAGCATGGCCCCGCTGAGGTTGGCGCCCCGTAAATCGGCGCCACTGAGATCCGCTCGCAACATTTCGGTACGAATGAGGGAGGCTTGATAGAGATCGGCTCCGCTCAGGTCAGCTCGGATTAAATTGGCTACATTGAGATCGGCATCTCGGAGATTAGCACCTCGCAGGTTGCAACTGCTCAGTTTGGCAACGTTGAGTTTGGCCCCTTTGAGATTGGCTTTGCTTAAATTAGCACCACTGAGATTGGCAACGCTCAAACAGGCGTTACGCAGGTTAATTCGGGTGAGATTGGCTTGGCTGAGGTTGGCTTCGCTTAGATTAACGCCAATAAATCGCCGCACGCCCGCTGCATATTTTTGTAACAGTTCTTCGGCTTCCATACACGCGCTTCGAGATCTATCCCTGGTCGGAGTATCCGACCCCTCGGCACGGTGGGTCGTGCCACCCTAAGAGGATCGTACACGAATCCCTCCCTCTCTGGGAGAATGCGGCGGTGAATCTAGGGGATCATGGGTGGCGATCGCCTCGTACAAAGAACAATACCTACTAAACAGTTTTTAATTTGCAAAGCCTTGTCTAGTCTTATATCTAGCAATTATATTTGTCCTAGATGATGTGACTTATTTACTCAGTTAGGGTCACGACTGTTGAAAAAAAACGCGAACGCGAGAGCACTCTCGCGTTCGCCCGATACCTCTTAAGTTCTGAATCTCTGCCGTTGGGTTGGGCCTCGGGTGGAGGGTTGGGGTTAGATGGCTTCGAGGTTCTGCTCGCCGGTACGAATACGGATAATCTGATCGACGGGGGAGACGAAAATTTTACCGTCGCCGATTTCTCCGGTTCGGGCGGCGGCGGTGAGTTTTTCAACTACCATCTCGACTTGGTTATCTTCGATAACGATTTCGAGTTTGAGCTTTTGCAAAAATTCGACGGTATATTCTGAGCCGCGATAGCGTTCAGTCTGTCCTTTTTGCCGCCCAAATCCACGCACTTCGGAAACGGTCATCCCCACGATACCGGCGTTGACGAGGGCAATTTTAACTTCGTCAAGCTTGAAGGGACGAATGATGGCTTCTACCTTTTTCACACCGAAAACTCCTTTGTTTGGTCTGTTTTAGCAAGATAATGCTTGTACTAGCATGGCATTTTATTACCACTGACAATCCAGTACATTTTGTAGCCGATTATACAAGTCCTCATTCGGCGATCGCCTGGCGGCTAAGAATGGGCTGACAATTGGGCCGGTCTTAGGGCTACAGGTCTAGGGGAACTTGGCCAAGGTAGCGGAGTCCCTCGGGATTCACCTGAACCTGACAGGGTAAGACCTCTACGCCTCGATTGACGGCGTCTCGTAATAGCTTGCCGTAGGTCGGATCGGCGTCATCACCGGGAGAAAAGCGATCGCAATCTCCCCGGTTAATTAAGTACAACATGACACAGCGCGCCTCGTCCACTAGGGCCATCAATTCCCGTAGATGTTTTTGTCCGCGTTCGGTGACGGTATCGGGAAACAGGGCCTGAGTTTGCCGAGCCCAGGTGGTATTTTTAACTTCGAGATAAATGGGGCGTTCCCCATCGAGGAGAAAATCAACGCGGCTTTTCCCATCTTGGCCATACTTGACTTCTGAACGGATGGCTCCATAGTCCCCCAATTCGGGGATGAGATGTTGCTCAAGGAGCGATCGCACGATCGCATTACTACGGCTGGTGTTAATCCCCACCCAGGTGCGAGCCGCATCGCGCATCTGAATAGCCTCCCAGGTGTAAGGATATTTGCGTTTGGCATTGTCGCTATAGGAGAGCAATACGGGGCTGGCAGGGTCACAGACTCCCGTCATCGGACCCGTATTGGGACAATGGGCGGTAATCACCTCGCCGTTGACGAGTTCGACATCGGCCAGAAAGCGCTTATAGCGTCGGATTAGGGTTCCTGAATAAAGGGGGGGATAGTCGTAAATCACAGGGCTAGTCATGGACAAAATTAACAGATTTGAGTGAAGAGGAGGCCACGAAACCCCGACCCAAAATAGGGGACCGTGACCCTCTTGCGGTTAAATGTTTGGGGAAGTGACTCTCATCCCCGGACAGATGCAACGCGGTAATTATGGCTGACGAGACAAAAAAGGTTCGTTCTTTGGCGTCGGTTGCTGGCATTGTGGCAGCGGCGACCCTGATTAGTAAGATTTTTGGCTTGGTTCGTCAACAGGCGATCGCCGCCGCATTTGGGGTCGGGGTCGCTGTAGATGCCTACAACTACGCTTATGTGATTCCAGGCTTCCTCCTGGTGCTGCTAGGGGGCATTAATGGACCGTTTCATAGTGCGATCGTCAGTGTTGTCGCCAAACGAGACCGACGAGAGGCGGTTCCCCTCATCGAAACCATGACCACCCTCGTCGGTGGCATCCTACTCCTCGTCACCATTGCCCTGGTTGTCTTTGCTCATCCTCTCATTGATCTGGTCGCTCCGGGTCTCTCGGAAACGGCCGCCGGTCAAGAAATTCGTGAGATTGCCGTCATCCAGTTTCGCATTATGGCGCCGATGGCCCTACTCGCCGGCCTGATTGGCATTGGCTTCGGCAGTCTCAACGCCGCCGACCTCTATTGGCTGCCCTCGATTAGTCCCCTCTTTTCTAGTGTGGCCCTCATTGGCGGCTTAGGGGTTTTGGCGTTGTCCTTGGGAGACCAAATCGTTGAACCCCGCTATGCCACCATCGGAGGCTTAGTCTTGGCTTGGGGAACTCTTCTCGGGGCCGTGTTGCAATGGTTGGTGCAAGTGGTGGTGCAATGGCGAGAGGGCCTAGGAACGCTACGGCTACGCTTCGAGTTTTGGCGGCCGGGGGTGCGGGAGGTGATGAAGGTGATGGGACCGGCTACCTTCTCCTCGGGGATGATGCAGATTAACGTCTACACCGACCTCTGGTTTGCCTCCTTTATCCCTCAGACGGCTTCTGCTTTAGGTTATGCCGGGTTATTAGTGCAAACACCTTTGGGGATTATCTCCAATACCCTACTGGTTCCCCTACTGCCGATTTTCTCGCGTCTGGCGGCTCCTGAGCATTGGCCGCAGCTCAAACAACGCATTCGCCAAGGTTTGATTCTCACGGGGTTAACAATGTTGCCCTTGGGGGCGCTGATGGTGGCCCTGGCTACCCCCATTGTGCGGGTGGTCTATGAGCGCTATGCCTTTGACCGAGCGGCGTCGGAGTTTGTGGCGGCAATTCTCATGGCCTATGGCTTGGGAATGTTTGTTTATTTGGGACGGGATGTGTTGGTGCGGGTGTTTTATGCTCTCGGAGATGGTCAAACGCCGTTCCGAGTCAGTATTGCGAATATTTTTCTCAATGTGCTGTTGGATTATTTCTTTATCCAATGGTTTGGCGCACCCGGGTTAGTGTTGGCCACGATGGGGGTGAATGTGGTCTCGATGGTGGCGTTGCTGATATTACTCGATCGCAAAATCGGTGGCCTTCCCTGGCTCGAATGGGCCGCCCCCATTGCCTCTCTGACGCTGTTGAGTTTTGTCACGGGGATGGCTGGCTGGGGCATTTATCAAGGGTTACAACGAGTTCTCGGTGAGGGCGGATTTCTCTTGAGCTTGCTACAACTGACGGTTGCTGGCTGTGGTGGTTTGGCCGTTTTCGCGGTTGTGGTGACGCGGTTGGGATTGTCGGAGGTGACGGTGTTTATGAATCGTTTGCGTGAGAAGTTTGGGAGAAGGGGATAGGCAAGAGGCAAGAGGCAAGAGGCATAACCCACCCCTGCCCCTCCCAGGAGGGGAAGGCAAGAGGCAAGAGGCAAGAGGCAAGAGGCAAGAGGCAAGA
>LJZT01000068.1 GCA_001314905.1 Phormidium sp. OSCR
AACTCCTCAAGGTAAGTCGAGTCGTGGAAAGAGGAAACCTCATCAGTGATGGTGGGAATCCCACGCTATATTCTTTGAATTAGTGTGGGAGGATGTCAAAGTGGTCTAACTCCCGAAGACTTAGCCGACGGCATCCATCCCAATCGCCAGGGCCACGGTAAAATCGCTCGAATGTGGTACGACGCGTTAGTGACCGACGCCTTCGCCACTCACGATTGACAAGCTGCAAAAATTGCCGTTATGGCGTCGGGGGGGTCTTGGTTAGCCGTGAGGTTGGCGTCGATTTCAACGAACTCCTCAAAGGAATATTGCTGTTGAATCTCCTCAATGGAACATTCACAAAACTGTTGCATCGCCGTATCGCCGCCAGTACAACTGTCCAGAAACTCAGCAATTACCTCTGGTGGGTAATCCGACTCGGCCGAATCATTGGCGGTGGATTCCCTAGGCGTAGCGTCAGGGGAAGTCTCCGTCGTGATCTCCCCAGGAGCGTCACCACACGCTGAAAGCATCAGTAACAGAGCAAACACTCCTGCAAGGGGAAAAGAGCGTTGGTTAAAGTTCATCATCAGGCACAGTGAGACAGAATCCTCACGATTCTACTCTGCTTTGACCGTGAATCAAGGTAGGGGGCGCGATCGCCTCGACGGGAACTCCCCAAAACACCCCCCGAAAATACTCCCCGAAAATACTCTAGGTGGGAATCAACTCACCCGGACGCAATTTCGACCATTTCCCCATCTCAGCTTTAAAGCTTTGACAGCCGACGACATCCCATTCCATTTCAATATCACCGCCCTCGGGGGTGCGGATGTTAACGTTAATGGTTGGTTCGACGGGCTGAAAGTCGGGTTTCTCGGTCAGATGAGACTGTTGATGTTGGTGTTCGACCTCGTGATAGGTGGCACAGCGATCGACATAATGGCAGTTGACACAGATACACATGGTATAAACGTCTTTGCGCGAAGGTTAACAGTTTCTGTTAGTTTAACGTAGGGATTTTGCAAGGCCCCGTTTAAGGGAGTGAATGATTTTGGTAATGGGCGAGAACGTCATGGGCGATTGGGGAGTTGAAAATCTAATGATGAGCAATCTCCTCATGGGTGACGGGAAACCGACGGTGTTTTCCCCCCAGAGTTGGGGCTTTTCCCTGGCGGATCTCCCCCCGGATGCCTGTTTAGTCGGCGGGGCGGTTCGAGATGGCTTACTGGGGCGACAGTCGGACTATCTGGATTTGGATTTTGTGGTTCCTGAGGGGGCCATTGAGGCGGCCCGCCGTTTGTCTCAGAAATATGAGGCGGGATTTGTCGTTCTCGATGCAACCCGTCAGATTGCTCGGGTGGTGTTTCCTGAGATGACGGTAGATTTTGCCGTCCAGGAAGGAGACTCCCTCGAAGCGGATTTACGACGACGGGATTTTACCGTCAATGCGATCGCCTACAATCCCCGTAGCCAGACGTTAATTGATCCACTGCACGGCTACGAGGACTTGCAGCAGCGTCAGTTACGGACGATCGCCTTGCAAAACCTCAAAGATGACCCGCTGCGACTGCTACGGGGCTACCGACAGGCGGCACAGCTTGGGTTTCATCTCCAGGCTGAGACGCGCCAGGGTATTCGTCAACTGGCAAACCAGTTAAATCAAGTAGCCGCTGAACGAGTCAATTCTGAGTTAAGCTATCTCCTCGGCAATGCCGCCGGAACTCCCTGGCTACAAGAGGCCTGGCGAGATGGCTTGTTATCGGGGTGGTTTCGGCAGGCTCAGGCCAAGTCCCTGGAGCGGTTGTCCTTCATCGATGGGGCGGCGGAACAACTGATGGCCCATTGGCCCGAGATCCGGCCCAGCTTACGTCAGTCGTTACGGCCGACGCTGAAAACGACGCCGGTGATGGTGGCCAAGTTAACCAGTTTGATGTCTGAGGAGTTGGTTAACACTGATATCGCTGACGCTGAAACCACCTTAGCTCGGTTGAAATATGCCCGCGCTGAAGTTCGGGCTGTGTTAGCGGTAGTCGAGGCCTGGCAAACGGCAACGGGAGCGGCGGGATTACGGGGGTTATCGGTGCGATCGCAGTATTTTTGGTTCAAACGCCTCGATCGCAATTTCCCCGCCTATGTCGTCTATGCTCTAGCGGCTGGGGTGGATTTGGAGACCCTGGCCCCATATGTTCAACGCTATCTGACTGCCAACGATGCGATCGCCCATCCTCAACCGCTGCTGAGTGGGCAAGATTTAATTGAAACATTAGGCTTACCCCGAGGGCCTGAGATTGGCCATTGGCTGACGGAAATTGCCATCGCCCATGCTGAGGGAAAAATTCAAACCCCCGCCGAGGCGATGGCCTGGGTCAAGCAACGTTATCCTACAGCTTAAACTTGCCTCGCATCCCTTGACTAATTAGCAGTGACGCGAGGGCGATCGCCGCCACCTGCAACTGATTCGAGGCATAGTGATGGTGATGATGGGGTAAGTTCGGGTGAAGCTGGGTAATCTCGTCAAAGGCGATCGCTCCATCGGTGACAGGAACAATCAACAGATCCCAATGATTCCCCTCACCGACTTCTACCATCCAATCTCCCACGAGGCTGTAGTCCGGTTCAAAAACAAAACGTCCATCCTCATCGGTGAGGCCTTGAATGTCCTCAGCCTCGGAGTCAGAGGGGGGGTGAACCACCACATCCGCCGCCTCGTAAAATTCACCAGTGCTGAAAATTGCTTGAATTTCTAAACTCTCGGCTTGAGGCTGAAAATAGGCCGCGAGCATATGAGCCATGGCCGGACTCGGCAAAGCGATCAGGCCAACCACCAGAATCAAGGCAATTAACCCGGCGTGAATTGAGGTTTTTAGAGTCATCATGAGGCGAATAATACCATTATTAAGTCCCGATAAGTCCCGAAAGTTGCGGTGGGATTTCTCCGAATGGTAGACCAATACAACCCTTCACGACAACTTAACCGGAAAAATCAGCCTTGTTCATGATCAGCCGTCTTGCTGGCATGGGTCTGATCATGAAAACGGGTAAAATGGTTTGTAGTGCAATGACTCCCAAACTATAGATTGTCCTCTTAACAGACCAGTCCCGAGGCCAGGGACGGCGTGACAGGTGGGACCAGTGGCCCGAAATATCTATGGCGGGAAGTTGGCGAGTCAACGCATTGTCCCCGCTTTAACGAAATCGAGTTTAGCCCTTATGACCTAGGGAAACGATGACAGCGAGGATGTCACCTTACAGCGAGGATGTCACCTTAATGAATACAACCAAGCTAGGGGTTCTCATTTTGGATATTGATGGCGAGAAGATCGTTCAAAACTTGCCTATCCTTAAAACCCACAGATCGTCTCACACTACACTTGGGATTGTCACGATTCTATGGCTTGTATCATGTCGCTTGACTGGATAGAATCGCTGTCTCCGACTTGACTAACGATCAACAGCCGGCTCTGCATTTTTTACATCAGGCTTATCGCCACTACTATATGTTTTCTGTTAATTCTTCCTGATCAGAATCAGGTAGCCTTAAAAATTCGCCATACTTTTTGTAAAGCAGGTAGGTAGAAAGCAGGCAAAAGCTGATTACTTGATTCCAATCAGATTCTTCTAGTTGGATTTTTTCAGGGTTGAAATGAACAATTTTGTTCCGTAATGAGTAAATGACAACGGCATCTTGTGTTTTCTCTGAAAAGTTTAAACTTATCTTAGGTTTGACTGACTGAAAACCATTGAAAATGTCAACATTCTCTTCTGATTTTTTCTTGATAACATTAAGCAACTCTTTAAGGGCATCTTCTTCTTTGGGTTTCCAGCTAATGAATTGCTCAATCTTGTTAACGAAATTCAAAAAAATTATGTTAGGCAAAATAGTTTCATACAGTTTAAAAATTTGGGGAATCCCAAACAACCTTTCTAGACATCTATAGATATCCAAAAAAGAATATTTCCAAGAAAATGATAGGTAGCTATCCAAAATATTGTCAAATGGTATAGATGCTTCCCCCTCATATGCAAAAGTATAAAAAATTTCAATTGTTTTCTTTTCAAAGTTGAGATTATTGACAGGATTATAATCAAGAAAATAAAGAAGTAGTACCCTAGAAATGTCTGGATATCTTATTGAATCTTTTTGACTTTTCACGGATTGTTCTAATAGGAGAGAATCGGAATCTATTTTGTAAACATGAAAATCTTCAAAAAATCCTTGGATATTGTGGGAGGCATCAGCATCATAGTAGTTATCATTAATCGCACCTAAAGCATTATAAATTTCTGAACCTGTAACAGAACTTCTTACTGCAACTTTAAGCTCGGAAATAACCAATACAGTCCAACCAAACTTAATTTTATTCTCAGGCTCTTCATCATCAATTCCTTTGTCTTCAGAAAACCGAATCAAGTCATTATAACTTCTATCTTGATTCTTATTAGGTGTTTCCGGTTTCTCTGTCCCAACATAAACGAAGTAATACTCACTTTTGTATCTAAAACAAGCAGCTTTCTCTTGAAGGAATAAACCTTGAGGACTCAGACATTTAGCTTTTCTAATTAGTTCCCTATCAGACTTATTCAATTTTATCGCCCTATTTATATCCAAAGGCTCTATCAGACGATCTTCTAACTTAATTCTCTCGTTCAAGCGCTCAATAATGTATTCGTTGCATCTTTTAATACTCCGAGCCATAACCAAAAATCAATAGGTTCTCCAGCAAACTTCCATACTTTTTACCTCAAATTTATCGTCAATTAAAACCTTAAATGCTTCTTTAAAAAATCTCCGATTTTCATACCCTTGAGTCTTGCCAGTTTTGCTAGTTAGCTCTTTTAGAATCTCCAAACAGACAAATTCTTCTCGCTTTTTATCACTAAAGCTTTCTATTTTACGGATGAATGGCTCAATATGTTCTTCGAGAGTTTTCCATTTCTTCTCTCGCTCTTCTCGGCTATGGTCACCACCTGGCCGTCCCATCGTATGTAAAGCAATAGCCGTCACGAACCCTGTATAAGAGGCCGGTTGCTTCTTGAAAAAGTTTTGTTTACCCAGAGCCTTTTCAAAACGAATTAAATAGTCAATCGTTTTGTAAAACTCTTCGGTAAACTCTGGACGAGATGTTGACTCGATAAAATCCTGTTTCGTGAATTCATCTGCAACTTTTTCATTGAGATCTATTTTTTCTGTCCTTGAACCAAAAACCAAAAAAAGCTCAACTACAGCATTCTTTTGGAATTGTCCAGCCCTAGTTGCTCTTCGCGAATCATCGATTGCTATGACTTCAATCTCTGGATTTTTTTGTTCTAGTTCTTTAAGGATAGGTTGAAACACAACCTCAATTTGTCGTCTCAAGCTCCAAGGAACTTGACCCGTGTTCAAAACTAGCATTCGATAGGTCATTGCATTAGACTGAGCAGCAAGCCAATACTCAACTCTAATAGATTGTTTTTTGATACCTGGACTTTGCTCGACTGCTTCTTTGAGAGCAGTAGTTCTTTGCATCCCATCAATAATAAAAATATCTTCGTTATCTTTAGAGACTAATATTCTATTAAAGCTTGCCTCGTCTTCCAGATGTTCTAATTTTTTGAATTCATTCTCACTTAAGATGACTCCCAAAACAATTGGCGGTAAAACTGCTCCTTCCTTTAAGTCGGAAACCATCCTTTCTCTGATCCGTTTTGCGGTAATTGTTTTCTGGGTATCTCGTTGACCTTCAATACCACCTCTATTCTCAAAAATCTGTCGAACTTTCTCAAGGTAGTTCTCGATAGATGAGTGAACCATGACTGAGTAGCAATTCGCTCTCTCGTCTTTTAAAATATCAATATCCATGTCTTTTATTTAGACTTCCAAACAGGTGAACTATGAAAAGTCTGTAGCTCTAGCTGGGTATCACTAGACTTATCTTGTTAAGGAAATTTAAAATTATCACTCCAGTCCTGGCATGGTAGCACACTTTGGCTTAATTTTCAACCCTGGAAACAATCGGATTGGCTTGACGATTCCTTACTCTAAAGAGACTAAGATTATGGGAAGGGATTGTGGCTGTAAGGGGAAGTCGACACCGAATCGAGCCATGATGGTAAAGCAAGTCGGACAGGTCTGGAGGCAAACTCCCTGAGAGGTCGAATCTAAAGAAACATCAAGAATTATCGAGTTTCTCCATTTTGACCTGGGCAATCTTGACTCAGCCCAACCCCAGTCGCCAACCCCTCCCCATCCCAGATGGCCGATGTCTTCGAGAAATCTCCCGCCGCCTATCCCCCCAGATGATACATTGGGACAACTGCCCACAGACGCGATCTACCCCTTGGGGCCATGCCTCAAGTGTACAATTCGTTGTCGTGTAGCCCTGTTTGGATCGTTCCCAAGCCGTTTCTCATTATGAGTCGCATTATTGTTGTCACCTCGGGTAAAGGAGGGGTGGGCAAAACTACCACCACCGCTAACCTCGGTATGGCATTGGCACAACGCAAGCGTAAGGTGATCCTCGTGGATGCCGATTTTGGCTTGCGTAATCTGGATCTGCTGCTGGGGCTGGAAAATCGAGTCGTCTATACTGCGGTAGAGGCGATCGCCGGTGAATGCCGCCTCGATCAAGCGATCGTCCGGGATAAACGCCAAAATACCCTGGCCCTGCTACCCGCTGCCCAAAACCGGATGAAAGATGCCGTCACCCCCGCCCAGATGCGTAAGTTGGTGATGGCCTTGGCCAAGAAATTTGATTATGTCCTCGTCGATTGCCCCGCCGGGATTGAACAGGGGTTCCAAAATGCCATCGCCGCCGCCCGGGAAGCCCTCATTGTCACCACCCCCGAGATTGCCGCTGTTCGCGATGCCGATCGCGTGGTGGGCCTCCTCGAAGCCAATGGAGTCCGCAAGGTGGGCCTGATTATCAACCGCATCCGCCCGGAAATGGTGGAAGCCAACGATATGATGTCCGTCGAAGATGTACAGGAACTGTTGGCGGTTCCCTTGGTGGGCGTGATTCCCGATGATGAACGGGTGATTGTCTCGACGAACCGAGGCGAACCCCTGGTTCTGTCTGAGGAACCCTCGCGGGCCGGACAAGCCTATGGCAATATCGCTCGCCGTCTGGAGGGAGAGACGGTGGAGTTTTTAGATCTTTCCGTTCCTCCCAAGGGCATCTTCTCTCGCTTGCGTAATCTGCTGAACACCCGAATTATCTGACTCGACGTTGACTCGACTCATCACAATGCTTTCCAATCTGCTCGCCCGCTTCTTGCCGCGATCGCACAAAGACACCAGCCGCAAGGAAGTCAAACGCCGCCTGCAACTGGTAATTGCTCACGATCGCGTGGATCTCAATCCAGCAACGATTGAGGCGATGCAGAAGGAAATCCTAGAGGTGGTTTCCCGCTATGTAGAAATTGACACTGAGGGCCTTAACTTTGCCCTCGAAAGCGATCAGCGGATGACCTCCATTACCGCCAACTTGCCTATCCGTCGGGTTCGCAAGCCTCCCACGGAAGACGAGTTAGACGCTCTCCCCGAGTCATTAGCTAATGACAACATTCTGAGTTTTGAACTGGTTGAAGACGAGGAAGATTCCCCCTCAGAACCGCCCTCTCCGCAACAGGAAGAGAACACCAACTGCGATAACGACGGCGATCAGAACGAGGAGAGCGATCGCCGGGACTCCCAGCAACCCTAAATCGGGGTAAGATGCTTGTGATGTCCTGTTTGCGATCGCCCCTGTACCTGTGACTGTCCAAAACTCCCTCACCTCTCGTCAACGCAACCCGAACTCTCTCGACTACGCCACCATTTGGCAAGATAGCCTCACCATCTTCTGGGGAGATTGGCTCGATTTACGAGTTCGCATCGCCCAAGTCGCCGCCTCGGGTCTAATTTCGCCCCTAATTTACATCGTCGCCTTCGGTTTGGGTTTAGGCAGTTCCGTCCGCCCCGGAACGGCGATCGGTGAAGACTATGATAGTTATCTACAATTCATCCTACCGGGGATGGTGGCCCTATCCTCGATGGCCATCAGTTTCGGCGGCACTACCTTCTCGATTTGTGGCGAACGACTCTACAGCAAAACCTTTGAAGAAGTGCTACTCCTGCCTATTCATCCCCTCTCACTACACCTAGGGAAAATGATCGCCGGTGTAGTTCGAGGCTTAATGACGTCAGGATCAGTTATGGTCGTTGCTGTTCTCTTTCTCGGCTTCACAGAACAAGGTATTTCAGCCATTTGGAGTTTCTTTAATCCTCTCTTTTTGTTAGTGTTAATCCTAAATTGTGCTGTCTTTGCTGGCTTAGGCGTCATTGTTGGTTTGAATGTAAAATCTCTCGAAAGTGTGGGCTTACTCAACAACTTTTTGATTGTTCCTATGTCCTTTCTGGGGGCAACCTTTTTTGACCCCGCTACCCTGCCCACGGCCCTGAAAGTGATTGTCTTTTGTTTGCCGCTCACCTATACCAGTGTTGGCTTGCGATCAGCCGCCTATGGCTCCTTGGCAGACTTTACCTGGATTAGTATTCCGGTGTTATTTATCGTAGCTGTGGTTCTGTCTTGGATTGGTGCGTATCAGTTTTCGCATCAACAAGATTAAGGCTGAACAAGGAATAATTCATAGATGATATTCTATGTTTTTTGCCTTAGATACCAACTTGTAGGGGCGAATCATGATTCGCTCCTACGACAACGGTTTTGATTGATTCAAAGACATCTTTCTAGGTCAGTTTTTTTGGTTTAAATTACCCGCAAAATCAGTTTTGTTTGTCCACGATTTACCCTGAAAGAATCATGACATTTACCTATCCCAAAGCACGACAAAGTGACCAAGTTGATACCTATCATGGCATCGAAATCCCGGACCCCTATCGTTGGTTAGAAGATTCCGACTCTGAGGAAACTCGGGCTTGGATTGAGGCGCAAAATGAGCTAACCTTTGGCTTTTTGAAAAGAAATCCCGATCGCGATCGCCTCAAAGCACGACTCACTCAACTCTGGAATTACGAAAAATATGGGATTCCCTTCAAAGAAGGCGATCGCTACTTTTACTTCAAAAACGACGGCCTACAAAACCAAAACGTCCTCTACGTTCTCGATGACTTAGACGGCAATCCTCGTGTTCTTTTGGACCCCAACCAACTCTCCGACGATGGAACCGTGGCCCTAACTGGTTACGCCATTTCCCCCGATGGCCATTGGCTAGCTTACGCCCTCTCTGAGTCCGGTTCCGACTGGAAAACCTGGCGGATTCGCAATATTGACAATGGCGACGACCTCAGCGACGAGGTGAAGTGGAGTAAATTCTCCGGGGCGGCCTGGACTCACGACAATCAAGGCTTTTACTATAGTGCCTACGATCGCCCCGAGGAAGAAAGTCAATACGAAGACATTAACTACTTCCAAAAACTCTATTATCACCGTCGCGGTACTCCCCAAAACGAGGATATTCTCATCTATGAACGGCCCGACGAGAAAGAATGGGGCTTTAGCGGCGATGTCACCGACGATGGCCGCTATCTGATTATCTCCGTCTGGCGGGGAACGGAACCGAAAAACCTCGTCTTCTACCAAGACTTACAAACCCCCAGTTCGCCGCAGTTGGACGCGCCGGTAGTGGAATTGATTAACACCTGGGAAGCCCGCTATGATGTGGTGGGAAACGAAGGCGATCGCCTTTGGCTAGCCACCGACTTTAATGCCCCTCGCTATTGTCTCATTGCCTTAGACCTTCCCGGCGGCGATCGGCAAATCATCATCCCCGAAGCCGAGGATGTCCTACAAGGCGTGAGTCTCCTCAACCATCAATTTGTTGTCGAATACCTCCAAGACGCTCGCTCTCAAGTCAAACGCTTCAGCCTCAGCGGTGAGTTTCTCGGAGACATTGACCTGCCTGGAATTGGTTCTGTTGGCGGCTTTGGCGGCAAACCCAGCGATACAGAAACCTTCTACGCCTTCACCGGCTTCACCACCCCCACCACCATCTATCGCTACGATCTCAGCAGCGGCGAGAGTACCCTATTCCGTCAGCCAACCGTAGATTTTGACCCAGAGGAATACGAAACCCGCCAAGTCTTCTATCACAGCCAAGATGGGACTCGGATTCCCATGTTTATCACCCACAAACAGGGATTAGTCTGTGATGGCAACAATCCCACCTATCTCTACGGTTATGGCGGCTTCAATATCTCCCTAACGCCGAGTTTTTCCGTCAGTCAGTTGGTTTGGATGGAACTCGGCGGAGTTTTAGCCATTCCCAACCTACGGGGTGGCGGTGAATATGGCGAAGCCTGGCATCAGGCGGGAATTAAAGCGAATAAACAGAATGTCTTTGATGATTTCATCGCCGCTGCCGAATGGCTGATCGACCAAGGCTATACCCGGTCTGAGAAACTGGCTATTGGCGGGGGAAGTAACGGCGGTTTGTTAGTGGGGGCCTGCATGACGCAACGGCCCGACTTGTTTGCGGCGGCTATTCCCGAAGTGGGCGTGTTGGATATGTTGCGCTTCCACAAGTTTACTATCGGCTGGGCCTGGTGTTCTGATTATGGGTCTCCCGATGACCCTGAGGAGTTTAAGGCCCTCTATGCCTATTCTCCCTTGCATCGGGTGCAGCCTGGGACAGCTTACCCGGCAACGCTAATTATTACCGGAGACCACGACGATCGCGTGGTTCCGGGTCATAGTTTCAAGTTTGCAGCGGCCCTACAAGCAGCCGATGCGGGGGAGAAACCGCTGTTAATCCGCATTGAAACCAAGGCGGGCCATGGGGCCGGTAAACCCACCAGCAAACGCATTGAGGAAGTGGCGGATAAATGGGTGTTTCTTCAGCAGGTGTTACTCGATAATCGGTGATGGATATCCTCCCGCCGCTAACTGCGCAATGGCAGTATCACGCAACCCCGTGGCGAGATTCCTGAAATGCCTGACTATGACCCCACGGGGCTACTCGTGGGGTCAGAAGGAACTCTGGAAATCGCCATGGAAATTACCCTCCAACTCCTGCAAACTCCTGAATCGATTGCCGCGATTTTAGTGCATCATATCTACTCAGCAAAATCATTGAGGGGTGCGTTAAAGTCTTCGGCAATCTTGATTTTGCCCTCCATACAACCAAATAATTTTTTACGGCTGATTTTTTATCTATAAGTAAGTATCGAGTTGGGTGACTTCTGCTAAGACTTTTTCTAGGAGGGAACTCATCATTGACCTCAACTTTGGGATTTATTGGATTGTACTACTTTGAGAGGGTAAAGGTAAAAAAGTCTGGGAGAAGAAACTGGGTTTCTACCAGCATCTGGTGTTTATTCACAAAGATTTAACCAAGAAATCGGGTTTCTCAGTGGCGGGGATGGGGTAAAATGGGGAGGGTGTCCCCTACCCGGTGTGTGGCTATGGATGAACAGCGAGTGCAGGCTTATCTCTCCCTGATTCAAGACCTCCTCGCCTGTGCCAGTGGGATGGACTTGTCTGCGAGGTTGGAATATCTTAGTTTAGGTGTGAAACCTAAATATAATCTCTATTGTTATCTAGAAAAATAACCATGAATATTAGGCAATTGATTGATGAAGAAATTAGCAAACTAGAGGAGGAGCAACTAGCAGAAATCTATGAAATTGTCAAGGATTTTTCGCGATCGCAATCAAAAACAAACAACAGTTTATTTACCAAGTTAAAGCAGGTAAAACTTGAAGGACCTGTTGATTTCGCCGCCAATGTCGATCTATATCTCAACGGAGAAAAAAAGATTGATGGCGGTTAAAATCTTTGTGGATACATCATTTATCATTGCCTTGGTAAATATCCGAGACCAGTATCATCAACAGGCTATATCTATTGCCGGTGAATATGAGAACCAAATTTTGGTTATCACTGATGCAGTAATGCTTGAGGTTTCCAATGCTTTATCTCGCCGCTATAAATCCGAAGCCATTCAGATTATCGAAGACTTTTTTGAATCGGACAATGTGGAAGTGGTGCGCTTAACGCCGGAACTGTTTGATCGGGGATTTTATCTTTATAAAAACCGACGAGATCAAACATGGGGTTTGGTCGATTGTATCTCATTTATAGCAATGCAGGACAGAAAGATTAATATTGCGTTGACATTTGATCGACATTTTACTCAAGCTGGATTTAAAACTCTTCCCAAAATACATAACGATATGACATAATGTTTGTGGCCAGAGCTAGCCTGGGAAGTTGACAGCAGATGGGGTAAAATCGGTGTGGTATCCCCCACCCGGTGTGTGGCGATGGATGAACCCAGAGTGCAGGCTTATCTCTCCCTGATTCAAGAATTCTTCGACTATCCTAATGAAGGAAATATCTACTCATCGAACTCCCTAAAGATTATAAGTTTACATTTTTAATGAAACAGCCCTACTTTGGTGGGAGTGGTATTCGATAAACTACCAAAGTATTTCTACTTCATACTGCTCAAACCTACCATCTTCTGATACTAAGGTTAAAGTTTCAGATTTGGCTTGGGAAATTAATAATCGGTCAAACGGATCTCGGTGATGGAAAGGTAACGTTTGCAATATCAATAAGTGCGGCAGATGAATGGGTAGAATTTCAATATCGCTGGGAAGAATAAAATTGATAACAATTTGTTCGAGTGGGATTGCCAGTTCGAGTTTACCGAGGCTAGTTTTAATGGTTATTTCCCAGAGGCTAACAATACTTAGATGCAACGTGTTACTTTCATCTTCGATGGCTTGCCTTGCGGTTTGGCTAAGTTTTGGGTTGCCGTCTATCAGCCAAATAAAGATGTGTGTATCTAATAATAAGCGCATCACATATACTCAGCAAAATCATTAAGGGGTGCGTTGAAGTCTTCGGTAATCTTGATTTTGCCCTGCATACAACCAAATAAATTTTTCCGGCTGATTTTTTGGTCTACAAATAGGTTCGGCTGTTGTTGCCACTGGGTAATTAAGTAGGAGACGACTTGCAACTGCTCTTGGCGATCGAGTTGGGTGACTTCTGCTAAGACTTTTTCTAGGAGGGGACTCATCATTTACCTAAACTTGGGGATTTCTTTGATTGTACTACTTTGAGAGGGGAAAGGGGAAAAAGTCTGGGAGAAGAAACTGGGTTTCTACCAGCATCTGGTGTTTATTCACAAAGATTTAACAAAGAAACCAGGTTTCTCAGTCGCGGCGATGGGGTAAAATGGAGATGGTATCCCCTACCCGGTGTGTGGCGATGGCTGAACCCAGAGTGCAGGTGTATCTACACCTGATTCAAGAACGCCTCAACGTTCAGGGCAGGGACTAAAATACTAGGGTGTGCAGGGACAGTCAGTTGTCAGTAGAAACTGATACTCTAGACTTGCCCACCAACACTTGACTAGAGATGGACGTCTGGTATGCGTGTTTACCTAGACACAAGCGTTTTAAATCGTCCCTTTGACGATCAATCACAGGTCAAAATCTTTTTAGAAACCCAGGCGTTTCTTCTAATTCTCACCCTGATTGAAAGTCAGAAAATTGCTCTGGTCAGTTCCAGTGTTCTAGACTATGAAAATAGTCGCAACTCTCGTCTTGAGCGTGCCAATGCTGTCAATCTCTGGCTGAGTTTGTCCAAGATCTATCAGAAACTGACACCTGAGATTCGCCTTCGAGCAAAAGCACTGGAAGAGATGGGTGTTAAGTCTTTAGATGCTTTACACATTGCCAGCGCGGAAGCGTCTGGGAGTGATTATTTTCTCACCTGCGACAAACGTCTGATTAATCGCTGCTAAGGGCTAGATTTACCCGTTATGAATCCTACCTATTTTATCACGGAGGTTGATTATGAAGGTTGATTTACCGACGGAACAACAAGTTATCAAAGAGGGGCTAAAAATCCTATCCGCTCACATGGCTCCTGTCAAATTTGCCCGATTTGTTGTGGCTTGTCAACTGGGGGAAGGAGAGTATTTGTTGAGTAAAAATGAGATGTTTGCGGATGAAACAGTGGATAGTTTATATGAGAAGGTTCGAGATTTTGAGCAGGGAAAAACTTGAGGTAGCGTTTACAAAAAGGAATCGCTCGATATCAATCTCTAGTTACCCATTGGGGAGGAGAGCGCCTGAGTTTCGACCCCCGTCCGCCCGGAGTAGTAAAGTTAAAGGGGGACGATAATCTCTATGGAATTGGCAGGGGTGATTATGGTATGGTTTAGGGAATTGATGATTCCGAAAGGGGGGTTCGGATTGTGCGCGTGAGGCATCGTCGCGATGTCTATCGGAGTTGATTTAAGGATGCCGAATCCTATCAAGTTACAATGGGTTAGATGGGATTTGTTTTAACGGACTGTAGCTCAATGGTGCAGGTCAAATTCCTAAAACGGCAGGTGGGGTCAAAGAAAGCGAGTTTCTAGCCAAGTCTCTGTTTATTCACAAAGATTTAAGAAAGAAACCCGGTTTCTCAGTGGCGGGGATGGGGTAGAATCGGTATGGTATCCCCTACCCGGTGTGTGGCTATGGATGAACAACGATCGCAGGCTTATCTCTCCCTGATTCAAGAACTCCTCGAATGTCCTAGTGGAGAGGAACCGCAAATCCTCAACGGTCATCTGGAGTTGCTGGATGAGGGGTTTGTGCAGGTGTGGGAGTTGGTGGGGGCACAGTTGCAGCAAGCGGGACAAGAGAATCAGGCGCAGTTTGTGTGGAATGTGGCGTAGGAGAGGGGAGAATACTTTAACAGTTAAACATCTGGACTAGCCACGAGTGAGAGTCCAGCTAAGAAGACAAATTACTGATTTTGAGGTAAGATTATGTTCTCAAATAGCTCAAATAATTTCAACTCAAAAACTAATCCTTTTCGGATCAACTATAGTTTTGTTCATCCTTATGTAGAAATGGACAGCGATCCCCTAGTTCAATTTGCTGTCACCTTCAGCAATCGAGACGATGTGGATTTATCTCAAATTGATATTTCCACTCATATTTGCTTGGTATTAGATATCAGTGGGAGTATGGATACTCCTGATAAATATCCACTTCTTTTAAATGCAATTCCGTGTATTGTTGATGCACTCTCAGATAATGATTGGCTTTCTATTATTCTTTTTTCAACTCGGGGAGAATTAATTTGGTCTAACGACATTGGCAGTAGTCGCGATCGCACAGAAGAAATCGTTCAACGAATTGACCAATCAGGTGTCAAATTTGAGCAAACATATTTATCTAGTGGCTTACGCTTGGCTATTCAGGAAATTGAATATTTATCTCACTATCGTGCTGATGTAGTGAATAGACTATATATTTTAACGGATGGTCAGCTACATGATGCTGAAGTTTGCTATGAGTTTAACTCACAGTTGCTGAATCTTGATTTAGAAATTAACTCTTATGGATTTGGTCAAGATTTTGCAGAAGAAACGATGCGTCAAATCATGAACGGTTGTCGAGGGAGTCGAGTTAAGTGTATTTATAATCAGCAGGAAATATCTAAAGAATTTGCTTACATTGGTAAAGTAGCAGGAAATTTAATTGCAACTGATGCTGAATTTGAATTAAGATTATCTCCAAACGTGATACCAGGCGATGCCTTTCGCTTTGAACCGGGAACCAAATGGTTTGGGTCAATAGAGGGAAGAACTAGACTTTTTTCTACTGAAATCGGTGGGCTGGAAAAAGGACGTGTCTATAAATATTGCTTTGAAGCCAGACTTCAACCATCCCGAGAAGATCGTCAACAAATTGCCACGGCAATATTACGCTTTGGTTTTCAAGGAAAACAAGAAATTGTGACTCAGGAAATTTTTGTGAATCGCAGTCAGGATCAATTTCGTCATAGAATGACAGAGGATGAAATTGCAGGTTGGTTTTCTTTGTTAGATGGACTACGCACTAACGATCCTCAAGCTCAAATGGAAAGTTTAAAAGCCCGATTAAAAATATTACGTCAAGAAGGCGCAGACACCGCCCAAATCGAACTGATTGAAAAAGTTCTTGATAAATTAGTGAAAGACGGAACATTAGAGGGATTGTCAGAAGTTGAACAACGTCGATTACGTGCGGACAGTAAAACAATGGGGGGATACTCCGAGCGGAGTGAGGATTTTCCTGTTTGTCGGCTTCCGGATGCTACTGAGTGGACTCTTTAGATATATATTTAGTTCTCAACTAAAAACGACTTTATGGTTTTTTTCAAGACAGTGAAATCACTATATTTATTTTGAATAAGATGAATAATTGTTGTTTTTATTTCAGTAGAGTATTGTTGAAAAGCTGGTTCAGAAAGATTTGGATTTTCACCTGGATACGGTTGTTTATTGGTTAAAATTTCCCATAACATTTTGCCTAAAGCATACATCACATATTGAGAGTTAGGGTACATCCTTTGCCCCCGATCATAAGCATTAAAATATTCTACTGGAATATAACTTTCAGTAAACGGTGGCGTAATATGAGAATCTGGATTAAGAGGAATTAATGAGCCAGCATCTAAAATTCTAATCAGACTAAAATTAGAAGCCCAAATAAAATTCAAAGGATTAATATCAGAATAAAGATAACCTGCCTTAGAAAGGGTAATGCAAAAATCTGTTATTTCTGATAGGGTTTTCCATACTATTCTCTCAAGTCTTCCATAATCTATTGATGACTGATTATGAAGATAGCGACCAAATTTTAATAGATTTACTCCAGAAATAAACTCCATCACTAAAAATGGTTCTCTGTTAACCATTGCCTGATCTCTATAATCTGCATGAAGGGGATTATAAGTATAAATTAAATCAGTAAAATTCGGCAACCCCATATAATTAAGTTTTTTGAGCAATTCGGCTTCTTGGGTTAAATAACGGCGAGATTTATTGATTTGATCTATACTAATGTACGCCGGACGATGATAATCAAGATAAGGAATTTTAACAATTACTAAATCTCCATTGTTTTTTTCCGCCAAGTAAACAATACTCTGACCTCCTACAGCGTATAGCCAGCGTAATGTGTATTTTTCCGAAATTGACAATCCTTTAAGTTCTAACAGCCGTTCAAATAATCCAGGTAAATTCCTGGCAATGAGTATATCTGCAATATCTTTTTCCTGTAAAAAATATTCTGAATTTTGTTGTAAAAAATTGGAATCATCATATTTTAATTCGTGACTTATTTTCTGTAAATTATTACTAATATTTTCTTTGTGCAAAGAATGCAATATTTGGTTTGTAACTAGATAAATTTTATCTAGTTTTTGTTCCGTGTTCTGAAAACCGGACTTAATTTCGCATATTATTTCCTGCTTTGCCGATTCCAAAGCCAGGTTAAAACCAGATTCAATTTGTGCCATCATTTGGCAAAAGATATTTTTATATTCTGACTCCAAATTTTGGTTTGCTTGTTCTGAAATTTTTTTCAGTTGATCTATTTGTTCTGATGAAAATTTACCTCGTTCTGCTGATAATGCAGCAATTTCTCCCATAAGACTCAACGACATTGCTGCATAAGCTTTTCCTCCACTAGCCGCATCCACTTTTAAAATTTCCCGGAACCCTTGGGGGAAAGTGTGATGAAGTTGAAAAGCAAGCTTTAATATCCAATCATCTGTAAGATTTGTTTTAGCTAGATTATTTAAAGTTCTAACTATTTCTTTCCAAATATCTTCTGTTAGTGCCGTTGCTTTGGCAAAATCTGACGCTTTTGCTGACATTAAGCAGACTAATTCACCATCAGAAATATTCAAAGCCACATTGGAATAGTTCTGTCTCTTTGAAATATTCAACCACTCTTTTTCAGTAGTTTCTGCCAATTTTATAAGGCTTTTTTGAGTTGTTTTGTCAATTTCATTCAATTGTGCTAGATTGCGAATAACTAAGCAAATGGCTTCTCCGGTAGCTTTGGCTAAGTCATGATTGCTTGTATCCTTTGTTTCGAGGCGTTTAGCTAATTCTCCCATATCATTAGCGACTAAACCGCCAAATACACTAGAAACCATGTTTCCCAAGGTTGAAATAATGGCAGGCGAAGCAGTTCCTCCTAAGAAAGTGGAGAGCGTTGGACATAGGGTTGAACCAAGCAAAACTGCACTAAATAAAGCAAGGCGCTTTTGAGTCTGTCCAGGAATAATAGCCATTTGGGGTTGCTTGAGTTGACTTTGCAATCCATTATAATGCCACCACTCATGACATGGTTCTCTCGAAACTGTCCATCTCGCCCAACTTTCTCAACTTCTTCACAACCAACTCACGGCCATTAACCTCCACCAAACTCTGCAAGCCCTGACCATCGTCCCCTTCTTCGCGATTCAAAACCCGACGGAAGACTTGGACTATGCGGAGTGGGGGGTGGAACTGTTGCGTCGCCAATTCAGCCCCCATCAAGTCTTGCGTCGCGACCAAGCTACCCGGGCGAATTTAACCGAACCCCACAGCCAAACCTTCCTTGAGCAGAGTCACGCGGTCCATTTTGGCTGTCACGGTGAATTTGACGAGGCTAACCCCCTCAACGCCTATCTGAAATTGGCGAATGGGGAAAAGCTGACGTTTCTGGAGATTTTCAACGGTCTGAATATTCCCCTCTGTCGCCTGCTGGTGCTGTCCGCTTGCAAAACCGGCTTGGTGGAAACCTCCCACACGGATGACTATGTGGGATTATCCAGTGCTTTTTTCTACGCCGGAGCGCGAACCGTGGTCGCCAGTCTCTGGAATGTGGATGAACTGGCGGCGACTCTGGTGACCCTGCGCCTCTATCAAATTTTACCGGATTATCCCTCGGTGACAGTTGCCCTGCAAGCGGCTCAAACCTGGTTACGGGGGTTATCTTCTGCTGATGTTCTGGACTGGCTCAAACAGGAGCAGCAGGCGACGGAGGAGGAAGTGGAGGAAGTGGAAGACCGTTTGGATTTATTTTATGACCCGCCCTTTGCAGAAGCTTGTTATTGGTCAGCGTTTACGGCAACGGGATTATAATGGGGAGGGTTGAGTGATGATGAGGTTAGACCCTGCTGACTTGATGTGGCGCAGCCGGTGGGGGTGTTTTTAGGGGTAACGCAGCCATCCCACAGCGAGATAACCCCCGGCGAATACAAAAACTTTTTGCCAGAATAACTTTCCTTGACTTAGCCTGAAGGTCTTGCCATACTTAATAAAGTAAAGTTGTGGTGGTACTCCCATGCCCCAGGTAGTTCTAGCTCCACAAGTAAAGACTGAGATAGATCGTCTTGCTCAAGTCAGGCAAGTTGACTCGGAACTGTTGGAGCAGTTTGCCTATTTCGTTCTGGAGATATCACAGCAACAGTCAAGCAATAAAGCTCAGTCGCTGAAGACTGATGAGCTAAAAAAAGCTATTTATAAGCGGTTTGGCGTGAAGAATACATCAGAGTTGAAAAAATCTGGTGCTTTCAGGATGGCGACTGATGGTATGGACTCGTTAGACTTTCGCTTAAAACCAACCTGGGAAACCCTCTATCGAAAGTTTGTGGGTATTCTTCCCCATGAGAAAAGCCAGGAAGGATATGGTTGCATTAATGGAATTGATATCTTTAAATACTTTAAACCCTGGCAGGTATTTGGACTAGATCCCAAAACTGCCACCAAGAATGATGTTAAAGCTGCCTACTATCAATTATCGAAAATTTATCATCCTGACAATTTGGTGACGGGTGACAGAGCTATTTTTGAGCAAGTCGAAAATATGTACAAGAGTATAATTGCTGGATTCTGAAGATGCCTTTTGATAGAGAAGTTTTCTATATTGAAGAAATAAAGCTGGCTGAGGCTTCAGGGCTAAATCAACAAAGCTTAGACGAAATAGTGGATTTTTTACAGGCATCTGCTGATGAAAGTATTCGAATCAAAGAATGGTTGCATTTTGTAATTCAAAATTATGTAACTAAGCAACAACCGATTCGGATATTTTCTCGGGAAGGAGCTTTGGCTATTGCCAGTTATCTGGATTTGAGAGGTGATGCCACTCAAATTGCCCTAAACAAAGTTATTGCATTACTAAATCAATATAGCCTAAATCAAATAGATGCAAAGATTCGGAGGGCAGTGTATGAAAATAGTTCTTCGTTGGTTTATAAAAATAAACGTCACTGGCTTAGTCGAGAAGATGTAGTGAAGATATTTATGACGACTTCATCAAGGGTGAGGCGGGCGTTTGGAAATATTCAAAGGTCGGATTTTCCCATGAGAATAAATATAGATTTTGCATATGATGATGACGGACTGAGATTCTTCTCGTTGTCTGGCTTAGAAAAACTCAGTATAGAATTGTCCTTAAAATTGCGCTCAGAGGAGAGGCGGGCTTATTGTAAACGGGTGAGTGAAGTGGCTCCTCCGGTATTAGAATTTCTGGCGATCGCACCTTCTCCAGAGCCAAAACAGATTGAGCAAGCTATGAACTTCGCCAAAAATAGAGATCAAAAAACTTGTCAGGTGACGGGTGTTGTTAGAGATAAGTATAACCAACGGATTGAACTGGTTGGTCATCATCTTTATGACAAAAAAGCATATCATTTTCTCAGCGCCGATCCAGATAACATCTTAACAATTGACAAAAAACTACATGAAGATTTTCATCAATGGCATGGAGGAACCCAAAAAACTTGTACAATTGATGATTTCATTAATTATGTGGAGTGGCGCTATCCAGAAAAGCATGAATTAATCTTAACCTTGCATAATAAGCAAAGAGTTCTCAGGTTAAAATTGGCTCAAGGACAACGGACATTACCTGAAAGTAGAGATTAAAGTTCTGATGTTCTGGACTGGCTCAAACAGGAGCAGAAGGCGACGGAGGAGGAATTGGAGGAAGTCGAAGACCGTTTGGATTTATTTTATGACCCGCCCTTTGCAGAAGCTTGTTATTGGTCAGCGTTTACGGCAACGGGATTACAATACAGTTAGCCATGATGAGGTTAGGCCATGCCCACATTATAGAAGTGAACAACAGATGACAGCCCGAGAAAAACTGATTCAAGCCATTCAAACCCTTCCAGAATCGCAAGTTGATCGGGTTTTAGCCTATGTTAATCAGGTTAGGGCTGGCGATCGCCCAACTCAGGAACAAGACTCTCAGGAAACGCCATGTTTTGATGAAACGTGGTGGAATGACTTATCTGATTTTAGCCCAGACTTTTTAGAAGTTCGAGCCAGTAATCGGTAGTTTATAGATTTACCCTTCGCAGCAGCCTGTTAGGGGTCAGACTTGACGGCGATCGCCCTTATAATACAGTTAACCATGATGAGGTTAGACCATGCCAAAATCGGAAAAAGAATCAGAAAAAGAGCGAATCGTGCGGGCCTTCCTGCTGCTTCTCCATCGAGAAAGTAAAAAACCCGAAAGTGCGATTATCCCCCCCACAGCTTGGGACAATTTAGGTGAACTGCAAGCCAGCCTCGCTCAAGCCAATGATGATATTAAAACGATCGCACGAGCGATTACAAAATGGTGTAAACAACACGACTATTGTTCAATTCTCCAAGCACTCCAAGTCGTCCAAAGTGATGCGATCGCCGAAAACGAAGACCCGGATGAGGACGAAACTGAAACGCAAATTCTGAGATTCACCAACTTGTCAATTCGATTTGTGGAGGAAACAATCCGTCAAGCTCAAGGGCAACATGAGCAGCAATCATGATGGCAGATAAGGTTATTTATGCTCCAGAAATTCGCGTATTCACCTATCACTTAAGCCTCCTCAGAACCACTAACCTCAGTGACCCGGATCAGCCCCTAGAGTTAAGGTCAATGATTGCCTATTATGTGCGGTTATTGGCAGATTATGGGCTATTACAAAACTTACTGCTTGAACAGCTCAAACTATACATTTTCTCGCCCTTAGCTATTCTCGATACCCTACTTGACAAAATTGATAAAAGTTACAGTTTTATCTGGTGGTGTAAATTAAAAGTATGTGTATGGCAACTTATTCTTGAGACTGATATCGTTGATTTACTTTACTACTCTGTTTTTCGTTCAGACTTCGAGAAAACGGAAGCGGCAAAGCGTCGGTTTTTACAGCTTATCCATAAACCAGGTAAAATCGGAATTCAACGAGTGAATTTATCGCCCAACTATCGGGGATTTTTCTATCCTCAATATATCAATGATAGTTATAGTTTTTTATTGCACGTCTTCCATCGCCAAAAACTGGGAAAAGATGGTGTAAACCTCTCAGAACTTGCCGCATTAAGACCCCCTGAGTCATTTTTCACGGGAACCTCCTCAACCCTAGACGAACCTCTACAAACTCATCTCAAACACGCCTCTTGGGGGACAACAATTCTGTTTAGTGGTTTTATCGACTCTCCCCCAGGGACGCTGAATGAGGGGAAAACCTTAGCCAATCAGCTATTACAAAACCTGTTAGGACTTGATTCCCTAGAAACTGCACCGACTTTCTGGGCCAGTCGAGAGTTTTTAGGGGGATTTCTGTATGAGTATCAGGATATTGATAAGCGTCATCCCTACGGACAGATTCTGATTTTGCTGCTCTTTTCAGAGGAGAGTAAAGAGAAACTTAATGGGGTGCAATGGTCGTTACCGGAGTTGTTTTTGTATGAGCGCAAGATTCATCAAAATTACCTCGATAGTCGAGAGGAATATGAAAGGGCGAGTCAGGATATTGAAACCATAGAGGAGACGATTCGGACTTTTCCGCCGAATGTTGCTGCGAATTTGCCGCCGGATTTGTCGGAGGAGGAGTTAAGGTCATTAAAGCAGGAAATTAAGAATTTGTTGGATTTATCGTTGCGTTATTCTCAACGAATGCGGAGTTTAGTCACGTTCGAGAATACGATCGCCATCAACCGGCAAAATTATCTGAATACTCTGACACGCATGGAGGTTAAAAGTCAAAGTAATTTGACGGGGTGGCGGGATAAGGCGAATCAGATTTTTGGGATGTTTCAGGGACAAATAAAAGCCGATTTGGTGTATCTGCAACAAGGGGAACGGCTGTTAGATACGGCAATTAATACGATTCGCGGTTTGGTGGAAATTGACCAGGCGGAACGCGATCGCGCCCTAGAACATCAAATTCAAGCGGCTGGGGTGGGGATTGCAGTGGGGGCGATTGTCGCGTCCACCTCTCCCTTACTCTTTGAAAAACCCATCGCCTTTCCTGGGAAAGGGAATTGGGGGGAGAATTGGCATCCTTTTACGATCGCCGTATTGCTGAGTTTAGGGTCTAGTGTAGTGGCGTGGGGCCTGACAAAACAGTTAATTCGCTGGGGTCAAAACCGGCGATCGCGCCAGCACAAAACCATCACCCGCAAACCCCCCAATATTTAGTCTGAGAGCCGTCCCCCCCCATCTCCTATGTTGTCCACTCAACCTGCTCTGGGTCGCCCCTGGAGCGGGATTAGACTAGCGCGCATTGCCCCCACCAGACCAATCTAATACCGTACCTGCTATTATTAGGAAATGGTCGCTAAAATCGTTATTGATACAAACGTCTTCATTAGCGCCCTCATCGGGTCAAGGGGAGCGAGTCGCAAATTAATTCGGCGTTGCTTGCAGGTTTTTGGCAGCCTTGATCCACGTCAGTCAGTGGGTCTCAATTTACTACCTTTGGCGACCGAATTTCAAGGATGAGGGAGATAACCATGTGATTGAGTTAGCTATCGTTGGGATGTAACAGATTATGGGAACCTTGACAATCCGTTTACCGGATGACAAACACTTAAAACTGAAAGAATTGGCTAAAACACGGGGAACCAGTGTTAACCAGTTAATCGAAGAACTTTCGATAGTTGCCCTGGCAGACTTTGATGCTCAGATGCGCTTTCAAACCTGGGCAGCGATGGGAAACGTTCAGCGGGGTTTGGAACTACTGGAAAAATTAGCTGATTCCGCAAGAAGCCCCGCGCTGTAAGACGAGGTGGATATAAGCGGGAGAAGGCCGCGCCACCGATGTTTTTAGCGTCGGGATGAATGCGGC
>LJZT01000058.1 GCA_001314905.1 Phormidium sp. OSCR
CCACGAATACCGCCAGGGACTCGTCTACGCCATGACTGGCGGTAGCGACGCTCACGCGCGAATTGCCTTCAACCTACTCCGAGAAATCGACGATGGTTTAGGCGATTCCTCCGGCCGCTTCTACGGTAGTGATGTCAAAGTTAGCTACAAAGATGACTTTTTTTACTACCCCGATGCTTTCGTCACCTGCGATGAACGCGATCGTCAAGACCACTTCATCAAACGCCATCCCAAACTTATCGCTGAAGTCCTTTCAACCAGTACCGAAGCCTTCGATCGCGACTTGAAATTTCGCGATTACCAAAAACTCGATCGCCTCCAAGAATACCTCCTCATTTCCCAAGACAGCCAGCACGTCGAAGTCCGTCGCCGCATGGCTGAAAACACCTGGGAGACGACCATTTACGAAACGGGCGATCGCGTTACACTTACCAGTCTCGACCTCGAATTTGCGATCGCGAGACTCTATCGTGGCCTTGATTAACGTCAGTGCGCAATAAATATCAATCAAGGAATACAGACGCCAGGTAAGCTCAAGAATGTTCAATCACTTCAGCAAGCTCAAGTTAAACGAACTGTTGCGAGCCTCTACTTAACTTGGACTGGCATTAAAATTAAGTTCCCTGACTAACTCGTTCCATTTTTCCTTGGTTAACTGTGTACGGCTGAGCTGGTTCTAAAGATCGAGTTAACCAACCTGTTTCTGACATTGCTGGCAAACCCAATTTCTCTAGGGTTGAAGTAATATACAAGGAGTTGATGAACCTTGAAATAAATCTTGATTAATAACCGCTTTGAGCAACTTATAAACAACTGTGGTGGCTACAGAATTTCCAATCTGCTTATAAGCATCACCTAAGTTCTTAGTTCGCCTAAACTTCTCGGGAAATCCCATTATTCTATAACATTCGTTAACGGTCAATTTTCTGACCTTATGCTGGTTAGGTAAATAAATAAAAAAACGCCCTGATGATTCCTGAGACGGTAAAGTTGTATGAACCCCATTCACGGAGTAAATTCGGTTAGGTTGACGGTGAACTCGCGAGAGATGTTCCGTATTTGGACGAACTCCTGTTTTCCAAATACTTTTGTTCCGATAGCCCACAAAAATCAAGCCTGACTCTTGTTTTTTCGGGTTATCAATTAATGTGTACTCTGAGGGGTCTAGATACTCAAATTCACCCTCCTCATCTAAAAAATCTATGAGTTCTGGTGTTGGAAACGTGGTCTTGACGTGACTAAAGTCAAAAGGCTTATGCTTAGATGCAACAATAAACAGTCGCTCACGGTTTTGAGGAAGTCCAAAGTTTTTAGCATTCAGGACTTGATACTCTACAAAGTAATTTAAGCTTTTTAAGGCATTTAGGATAACTCGAAAAGTAGCCCCTTTATCAAGGTGTAGTAGATGTTTTACATTTTCAAGGATGACAACATCAGGATGCTTTTTTCTGATTAACTCGCAAATATAAAAAAATATGGTTCCTCGCTGATCAGAAAATCCCTGACGCTTGCCACAAATACTAAAGGGTTGACAAGGAAACCCTGCTGTGATCAACTGAACATCAGGAAGTTTAGAGAAGTTTAGTTCAGCAATATCGGTGTAAGGTTCTTCACCAAAGTTATCTTGGTAAACCTTACGACAGGCTGAATTGATTTCACAAGAGTATAGGCAATCAAAACCGGCTTGTTCTAGGGCAATTCTAAAACCACCGATTCCAGAAAAAATATCGGCGCAAGTCCAAGATGTCATATGCCCCGAAGTTGGATGAGATATGAATAGATTTAATGGTATCACATCCTCACCAGAGCTTAAATTAATACGGTACTGTCTAGTGGAGAGTCGCCGAAATCAAAATGTCAATCTGGCAGCATTTCAAGAATCTAGTATTTGTACTTAGAACTGACACCAGCTTAAGAGGAGAAAAGACGATTAAACCTGGGCCGTCTCTTGCGAATCCTGAGTTTGCGCCGACTCAGTCCCCTCACCGCGAACCGCGCGGAACATCCCAAAACGACATAACCCGGCCCCAAACGCCAACCGCATTAACAACAGGGTGGGCACTTCTCGCACTGATTTGAGAAACCCAGACAGACCGAACTGCATCCAACCCTGGGGCCGGACAATTCCCTCGCGAATCGAATCAATCCAAGAGGGGAGCGTTTCTTGCGTCCAATCCGCCGTCATTACCTCCCCTTCCACAAATCCCGTCTCCTGCAACAGTTCTGCAAAGCCTTCAATACTCGAAAACGCTGGATGCGACCATTGATCCAACAATTGTCGCATCACCGGGCGTTCCCAAAAATTCAAGGGAACTTCCCGGTCATCCCGTTGATTCCAATCGGCCATCACTAACCGACCCCCTGGCTTCACCACCCGCATCAATTCGCGGGCAAATACCGCCTTATCGGGCATATGCGGCCCCGCTTCAATGGACCACACCACATCAAAACTACCATCGGGGAAGGAGAGATTCATGGCATCATCCACCGCAAAGGTGGCATCAACCTCCTCGGGGGTTAACTCCTTGGCCCGTTGCACTTGTTGGGGGCTGATGGTAATCCCGGTCACGGAAAAGCCGTAGTCTTTGGCGAGAATGCGGCTACTGCCGCCAATGCCACACCCCACATCTAAAACCGTTGTTCCGGGGGGAAGTTGATCTAAACCACCCCAGCGGACCATTTCATGGACAAAATCCGATTTGGCTTGCAGGAAATCTTTAGACTCTGGCGGGGAACCGTAATGGCCTAAATGGATATGTTCGCCCCAGTAGTATTCCAGGATGCCGTCTTGCGTCCATTCGTCGTAGGCGTTGGCGACGGTATCGGAGGATTGGTATTTGCGGGCGGCGTTGAAATAGGCAATCAGGGCGATCGCCACAACCACAACTAAGACCAAAATCAGGGTCGGCGTCATAAGAATTGAGATAGCAACTTAGAACGAAATCGTCAGATACTGGTTTTGAAATTTTGCGCCTTTGACGGGTTTTCCTTGCAAGGCGGGGGGAAGATAGATGTTATGCCGTTGTTCTCCGGCTTCGACGGTGACTTCTGGCCCCGACTGAATGAGTTTGACGTCTTGTTTACTAAATCCAGGTAGGAATAGGCGCACGGATTGGGCGGCGCTGTCGACTTCCATGGGTTTGGGGGCGCTGGCGATTTGATGGCTGAAGTTGGGCAACGCCTCTATCAGTGGCTGCCAATTGTCCCCAGATTTGGCGGGGAGACTGGTGACGGGGAGGGGGTCAAACTCAGACCCGATCGCCCCACCATCACCCCGATTAACCAGCACTCCGCCCACGGTTAGGCCGATTTGTTGGGCTTCTCCCCAACGGTACTTAGCGACAGCCAGGGAAGCAGCGTCATCCCCGCTAACCAGATAGGCGGCGATATGGGTGGCATCGCTGAGGGCCGATTTGCCTTCGTTGAGAAATTCGTCGATGCGATCGCCGCTAAATTCCGTCCTACTCCAGTCTACATTCAAAACCGCCCCACTCATGGGCTGCCAAAAGGGGGACAAGGCCCGCACAATATCCGAACCATCGAGAACTTGCTTAAAACGGCGGAGATACCAGCCGCCAATTTCAGCGATTCCTAACATTCTCAGGGTCTCGCGATCGCCGGTTCCATCATAGACAATCAGATCATACTCACCACTGCGATCGTACTCCCGCACCGCATTGAGGGCAAAAGCCGCATCCATCCCCGGCAACACCGCCAACTCCTGGCCATAGACTTCCTTAAAAAAGGGAGTTTTCAGATATTTGGCTTCGAGTTTCTTCACCTGTTCCCACCCCTGTTCCAAGAGGTAGGGAGTGTTAAACTGCACCACCTTGAGATTCGCAGCAATCTCCGTCGGTTCCGAGGCGGCGGACAGCCCTAATAGCAAGGAAAACTCCGGCCCCGATCCCTGATGGGCTAACAGAACCCGTTTTCCTTGACGGGCTTGTTGCTTGGCGGTGGCGATCGCCAATGTGGTGCGTCCTGTACCACCTTTTCCTAAAAATGTCAATATCTGGGTCATTGAACCATGGACAATCAAAAATGGACAATGAATACTAAAAAACTAACCAAATAATGGTTATTTGAAGCTTTGAATACGTCTTATCTCATCTGGCAATTATCAGAAATCCAGAGTGAGAGAGTGACCCAATCGGGATCTCCCACCCTGGGGGAATGCCGAGTTAAGCCAGCAGTTCCAGTTCGTCTTCAAAGAACCAGGTGGAAAAGCCACCTTCAAACTGAACCACCGCCCCGATACCGCTACCATCAACCATCTTGTAATCGGAAATGGTACCGACGGGGTTTTGCTTAATTTTACTGACCACATCATCGGAGACGCGATCGCGAATGCGGCGGACTTTAACTTTTTGACCTACTTCCATCTCAAGCTGAATCACAGTGTTTGGCTTAGACCACCCAATCAGTGTATCAGGGTTTCGTCGCTGCGTTTCCCACTCAAGCCGATTCAGAATAATCAGCCAGGGCCAACACATAGATAGCATGGGCCACCAGAACCGCGCCCCAGGTTCCCGTCATCGGGATTAACCAGGGGGCATCCCAGCGATAGAGAATGGCAAAAAACCAAGCCCCCGAGTTAATCGCCGAGAAGAAGGCGAGATGGAAGGCTAAGTTAATGCGATCGCCCAAACGACGATACTCAGGATCATTGCGATCGGGTTTTCGAGACCATTTAGGAGGCATACAATTAAAACAAGCGAATACAACAACCGGGCTGAACGACAAGTCAATACGTCAAGTGTAGTTAACATACTGCCTCAATTCTAGGAACAGCGAGTCAACCAAGCCCAAACTTTACTGATACAATACAAATTAGGGTGGGGGGTATTACCCCTCACCCTATCAATGACTCACTTGTCCAACCCTATTGACAAGGAACAAATGCGTCCAGCCGCCCGAGTTCCTTGCCCTGAAACCCATCATGTCATCTGTACCGGCTCAATCGTGGGATACCCTAGGAACTGTAGCTCGGTCAACAGACGTTGATCGTCCCATGTACAACCGCCCCAACGTTGTGAAAAGCATCATTGCCGCTGTTGAGCGTGACGACTCCCCAACCTGGGACCGTTCCACCCAGGAATTTCCCCCCTGCGTCCGCCTCGACTTTGAAGGTCTAACTCGCTTCGAGGTCGTCAGCGACCAGTATAAACGTTGGGGCGTTCGCTTCGACAATGCCATTGCCGTCACCCCCTCCAATCCGGCCTACCCTACTCATTCCGGGGATATTGTCCTGATGGCTGCCCCCAAAAGTGGCTTTCTCGAACTCACCTTTGAGCGGCCCGTACAATTCGTCTCCGGGTACGTCACCAGTTCTCGCTTCACCGCCATGTCCGCCTACAACCATCTCGGACAAACCATCACGCGGGCCGAACTACCGGCGGCGAACCTGGCCAACTCCGACTCAGCCGTCGAACCCAACCAACAACTGATCGTGCGATCGCCCGACATTCAGCGCGTCACCTTCTATGCCTTTGACGGGGAACTCATCGTCGATGACATCAGTTTCGGATATTAACTCAGACCCAAAGCCAAATCAAGCCAAATTAAATTAGGGCAACTCAGTCCCCCAAATGTGATAGATTGGTCACAACTTTCACGGGTCTCATTCTCAGTCCCACCAACGTAAGTACCGACGTAAGTACCGTGGCCTCAGCCTCTTCCCCCCAATCTCGCTTCAAAGCCCCCAGAGCCGGCTTCCGCCGCTCTCGTCGTGTCCGGCTGCCCTCACACCTCAAACTGCCCAGCCTAAAACGGGCCAACCTGCAACGGGAAACCTTAGCTTGGGGAACGGCTGCGGCTCTCGGAGGAACCATGCTTCTCTGGAACTGGAAGCTCTTTCTCGCCACCGGAACCGGCATGAGTGCCACCCTAGGCGTCTATCTCCTCGTGCAATCTAACTGGCGACTGCGTTGGGCCGACCTTCGCCGTTGGTTGTCCGGGTCTCAACGGCCCATTGTCCTGGCCGCCGTCACCGGAGGACTCACCACCGTCTCGACCTACATGGCCACCGCCATCTGGGTCACCTCCGAGAATCGCTGGATGGCCAGCGGCTTTATCCTCGAAGGTCTCGCCACCCTAGCCATATTAGGATTACTCACCTGGCAAACCCTACACCGAGTTCTCGGACGAGAGCAAGTTGACCTCAACGGAATGCTGAATCAACTGAGTCAAGATGACCCCCTCAAACAAGTCATGGCCCTGCGTCAACTCGAACGGTGGATTCTCGGGGAACTCCTTGACGAACAAGAACAACAGACCATTATCGATTGTTGTCAGGTCTTACTGACTCGGGACCTCGATCCCGTCGTTCGGGAGGCGGCCCTAGCCTTGCTCGCGAGTCAATCGACCCAAGAGTCCTTAAGCCTAGTTGCGCCGGCCTTAAACCTGAGAGTGGCCCGCAAAACCGCCAAACAGCGACAAGCCTAAGCCGTTTGGGTGGCCATAGACATGGCCACCATTCCCTTAATTTAGGGGTTTAACACATTGAGCGGCCTGAATCCAACTCACCACATCACCACGAGACGGACAAACCGTCGTTTGGCGGGTCGCCGAGACACACAGACGCATCAACTGAGGATAAAACCGTTGAATCTGAGTTTGTCCGAGTTGTTGGGGAGAGACCACCCCACAGTGAAGCACTAAGCCACAATACTGATACCCGACCCCAGGAATCCGAGCTAAATCCGCCAAAACTGCCCATTTCTTAACATAATGGCTAGAAATCTTGAGTTTAGCCGCTAAATCCTCCGCTCCTTGGGGTTTACGAGTCTGGTTGAGCAGTTGATACGTGGTTTTGATGCCACAGCCTTGAAGGCGATCGCAATCCGCTGCCTTCAGTCCAGGAAGTTTAGCAATTGCCCAATTTCCAGATGACGCTGAATCTGTTGACCTCATACGAATCATAAAGCTAACCGTTAAACTTAAACAATGTTGATCTAGGCTAGTCCAAAGGATGAACAAGTCCTTCTAAGTTATGGAGAACCGGGGATGATGACGGGAAAAATGACTAAGACAGACGATGAAACTAAGTGTCGATTTCACCGTGGTGCGATCGCCCCGTTTTATCCCTAGAGATACACGCCCACTCCCTGGCGATCAACTCACCCCTTAGTGTACACCACCCCCGGGGGCAGAATGAGCAAAGATGACGAAATCCCTAAGCAAAACCGATCCGAGTCATCCTCAACTCCCCACCCCTGATCCCCTACCCCATAACAGCAACTGAACCTCTATTCAACTTGCGTATTAACAGGTCTAGCCAAAACTCTCAGCCGCCCCTATCCCAGCCTTAGCCTGAGACCACAGACCCAAAGTATACCCCCTAAACTCGAAGATTTATAAACTATTATGGTCAACCCATCCAGCAATCGGGCCAATTCCAGTTCCTCCAAAAGCGCCCAATCTAGCAGCCATCGACAACCGCCTCCCCCACCCCCCCAACGGCGAGTCGCCAGCCAAACCCAACCCCCAACATTTGACACCTCCATTGAAAAACTGGTAATCACCGCCCTAGACAAAAAAGCATCAGATATCCACATTCGCGTCGGTCATAAACCCCGCGCCCGCATTCGCGGCGAAATGGTTGAACTCAGCCAAGAAATGCTCACCACCGCCGAGATTTTTAATCAATATCTGCGAGAAATCGTCCCAGGCCCCCAACGGAAACAATTTCGCGAAGACAAAGAACTCGACACCGCCATCTTTTACCCCAATCTCGTGCGCTGTCGAGTCAACTGTTTTGACACCCTCTCGGGAGGAGCAATGGTGCTGCGACTCATTAGCTTAGAAATTCCCAGCATCGACAGTTTACGACTTCCTCAAGTCATCAAAAAAATCGTCCAAGCCCCCCAAGGACTGGTCCTAATTACCGGACCAACCGGTTCAGGTAAATCCACCACCATGGCCGCCGCCATCCAACATCTCAATCAAAACTTTGCCAAGCATATCGTCACCATCGAAGATCCCATCGAATTTGTCCACAGCTCACAAAAAAGCCTGATTAGCCAGCGCGAAGTGGGCCTACATACCCACGAATTTCACCAAGCCTTGCGAGCCGTATTACGAGAAGATCCCGACGTCATTTTGATTGGGGAAATGCGCGATCGCATCACCATCAACACCGCCCTGCAAGCCGCCCAAACCGGACACCTGGTGATGGGAACCCTGCATACCCGCAACGCCATCGACTCCGTCAACCGCCTCGTCAACCTCTACCCCCCCGACGAACAAGCCATCGTGCGCCTGCAACTGGCCGAATCCCTCGTCGCCGTCATCGCCCAACAACTCCTACCAACCACCGATCGCCAACGAGTCGCCGTCCATGACATTCTCATCAACACCCCCGCCATGAAAGATTACCTGATCCGGGGAGAAGAAGACGAAGCCTTCCACCTGATGAAAACCGATCAAATCGAAGGAATGCAAGTTCTCAACCAAGCCCTCTACCGTGAAATTCTCGACGGACGTATTACCATTGAAGATGCCCACCAAATTTCCCCCGATCCAGGGGAACTTGAACGGCTCATGCGTACCGGGGGCTACGATGCTTCGTCCTCCCCACGGGAATGGCAAGGATAAATCAACGATTCTCATCCAGTCATTCTCATCCAGTCATTCTCATCAGGGTGTCTCGACAATTCGTAAAAATCCCAAAATATCAGAGGTTGACTCACATATCATGTCTATTGAAAATGCCGAACAATTTTTAAAAGATGCACTGCACCATCCCGAGCTGCGAGCTGCATTTCATGACGCCAAAACCCCCCAAGACTTCTTTAAAATTAGCGAAAGCCTTGGCTACAATTTTTCAGATCAAGAACTAGAAACCGTGGTCTCAGAACATAGCCAGGGCGTGCAAATTCGGCGGCGAACCGGAATTTGGCAGTGGTTACGAACCGTCAATTGGATCGATCGCCAGGAAGCCCAATCCCAATCCAGCTACTAAACAGGGGGGAACACGAAACCGGTCACCCTAAAGCGATCGCCCCCCCTCAAGCCTTGGGCTATAATCCGGGTCGAAACCATCCTCGTTGTCCGTCTCCTATCCTGTCTAAGTCCCCCCTAACACCTGTGACCCGTTAACTGTCCCTTCTTGATCGAGGTGAATTGACCCGTGGCGACTCGTTTTTCTTCCAACTCAGCCCCAATCTGGCTCCCGCTCATTCTAACAACCAGCCTAACTGGGATTGGCCTCAACCCAAATCCTAGCCAGGCCCAAACCCTAATTCCCGCCGACGACGGAACCGGAACCCAAATTATCCCCGACGGCGATCGCCTCGACATCGATGGCGGTCGTCTCTCGGGAGACGGACAAAACCTCTTCCACAGCTTCGATCGCTTCGACCTCAACAGTGGAGAAACCGCCAACTTTCTCACCTCCCCCGAAATCCAAAACGTTCTCGGACGCATTAGCGGTGAAACCTCCCAAATCAACGGACTCCTACAACTGACCGGAAGTAGCGCCAACCTCTATCTCCTCAACCCCGCCGGAATTCTCTTCGGGGCCAACGCCCAGCTAAATCTGCCCGCCTCCTTCTTCGCCACCTCCGCCACCGCCGTGACCTTCAACAACGGCATCTTTAACCTCCTCGATACCCCCGACTATCAGAGCCTCACCGGCACTCCCACCGGCTTTCAATTCAACGGAGGCGGGGCCATCACCAGCCTCGCCCCCTTACAAGTCCCCGATACCCTGGCCCTACTCGGGGGAGAAGTCAACGCCAGCGGCGATCTCAGCGCCGGACAAGTGCTAATTCAGGCCATTCCCGGAGAAGCGACCCTCCGTATCAGCCAACCCGGATTTGTCCTCAGCCTCGACCTCTCAGACACCCCAGAGCGTATCACCGACTTACCCGAACTCCTGACTGGCCAAGATAGCGACGGCGGCGATCGCACCCTCGACACCTCCGGCGACGTTCCCCGCATCCAATCAGGCAACGTCAACATCGGCAACATCAACCTACAACCGGCGGCGGGCGACAATCGTCAAGAGGTTGTCATCGAAGCCGGCGGAACCCTAAGCACCGGCAACATCAACAGTTCCAGCGGTGAGGGCGGTGGCGCCATCCGCTTGCAGAGTGAAGGTTCTGTCACCACAGAATCCCTCTTTTCCGGAGGCGGCGCGATCGCCCTCAACAGCGCCACCGGCTCAATTCAAACCGGCAACATCAGCGCCACCAGTGTCTCCGGGGGGGATATCAGCCTCAACGCCGCCGAGGATATCCGCACCGGGTCCCTCGATAGCGAAGGCTTAGGCGGCACAGGAGGCAACATCACCACCGTGGCTGGGGGAGACGCCGAAATCCGCTCCGTCGATGGCCGAGGGACCAGCTCCGGCGGCGACCTCAACCTACGCCAATCCCGGCTACGAGTTCCCGGAACCGTGTCCTCGGGCCTAGTGGTTGATGAAGACCTCTCCCTAGCCACCTCAGAGGGGGGGACCATTCGCGTCGAACTCACGGAATTTGGCGTTCCCTTTACCGTAGGCAACCCCAGCCTTAGTGGCACTTCCGGCAGTCTCAGCAGCGAGAGCGATCGCCTCGATGCCCCCGCCACCTCCATTCCCGGAACCTTCAGCCAAGGCACCATTACCCTCATCTCCCCCGAAGCGCCCCCAGAGCCGCCACCCCAGCCGCAAGAGACTGAGGCCAGCGACGACATCGAACGCTTACAACGGATTCCCGGCCAAGAGATCACCCAAGTTCCAAGACTCGAAACCCGTCTTAACTCTGAAATTCGCTACACCAACGACTTCAGCAACTATCTCGACCTAGAGCCAACCGTCGCCGTCAGTTTAGATGACAGTCGCGCCCTTTTAACAGACATTAAAGCCGAAACCGGGCAGAAACCGGCCCTGATTTACCTACAATTTCTCCCCAGCGTCCAACTCGATCGCAGCCAAAAGCATCTCAAACAGATCGGATCAGGACTGTTGCAAATCGAAGACGACCCCCTCAATGATGGCCTAGAACTGCTCGTTGTCACCGCTGAGGGAGAGCCAGTTCGAGTCACCCTCAATGACGTGACGCGATCGCAAGTCATGGAAGCCGCCTTCGAGTTGCGATCGAACCTCACCAACCCTCGACTCCGCCGCAGCGATCGCTACCTACAAGCCTCACAACAACTCTACGACATCCTGATTCGTCCCCTGCAAACCACCTTCGAAGCGCGAGAGGTCACCAATCTCACCTTTATCTCCGACGAAGGATTGCGTACCCTACCCCTCGCTGCGTTACATGACGGCGAACAGTTTCTCATCGAGGAGTACAACATCGGCTTAATTCCCAGTTTGAGCCTCACCGATACCCGGCGTGGTAACATCCGAAACACCCAAATCTTAGCCATGGGGGCCTCCATCTTTCCCTTTAACGACAACCTCAGCCCCCTTCCCGCCGTATCCACAGAACTCAACACCATCAGCCAACAACTCTGGCCCGGAGTGAGCTTTCTCAACGAAAACTTTACCGTAGACAACCTGCGCCGCCAACGAGAACAAACCCCCTTCGGCATTATTCACCTGGCCACCCACGGCGAGTTTATCGATGGAGATGCCAGTAACTCCTATATCCAACTCTGGGATGAACGGCTCAACCTCAACGAAATTCGCCGCCTCAACCTCAACCGTCCCCCCGTTGAACTCCTAGTCTTAAGCGCCTGTCGCACCGCTGTCGGCAGCACTGAGGCAGAACTAGGATTTGCCGGACTAGCCGTCGCCTCAGGAGCCAAGAGCGCCCTAGGCAGCTTATGGTATGTCAGTGACGATGGAACCCTGGGTCTCATGACCGAGTTTTATACCCAACTGCGTCAGGCCCCCACTCGCTCTGAAGCCATTCGTCAGGCTCAAATTGCCCTATTAAACGGCGATGTCCGGGTTGAAAACGGTCAACTCGTGACCTCGGAGTTAACCTTTCCTCTCCCTCGGGAACTGGCCGAACAAATCCCCGACCGAGATTTTAGCCATCCCTACTTTTGGTCAGCCTTTAGTCTAGTTGGTAATCCTTGGTAAAGGATCAAGGTTTCGCGTTTCTATCTACCCGGATCTGAGTCGCTGTCATTCGTCGCCATCGCCTGCATAACTGCGGCCTGGCTGACGTTTTGATAGACCTGTTGAAAATAGCTTCGGAGCTGTTCGAGGGCTGCTGTTTGTGCCAAGGAGGCGTTCCCCGTTTGAGAGAGAACCGGAATCGGACCGAGAACATCTAAGACCGTTTCCTGAATTGAGGGTGGCGTAATTACCACTAACGAAGGGTCGAGAGGTTCATCATAGGTCCAAAATTGTTCAAGTCTCAGGGGAGGGGAGGACTCAACCGCCGGCGGACCTTCCTGAGACGGCTGATTGGCACCAGCGTCGGAGAGATCAGCCCGTTTTTCCCGCAGCGCCGCGATAATCTCCTCTTTACTGCGGCCTCGTAACTGAAACAGAAGAAAGGGATCTTCTCCGAAGCGATCGCCGAGAAGATGATAAACGGCAATAATATGTTTACAGGGATTGGCTTTATCGGGACAAGAACAGCGCGATCGCACCTCCTGTAAACTAAAAGGAAATAATCGTAAACCGTTCGCGGCAAATACATCTTCAATGTTGGTGGGCATTTCTCCGGCTAATAATTTTGCCGAATGAAGTGCCTGCTCTGATAACGTATCCACAACATATTGCCAATCTTCCTCGCTAAAAGCATCGAGCCAAATCGACAATTCATAGGGCTTATCTTCACTGCCTTGAACGGTCGCTAGAACCTTTTTATCTTCAAAGCGAATGGCTAAAACATTTCCCTGTCTTGCGTAATTTCGCCCTCGTTCGAGGCGCTTTTTGAAGCGGTATTTTTGCAATAAATCTAGCCATTGCTCAACCCACCATTCCTGTTCTTGATTGCTATTTAATTGTTCGCCAGAATAAACCATAATTTTATTATTTGTTGTGTTTAACGTCTGTTTGATGCCGCTCCTGTGCTCCCGAGTGCAGGCGGCAGAGCCGCCCAAAGTCCGTGTCATGGCTGGAGCCATGGCACGAGGAAGCCAAGAGGAAAGACTGATGCTAACCGATGATTAAACAACAATAATCACCGGTTGTATAACAAACTGCCCACCCAACAAATCCTACAACCAATTACCCACCAAAATAAAAGGCGACCAATAAAATGGATGAGAATACTCAGGCGATCGCAACAACGTTAACTGAGCCTCACGAAGCGCCTCAGCCTTCGTCAGTTGCGGTTGCTCCTGTAGAATCTGATAAAAGGTTTTCATCAACTGCGCCGTTGACAAATCCCCCACAGACCACAGCGTTGCCAACGTACTTTGCGCCCCTGAGCGCACCGCAAACCCCGCCAACCCTAACGCGGCCCGATTATCTCCAGCCGCCGTTTGGCAGGCACTCAGCACCAACAACTCAATCCCACCGGCCAGATTCGGATCTCGGGCTTGTAACAACCCTGTTAGTTGATTCACATCCAACCGTCCATCCCAGGTTACCAAAAAGGTCTCATCGAGATCCGAACTAAACTGGCCGTGGGTCGCCAAATGTAACACTGAGAACCGACCCCGATTAAAACTCTCTTGCAAATCCGACGTCGTAAACGCTTCATTAATCAGCACATCCGCCGATAACTGCGCCGAAATTTGTTCAACTTCCCGCTCAACCCCCGGTAAGGGAGCAAACCCCTGACGAGAGGCCGACAAGCCGCCCATCAGAACCGTTTTCTCAGTGATTGAACCCTGCTGGCCCTGAGATAACAGCCGTAAACTTGGCGCAACAGCTAAGCCATAGCGTTCAACCAAATAACTCTCCCCATCATGCAACACCGCCATCGGTAAATTACGCAACTTGCCATCGAGAACAAAGACGAGGGTTTCAGGTTGCTGTTGACGCAGTTGCGGCTCTAAGGGGCGAATCAGCCAATCATAGAGCCGTTGGGACACCGCCAAACGGCGCGATTCGGGGAAAATCGGGTTTAACAGTTGCGCCAACTCATCAAGGCTTTGATTCACCTGATCCTGAGTAAGAGGCGTTTCGGCATAACTCAGGGGCTGGCCCGGAATCGAGAGAATAACCGCCAGTCGTTGGGGCAAAATGATGGGGTAGAGGGTAGCCGCATCGGCATCAATCTCATCAATGGCCACCGGCTGGGTATCCAAACAGGCTTCCCGGAAAAAGTCATCGAGTTCCGCCAATTGCAGCGCCTCAACAACTTCCCGAGCCTGTCGTAGATTGGCTTGAGGAATCTCAGCTTGGGGGCTATCTGGGGTCAGCAGTAAATCCACTAATTGGCGATAGATGGGTTCAACCTGCTCCCGGAAGGAAAACTGAGCTTCGGGGTCAATACTAACGAGATCCTGACGTAACTGTTGCACATTCGCGATCGCAGCGTTGTAAGCGTCGATCGCCCTGGTGCGATCATCACGCGCTCGTAAAATTCGTCCAAGCTGCCATTGCCAACGTGCTTGCAAATCCGAGGCCTCGAGGCCTTCACTCAACGCCAACGCCGTTTTGGTCAGGGATTGGCTCTCGGACCATTGCTGATTTTGCTCATACAGTTGTGCCAATTGTCCCACAGCATAGGCTTGCGCCCGGCGATCGCCCAGAGTTTTTGCCTGTTCTACGGACTCAGCCAGCAATTGGGCGATGGGATACCGATAGGGGAGTAACGGGGCAATTTCAGCCTCTGAGGCGGCGCTGATGAGGGGATTTAACCAAGCCTGGGCCAGATGAATGCGGGCATAGATACTGCGGCGACTACTCGGTAAATTTTGCAAGTCCGCTTGTAGGGAGGGGAATTGGTCCTGAAATTGAGCGATCGCCTCAGGGGTCACGGTTTCGAGGAGTAGATGAGAGCGATTGATTTGGGCCTCAATCCGAGTTAAAGGCGTCTGTGATCTGGCAGCTTGCTCATAATAGGCCAGGGCCGGCTCAACCTCTCCCTGGCGTCGGGCCAGATTCCCTAAGGCCGTGAAAATTGGGCTGCGATCGAAGTCCTCGGCTAAAGACTCAGCGGTGGTTAGACTCTCACCAAGCACGCGCTCAGCCTCGTTGCTGTTTCCCAGGGCCAGTAAGCTATTGCCTAAGTTCAGCAGGCCAATGACCTTAATCTCGGAATTGGGGAGGGTTTGCAGCTGCTCCAAGGCCTGATCGAGTTGCCGTCGCGATCGCCGATGATGGCCCAACAATTGTAAGCCTTGGGCGCGAGAGACTTGAGTGGCCAAAACCCCTAAATCATCGTCGGCTTGAGCATACCAATCTTCAGCCTGTTGCCAAGCCTCAATGGCCGCTTCCCCTTGTCCCTGGTGATAATGAAGCGTTCCCAGGCCATTAAAAATACGGCCATAGACATGAGCGGCCCAAGGACTGTCCGCCGCATCCTCTAGGCGGTCGAGGGCCTGATTCAAGCGCGATTGAGCAATCTGCCATTGGCCGAGATCCCCCGCCGCTGTTGCCAAATAGGTATAAGCCAGAGCTTGCTGGACCGGGACTTGCTGCTGTTGCGAGAGTTGGACAGCTTCTTCCCAGGCCGTGATGGCCCCCTCAATTTGTCCCGCCTCATAGCGATCGCGCCCCAAGTCCATCCAGGTGGCGATGGAAGACTCAGACACATGAGACTCAGACACATGAGACGGGGACACATGAGACGGGGACTGAGCCAGACTCGGGTGAGACAAACTTGAGAGAATCACCACAAGACTACAGGCGATCGCCCCCATTAACAGATGACGAACCATTCGTTGAGAACCAATCATGAGGGTTAAACGATGATTAAACTAGACGATTCACTGAACCATCGCGGAGTTGAGCCTGCACCCGAGGGACAACCAACGTCCACCTTGACTCAAACAACAGTCAACCCAGCATAGCCCAAGTTCGACCGCGATCGCCCGGAGAATACCCTAACCCAAACTCCCCACAAAATCCGGAACAATTCCCAACCCTCAACCGTCGGGAACGGCCAGACCTCGCCGTCAACAGCCGCCATTCGCGGCGATTTTTCTTAAAATCTTGCCCCCGCAAAATCACCGATCTCGTCCCCATAATCTAGGGGAATTTACGGATAGGAATTGGTGATTCTACGGCACTACAATAAAGCCAGACATTATTTCACCCTTGCCATCATGGTTTGCGATCTACCCGGCGTGAATACCCTCCTTAGGGCGTTTTCAAATATCCATACCGGCACCAAGACTGGAAAACTTAGCCTAACGCTTCAAGGAGAACAGTGGCATTACTACTTTCTCGACGGCCGCTTTCTCTTTGCCTCAGGCGGCACTCATCGAGTTCGTCGTTGGCAACGGGCCTTAAACCGTCACTGTCCCCATTGGCGTATCGACATCCAGGGCGGCATCCCCAAGGGATTGTGGGAATATCAACTTCTCCATCGCGCCGTGGCCAGTGATTCCCTGGAACTGACCACCGGCAAAGCCATTTTAGCCGCGATCGCCGCTGAAGTCCTCTTTACCAGTTTGCGCCCGACGGAAATCAGCTATCACTGGACCCCCTCTCATCAGCAAGGCCCACGTGAATCGCGACTGGCCTTATCCCCCAAAGAATTTCGGCGTCTGTTCGAGTCAGTCCTGGCCCTGTGGCAACAATGGCAAGCCTTGGGCCTAACCTACATCAGTCCCGATCACGCAGCCCTCTGGACTGGCAAAACCGGTGATTCCAACTCCTCTCTAACCACCCGTTCAGCCCGGACTTTTTTTAACGGTCAATATACCCTCTGGGACATTGCTCAACGGCAACGGCGATCGCTGGCCGATCTCACCCGCACCTTGCATCATTTCATCAATCAAGGAACCCTACAACTGCGGGAGATCGGCGATTTACCCTCACCCCTCGAACAAATGCAGATGGTAGCCGCTGCTGTCGCACCTCCCCGTCGTACCATTGCCTATATTGACGATAGTGCCACCGCTGGGGCTTATCTGCGCCAAATTATCGAGCCACAAGGGTTTGAACTGATGTTTATTCAAAACCCCTTACAAGACTTACCCCTATTATTAAAACAGCAACCTGAATTAATTTTTTTGGATCTAAATATGCCCTTAATTCACGGCTGCGATTTCTGTAGCTTCCTACGCAAAACCTCCGTGTTTCAGGCCACCCCCATTGTCATCCTCACTAACAGTGATGGAACCGTCGATCGCGTTCGCGCCAACCTTTCTGGGGCCTCAGAATTTCTCAAAAAACCCGCCCAGCGGCAAGACATTCGGCAAGTCCTTGATAAATATATTCAGTCGATGCCCCTCACCTCAGCCAACGGGCAACTGTTTCAGGCCTATCGATCAGCCGTAAACTGATCCTGACCCTCGGAGTTAGAAGATTGCCCTTATGTCTATCGAGTTTAACGACGATCGCATCCTCGTCAGTGCCGCCGAAATGGCCGCGATCGAAACCCGCCTCTTTGACGCCGGATTTCCCGTGGCCGCCCTCATGGAGAAAGTAGCCGGCCGTATTGCTCAATGGTTGCATCAATGGCTGCAACAGACTGACAAGTCTCTCCCCAATCGCCCTCAGATTGGCGTACTCGTTGGTCCCGGTCATAATGGCGGCGATGCCCTGGTTGTCGCGCGAGAACTGTGGTTACAGGGCTATCCCATCTGCCTCTATCGCCCCCTAGACAAAGCCAAATCCCTCACCCAAGCGCATCTTAACTATGCCCAATCCCTCGGTATCCCCATCCTCGATAGCTACGAGGATCTCAAACCGTGCGATCTTATCCTCGATGGCCTATTTGGCTTTGGGCAAACTCGCCCCCTAGAAGGAGATCTGGCCCAACTAATAACCTGGCTTAACCAACAGCCGCAGCCCTGTATCAGCATTGATATTCCCTCGGGCCTGCACACCGATACCGGGGAAGTGTTAGGGGTTGCCCTGCGGGCTGAGATTACCCTCTGTTTAGGACTTTGGAAACGGGGCCTCCTGTGCGATCGCGCCCTGGAGTATGTCGGCCAAGTGCAACGCATCGATTTCGATATTCCCCAAGCTGACATCGAAGCCGTGTTAGGTTCATCCCCAGCCTGGCAACGCATCACCTCAGACTGGGCCAAACAAGCGCTTCCCCTACCTCGCGCCCAAGCCACCCATAAATATCAACAGGGCCATCTGTTACTCATCGCCGGGTCGAGTCAATATGCCGGTGCTGCCATCTTAGCGGCCTTGGGGGCGCGAGCCAGTGGTGTCGGTATGATGACTCTCGCGGTTCCTGAGTCTCTCAAACCCCTCCTCAATGCCCAACTCCCCGAAGCCTTAGTCCTCGGCTGTCGCGAAACCTCTCAGGGGGCGATCGCCGCGCTTCCCCCAGACCTAGACTTTAACCGCTATGATGCGATCGCCCTCGGTCCAGGCCTAAGCCAAGAGACCCCCTCCCTACTCCAGCAGAGTCTGCAACAGAGCGCCCCCCTGATTCTCGATGCCGATGGTCTCAATCTCCTAGCCGCCGCCTCAGACTGGCAACAGGGACAGCCAGAGAGGGGATTTTGGCGCAACCAACCCCTCATCCTCACCCCTCATCCCGGAGAATTTCGCCGCCTCTTTCCCAACCTATCTCAGCCCTTTCCCCCTGACGCCGCCCAACAGGCCGCCAGCCAGTCCGGGGCCATCATCGTTCTCAAAGGGGCGCGAGTGGCGATCGCCACCCCCGAGGGTCAAGTTCAGATTAACCCCCACAGTACCCCCGCCCTAGCCCGAGGTGGCTCAGGAGATGTCTTAACCGGGCTAATAGGGGGGCTAATCGCCACGGGAGCGCGTCAAGAGTCTCCCCTCCCATCCCTGGTCGCCGCAGCAGTCTGGTGGCACGCACAAGGGGCGCAGATGGCTCAAAAGCAACGCAGTTCCCTGGGGGTCGATGCCTGGACTTTAGCTCAAACCCTGCCCTATGTTCTCGGGCCTGACGGTGACACCTGACTCTGCAATCGAAACTCTAAAATCGAACTCGCTAGGATGAGGAGGATTTAAAAACCCATCAAGAGATCATGACCTTTAAAATCCTGCAACGCTCGACGCTGACCTGCATGACGCTGCTGAGTTTAACCCTGTTGGCCCCCAAGAGTCACGCCAATGATACCCAGGCCTTGATTGAGCGTTGGCAAACCCTGGAAAATAGCTGGGAAGAGGACTACTCCGAGTATTTTGGCCGCTCTCTGAGCGATCGCCCGCCGGTGTTTGAGGAGATGATCGAGACCTTGGCCCAACAATCCCTGGCCAACCGTCAAACCTCAGCCATTCTCTATGCCATTCCCCATGACAACGAATTAGAACTGATTTTAGCCACCTCAAGCGGCGTGGCGGTTCAAGTTCGGGTTCCCGTGACACAGCAGGAACTACTCGCCCAAGTCCGCGAGTTTGAAGATGAACTCATCAACCCCAGACGACGTCGCAGCACCGCCTATCGGACGATCGCCCAACAACTCTACGATTGGCTGGTTGGCCCGTTAGAGGCACAACTCGAGGCCGAGGGGATTGAACAGATTATCTTCTGCTTAGGGGAAGGTTTACGCACCTTACCGATGGCTGCCCTCCATGACGGTGAGGGCTTTTTAATTGAACGCTATAGTTTGGGGCGGATTCCCGGCTATCTACTCATGGACAGTGAACCGCGATCGCTGCAACAGGCCCAAGTCTTGGCCATGGGGGCTTCCGAGTTTTCCGATGCAGCCCCCTTACCCGCCGTTCCCCTGGAACTGGCCTCGATTGTGCCACGACTCTGGCAGGGCAACAGTTTCCTCAATGAAGGATTTACCGTCGCCAACTTGCAACAACAGCGTCAGCAAGGAAACTACAGTATTGTTCACCTAGCGACTCATGCTCAGTTTCAGCCGGGAGATGCCGACAACTCCTATCTCAAGTTCTGGGATCAACGGGTGTCTCTAACTCATCTGCGAGAGTTGGACTGGACGAGTCCCCCGGTGGAGTTATTAGTCTTGAGTGCCTGTTCGACGGCTCGGGGCGATCGCCAGGCGGAATTAGGGTTTGCGGGATTGGCCGTCCAGTCGGGGATTCCCACGGTCTTAGCCAGTCTTTGGGCCGTCAGTGATGTGGGAACCCTGTTGCTGATGACAGAGTTTTACGAGCAACTGAAAACCGCCCCCAATCCATCTGTTGCTCTGCGTCGTAGTCAATTAGCGGCACTGCGAGGGGATTTGGAATTTACGCCCCCAGCCATGAGCGATAATTTACCGGCAGGAACCTTAGTGGGGTCTCCCCTACCTGAGAATGTCGAGCGTTTCGATGTCTCTCATCCCTACTATTGGTCAGCCTTCACCAATATCGGAAATCCTTGGTAATATCGGGGGTTAGAGGGGACAATCCAGGAGGTCCTTAGACAAGGGTGGACAATTCGCCACCTGGCACATTGACAGGTTACGGCTGTCCGTTCAAGATTAAGGTTGTTCACTGATTGTCGATTAAGCGATTCAACGGGATTTGGTCCCCCGTCCGATAAAAATCGACATTAAACTTGACAAATAACTTGACAAATAAAAGGAGTTGTGTATGTGGACTGCGATCGCCGTTGGGATATTAGCATTTATCTTTTCGAGCTTTGTTGAGTATTGGATTCACCGGCTGATGCACCATTCCCCTCGTTTCGGGGAACGTCACCGAGATCATCATCGCCGCAACGAAGGACAAGGCGTTGTTTGGGAGTTTCGCGATTATGTGAAAGGGGCGGCGATCGCTATGCTGTTACCCTTCGCCATTTCCCTAAATGTGGGCCTAGGTTGGCTGATTGGGGCCTTAGCCTTTGCCCTCTTTTCCGCCTACGCGCACCAGTTACAACATGAGAACCCCAGAAAATGTTTCTGGATGCAGATGCCGGTTCACTATGTCCATCATAAATATCAGATGTGGCATCATAACTTCGGCTTAGCCGTGGATTGGTGGGATTACGTCTTTGGAACCTATAAAAAGGTCGATTGGCTCGCCGATGAAGACCCCCAAGTTCCGCAACGGGGCTACTTAGAATTGCAATGGTGGTAATCGAACGTTGAATCTGTTTAAGGAGTTATCTCTGATGAGTGTTTTACAAGAAGCCAAAGTCCATTTTGAAGCGAGTCATCAACACCCGATCAATCAGGTGTTGCACCACATCACCAACTTTTTAGCCCTTTCTGCCATTGGTTTGTTATGGTTTAACCCCAAAGTTAGCATTATCTTTTTGGTGATTAGTCAGATTTTTGCTTGGGGCGGTCATGCCGTATTTGAGAAAAATCATCCTGCCTTTTTCAAGTATCCTGGAATTACGATTTTGGCATCCTTTGCCTGGTCATTTGAGCGTTGGTTTGGCTTTCGTCAGTTACTTGTTAAAGGCGATCGCAATCCCGTTTAAGAAGAACCAGGACGTGGTTATGTGCCAATCAAAAAGATGGCACAAACACGACTCCGAATATCACGTTTAGCTGCTCAAAAATCAGCGAACAGGGGCAACCTTGTTATCTGCCCAAAAATCCGCTATCTTCAGATAGGCTTTTGGCAAAACCGACTCATATCTTAAAGATTTTGCCGAAATCCTAGCATTCATTTTCATTCATTTCATTGTCACTGAACAGAAAAACATTATGTACGACGGACTTTTAGTCATCGATGCCGACGCTCACAAAGTCGAGAATCCGATGATTTTTCGGGACTATGTCGATCCCGCCTATCGTAACCGCATTGGTATGATTGTCGATCGCCTCGGCGATCAACGCGCCCGAGTGATGGACTTCAACCCCGTCACCGGCAAAACCGACTTACCCCGGATTTTCCCCAAACCCGAAGGCTTCGGCAAAGGTGGCTTCCGCACCCTGCACCCCGAAACCACCCTCGGCGCCTTGTTTAACAGCCGCCGCATCGAAGACATGGACCAAGAAGGGGTTGACATTCACGTTATTTACGGAACCTTTAACCTCACCTTCTCCAGCATCTTCGACAAAGACCTAGCTGTGGCCTTGTGCAAAGCCTACAACGACTACATGGCCGAGGACTGCCGCAAATGGGGCGATCGCCTCAAACCCATCGGCGTAGTTCCCCTGCAAGACATTGACGAAGCCGTCAAAGAAACCTACCGCTGCATCAACGAACTGGGTATGGTGGGCGTGGCCACTTCTCCCAACATCCCCATCCCCCACCCGGCGGCCCCTGACGCCTTCCCCGAAGTCCGCACCTGCAAACATATCAGCCACCCGGACTTCCATCCCCTCTTTGAAGCCGCCGTTGACCTCGACATTGCGATCGGCTTACATGGTGGACCCGGTTCTGACATGGTGGGCGGTATTGCCGATCACATGGAAACCTTCGTCCTCAACCACATCTTCGTCCAGCGCAACCAGCAACAAATGGCCATGGCGCGGATGGTGTTTGACGGCGCCTTTGAGAAATTCCCCACCCTGCGGATTGGCTTCGTCGAAGGCGGTTGCGGTTGGCTTCCTGACCTCTCCCACTCCTTCCACGAACATTGGGAAAAACGGATTCGTGACTTCGACCCCAAAAACCCCTACCAACCCTCCCTGCAAGAAGTCACCCAACTGATGATTAAGGAACGGGGCAACAGCGTCAACATCTTCAGCCAGGTGAAAAACCTGTTTGATATGTTGTGGACGAAAGAGAAAGATCCCCGCAACATCGACGACGCGAGTCTCTACGAACATTACGATTTACGTCATCGGGACCCGCTGGAGTATTTTGAACGGGGACAAATCTTTGTCACCTTCGAGTCTGATGACCCCGGCCCGGCGTATCTGCCTCAATCGATGGGTGAAGTCGGTAAGCGAGTGGCGTGTTTCTCTGGGGACTATGGTCACTGGGATGGTGTTCTCCCCAACTGCGTCCGTGATGCGGCGACGGTGACGGACTATGATCGCGACCACTTAGCGGCCCTTCTCGGGGGTAATGCGTTGGCGTTGTATGGCGATCGGCTTCGCAACTCCATCCCCAATTTCCAAGAGGCGACGGTTACGGCGTAAGGTCTAATTTCATCGTTTTCTATTGCCCCTCTTCTGAACTCAGGAGAGGGGTTTTTTGGGCGGGAGAGGAGGGAGAGGGAGAGAGGAATCACGGAAACCCAATTTCTCACTCTTCCCCTGTCTCCAACCCCTCCAATCGTAAACAATGCACCCGCCCCAACCTCCCACCTGCCACCACTGTTACCCCATCCGGTGAAATAGCACAATCGAGCAACACACCATCACCCCCAAAACTGGCAACGACGTCTCCCGTGGCCAAATCCCAGAGTTTCAGGGTCTTATCCCCCGATGCCGAAACTGCTTGTTTCCCATCCGGGGTGATGGCCACTGCATATACCGACTTACGATGCCCAGTGAGGGTGGCTAGTTCCGACCTCGTCGCCAAATCCCAGAGTTTCAGGGTCTTATCCTCAGATGCCGAAACTGCTTGTTTCCCATCCAGGGTGATGGCCACTGCATATACCGACTTACGATGCCCAGTGAGGGTGGCTAGTTCCGACCTCGTCGCCAAATCCCAGAGTTTCAGGGTGGTATCCCAGGATGCCGAAACCGCTTGTTTTCCGTCCGGGGTGATGGCTACTGCTGTTACCTCGTCACTATGCCCGACGAGTTTGGCCCATTCCCCTCCCGTGGCCAAATCCCAGAGTTTCAGGGTCTTATCCCCTGATGCCGAAACCGCTTGTTTCCCGTCCAGGGTGATGGCCACTGCATTTACCCTGTTACGATGCCCAGTGAGGGTGGCTAGTTCTGACCCCGTGGCCAAAATCCCAAAGTTTCAGGGTCTTATCCTCAGATGCCGAAACCGCTTGTTTCCCGTCCGGGGTGATAGCTACTGCATTTATTGACCAACTATGCCCAGTGAGGGTGACTAGTTCCGGCCCCGTGGCTAAATCCCAGAGTTTCAGGGTCTTATCCTCAGATGCCGAAATCGCCTGTTTCCCGTCCGGTGTGATGGCTACTGCATTTACATCCCTACCATGCCCGGTGAGGGTGGCTAGTTCCGACCCTGTGGCGAGATCCCAGAGTTTCAGGGTCTTATCCCAGGATGCCGAAACCGCTTGTTTCCCGTCTGGGGTGATGGCCACTGCTGTTACCTCGTCACTATGCCCGGTGAGGGTGGCTAGTTCCGACCCTGTGGTGAGATCCCAGAGTTTTAGGGTGGTATCCCCTGATGCCGAAATCGCTTGTTTCCCGTCCGGGGTGATGGCCACTGCATTTATCGACCAACTATGCCCGGTGAGGGTGGCTAGTTCCGACCCTGTGGCGAGATCCCAGAGTTTTAGGGTGGTATCCCCTGATGCCGAAACCACTTGTTTCCCGTCTGGGGTGATAGCTACTGCTGTTACCTCGTCACTATGCCCGGTGAGGGTGGCTAGTTCCGACCCTGTGGTGAGATCCCAGAGTTTTAGGGTGGTATCCCCTGATGCCGAAACCACTTGTTTCCCGTCTGGGGTGATAGCTACTGCTGTTACCTCGTCACTATGCCCAGTGAGGGTGGTCAGTTCCTCTGCGGTAGCTAAATCCCAGAGTTTCAGGGTGGTATCCCCTGATGCCGAAATCGCTTGTTTCCCGTCCGGGGTGATGGCCACTGCATTTATCGACCAACTATGCCCAGTGAGGGTGGCTAGTTCCGACCCCGTGGCCAAATCCCAGAGTTTCAGGGTAGTATCCTGGGATGCGGAAACTGCTTGTTTCCCGTCCGGAGTGATGGCCACTGCTTCTACCCATAAATTATGCCCAGTGAGGGTAAGCAACAGCATCCCACCTGCTGGGGTGAAACTGGGGTTGAGAGGGCGAAACCAGGGTTTTGCCTCGTAATTTTTTGCCTGAGTGAGGAATTGCTCAATTTCCGGGACTGTTGCGGCGGCAAATTCTCCCGTACTTTCCCTAGAACGCTCAGATTTTCTCTGCTTCCCCTTAAATAAGGGGGACAGGAGGAGTTGGCCGCGTTTTTCTACCGGCGTCTGGGAATAGTTCGGTAAATACTTCCCCAGCAGCGGAATGTTTTCCCAGAAAAAGCGATACTCTGACCGTTCCACCGCAGCAGGGAATATAAATGACAACAACCGCCCCCACAGTTGCGAGATGAGTTGCGTCTTATCTTTCCCTAAGATAGTTGCCGACATCCGAATCGCACTTTTCACCAATCTCAGAGAGTCTCGGGTTCCAATCTCTCCCCCCTCAACTGACTCAAAATCTAACAGCAACGCCTTAACATCCGTTGCCTCCAGTTTCGCTTGCAACCAGGGAAAGTCCAACAGCAGGTGGCGGATGTCCTCGGGGCGGTGTTGCAGGTGATGGCTGATTAAATGCCGGAAAAAATAGCCATCATCCTCAACCGTGTGATAGCCCTGGGGATAGCGTTGGCGATAGCTGTTCAAAAACCGCTCCTGTCTCGGCGCAATCTCCCCCGCCTGTTTCCGCACATAGTCCAACTGCAAGTCATGGAGGCTAATGCGCCCCTGGGCGTCGCGGAAGGCCAGAGACCGTTTCACGAGGGTATCTACAACATCCTGGACATCATATTGCGTTAACCCCTCGCCGGCCCAAAATCCCACGAACACCGCTTCCGGGATGGGGGTATCTTCGGGAAAAATGGCAAAATCCAGATATCGCTCTGTCTCCTCCGGGGGAAGTGCCTCGACGCTGACTTGGATGGCTTTGAATAACGTGGGATAAGGATAATCCGGGAACTGCTGGGACAGTTTCTCTAAATCCGCTGTTTGCAATTTGTGCAAAACGTTCTGCCAACGATTCGCCCCTTTTCCCGCTACCATCGCCCCAGAAATCGCCACCGCTAAGGGCAAATATCCGCATTCCCGCGCCACTTCAGCCGCTTCCGGGGGCAAGGTTTCCAGATGTTCCCCGGCCCACTGCGCCAGCAACCCTAAGGCTTGACCTTCCGTGAGTAACCCCACTTCATGGCCCTGCGCCCCGAATCCGGTAATCAATTCCGCATCCCGAGTGGTCAGCAAGAGTTGACAATTGTCCCCTAAAACATCAAATGCAGCGGCATGGTGCATCTGCCAGACATCATCTAAAATTAACAAACAGGCTTTATCGGCCAGCAATTGTCGCAGTTCCGCTTTCCCCTGGGGGATATCTTCAAAATAGGGACGATTTCCCAGGAGGTAACTGGCCAGGTCAGTTTGTCGCGTCACTATATCCGGGGTTTCACCCAGAGTGACCCACATCACCCCATCGGGAAACTGTCGCTGTACCTCCTCATCTCGCGCCACGGCGGTAGCTAACAGGGTTTTGCCGATACCGCCCATTCCCTGCACCCCCAGGCGTTGGGAAACCCCCGTCATCACCAGTTTCTGACTCGCGTTTCCCAGGAGTTTCTGCTTGATTTGGGCCAGTTCTTCCGGGCGTGGCAGGAATTTAGGCGGCAGATGGGGGACATTGTAGAGAGAGGCGATGCGATGTCCCTGGGAATCTCGTAATTCGGGTTTGGGGTAGAGGGGGGATTGCTGCAACTGTGCCAAAATTTGTTTTAAGAGGCGCGTCTGTTGCCGGTTCTCTTGCTGTAAGCCGGTTTCGAGTTCCCGCAATTGGGCGGTGAGTTCCCGTTTATTGGGCATATCGTCGAGGCGATCGCAGATATGGCGCAACATCCCCACGGTTTCCCGCTGTAAGTCCAACAGCATCTTCTTAAATGCCTGTTTCCCCACCGCATCATCGGCCAGGACTTCCCGCAAGTTGATGGCAAATCTCTGGTTCAGGTGACGGGCGATCGCCTGTATCGCCGGTTCATACTCAGCCACATCTGCCCGCAAGTGTTTCTGATGCTGCTGCATCAAGCCTCGGATCACAATGTGCCACTGGGTTTCGTCTAATACCCGCAGATTATCATAGTCTCCAGCGTTGGCAGAAAAAGCATAGCGAATCTGACTCTCATCGAGGGGAGATAATCCTTTATCAGCCAGTTTGCTGGAATCTGTGTTTAGCCAATAGTCAACGGTTTTATCCGCCAAGCCGCGCAAGATATCCCGCCATTCAGGAAACTCCTCCCCATCGGCAACGGCGCGAATCCCCAGGGCGATCGCCAGTCCCGTTGCCCTCCCTAAGTCTTGATTTTTCAGGATATCGGGATTATTGCGTAATTTATCGACCAATGCGCTGACATTATTGGTGGCCATCCCCGACAGAACATTACCGAGAAAGTCAGAAAACACACCGGCCTCCACGGCATACTTTGCGGCCAACATTCCAGCCGCCGGACCGCACCCCAAGGCCGCTAATGATAATATCGCAGTGCCACCGAGGAGGGCTTTATGGGTTTTCAGAAAATCGCGGGTTTTGGTCATGGCGATCGCCTTGGCAGAGGATATTTTTGCCTAATTTCGATATAGCATAAATTGGCGAAAATGACAAGATTTTTAGGTCTTTAGGTTTGCCAGTAGCCAGAAAAATTGATAGCAAATTAAAACCCTAGTCGTAGTGCCAAAAAATCCCCTCCAGGGAGGGGCAGGGGTGGGTTATCCCCTCCAGGGAGGGGCAGGGGTGGGTTATCCCCTCCAGGGAGGGGCAGGGGTGGGTTATCCCCTCC
>LJZT01000069.1 GCA_001314905.1 Phormidium sp. OSCR
AGCGGTGAGGATGGGGAGAATCGAATCCGTCAGGAGAATGCTTTGCGGATGTTCTTGAACGTTTTTCACAAACGTTCCATCCTCGCAGGGGAGTTGGGTATGATCCGGTGAGGAGGCTAGGATTTCTGTCCAGTTTTCCACGGAGGTTCCATCCTCACAGGGGAGTTGGGTGTGATCCGGTAAGGAAGTAACGTTTTTTCTGACCGTCATGGCGACCAAGGGAGAGGGGCGATGGTTCTAATTTAACATTGCCGTCAGGGGCTGGTTTCCACCCATCGCGCCTCAGTGCAAACTCCCGTCAGGGGACAATCCCAGGGTTCAATGGGTAACTCAGCCAGATAGGCGAACTCGAAAACAATCCCCAGGGTGGGAATCTCTCGCCACTGGGGTTGACTGAGGAGGCGATCGTAAAACCCACCGCCATATCCTAGGCGATATCCCCGTTTATCGCAGGCCAGTGCCGGAACTAACATCAAATCCACCGTCTCAGGAGAAATTTGGGGGGAGTTGGGATCGGGTTCGCGAATGCCAAAGGCTCCCGAACACCAACGATCGCCGACTTGCCAAGAATGCCACAATAACGACTCTCCCTGACAGCGAGGAAACCCCCAGCGACGTTCTCCCGTGACTAATCCTAATAAATCCGGTTCTTGGCGAAAACTGACATAGCTGAGAACTGTTTGGGCCGACTGAAACCGGGGACATTGGCGGATTTGTTCACAGAGGCGATCGCTGCGATCGCGCCATTCCCCCTCAGACAACTGACGACGAGACTGCAACAGCGATCGCCGTAACCTTTGCTTGTCCAACATCGCTACCAATGGGGTTCTCCAAACAACACCATCGAACAAGTAATTTGTCCCAAAATCTTCGTCGCCACGTCACTCACCGCCAATCCCCCAGCGGTACGTCGTCGCCGAGAACAAAGAACCACCATATCCACCTCTTGAGACGCTTCTAAAATCGCTTGAGCGATATCATCAGATACGACGGTTTTCATCTGGGCCGGAACCTGAGATCCTCCCCCATGAAATATCGTCATCAACGAAGTTTCAAACTCCTGAATTTGCTCAGGGGTGGTGCGGCGATCGCAGATATGCAGCAACGTTAACTCCGCCTGGTTCGACTCAGCAAACAACTGAGCAAACCGCATCGCCTCCATCACCTGGGGGGCTAAACTTTTCACCGGAACCAAAATTTGATGAATGTTCAGGGGATCATCTAACAACCGCATCACCCCAACCGGACAATGAGACGACCAAAACACACTATCGACGACACTGCCAAATAAACGCGCTCGAATGCCAATGGTCTCATTCCAACCCATGACAATGGTACTGGCATTTTCCTCTCGCGCCGTGCGACTAATCCCATGAGCTACATCACTATCAATGCGAATCCGGGGTATCGCTTCTACCTTAAACTCATTACTGACATCAATGGCTCGTTGTAACAACCGTTCACTGCGGCGAATTGCCACATCTAAGTCCGGTTCATCCATTTTTAAATGGGCTTCGGCGATGGCCAATGGTACAATCGAACCCGAACGCTGTCGGGCTAAAATTGCCGCCATTTCAATTAAATAGCGTTCCGTTATGGGGTTAGACACGGGGACAACCACCTTAAACGGTTTCTCTTTTGGGAAAAAGGTCAATGGAGCTAAATCTGTATTTTCTTCATCGTCTCTTTCTCCTATAGTTCCCCCAGACAAGGGTAACTTGCGAGCAAAATGAGAGGTCGCTAAAGGACCAATCACCGAGGTGATCAACATCAGAACCACGACACTGTTAAACACAGAATCTGGAATTAACCCGGCATTGAATCCAGCCAACGCCGCCGCCAAGGTTGCCGCAACTTGCGGAATTGATAACGACCACATGGTCATTGTACTATTCCAGCTATAATGATAGATTACCTTGATCGCCATCGAAGCTAAAAACTTGGCCGTCACCAGAGTTAAAACAATCGCAATCACAAACCCCAAATTTTCGGTAAAGCTCTCCATAAACGCCGAGAGGTCTAACAGTAACCCCATCCCTACAAAAAAGAAGGGAATAAATAGGGTACTTCCCACAAATTCAACCTTATTCTCAACCGGTCCACGACCGACTACATCGTTAACTGCCAACCCAGCCAAGAAAGCACCAACAATTTGGTCAACATTGATAACTTGCGCCCCAACTGCTGCCAGGAAGACGGCTAAAAGAATAAACAAAAATTGGTTACTTTCTTCGTCACCAGTTCGTCTAAAATAAAGTTTTCCAGCGCGATCCAGTCCCACCAAAACAGCCCCTGTATAGAGAGCAAGTGCTGTAATTTGAATCACCAAACTGGTGGCCGAAAAATCACCTCCATGAATTGAAACACAAATTGCTAAAACCAACAATGCGGCAATATCCGTGAAAATGGTTGCGCCAATAGTGACAGTCACCGCTTCATTGCCTGCCACACCGAGGCGACTGACAATGGGATAACCGAGAAGTGTATGGGAAGCGAGCAAAGACCCAATTAAAACAGCAGCATTTAAGCCATAGCCAAAGGCCGTTGCCATGAGTGTTCCAGCAACTAAAGGAATTGCAAAGGTCGCCACACCAAAGACCAACGACCGGTCTTTTTTGCGCTGAAACTCCGCTAAATCAATTTCTAGTCCAGCTACAAACATTAGGTAAATTTTGCCAATGTCTGTAAACAATTTCATATAATCATCAGCGGGATTTAGGAGTCCTAAGCCATCATTGCCTAGAACAACACCGGCGGCAATCAGTCCCACTAGCCCCGGCAGTCTCAAGCGCTCAAATAATGGTGGAACGGTCAGGACGACTAATAGTAAGACAGTAAAGGGAACGATGGGGGTATCGGGTAGCCATTGAGGTAAATTATCCATAGAGATTAGTGATTAAAACTGAAAGGAACTGGCTGCCTGATCAGGATATAAATATCGAGAACTCAATCGACACAAGCTAGAGTTATAGCAAGGAATGACACTCGCTTAATTGTGGCTTTATTGTAATCAAAAACTGCCTGATTGAAAAGTTAAACCCTTACGGTTCGATAAACCCAACGAACCCTTCTCCCCCAGAGAGGGGGGTCGCCTGAGCGATCGCAGCAGCGAACTTAGATCCGGCCCCGGTCTACCGGCTGAGATCTCTGCTAAAATACGGATGCTTCATCCCCTCAAAACAGGATTCGTGTCTGCTTCTGCCCCCCTAACAGACTCCCTCACTAGCGCTCTCAAACAGTATTTTGGCTATGATCGCTTTCGTCCCGGACAACAGGCGATCGTGGAAGCCTCCCTGCAAAACCGCGATCAACTGGTCATTATGCCCACAGGAGGCGGAAAATCCCTATGCTTTCAACTTCCGGCCCTATTACGTCCAGGAGTTACCGTCGTCGTCTCTCCCCTAATTGCCTTGATGCAAGATCAAGTCGATAGCCTGCAAGCCAATGGACTCGGGGCAACATTCCTCAATAGTACCCTAAACGGTCTCGAAGCTCGCGATCGCGTCCGGGCCGTGCGTCAGGGGCAAATTAAACTCCTCTACGTCGCCCCCGAACGACTCTTAAGCGACCATTTCTTGGACTTACTCAACCAGGTGCGATCGCAACCGGGCCTTTCAGGATTCGCCATCGACGAGGCCCACTGCGTCTCCGAATGGGGCCATGACTTCCGCCCCGAATATCGCCAACTCTCGCGACTACGCCACTATTACCCCGATGTTCCCGTGACGGCCCTCACCGCTACCGCCACCGATCGCGTCCGCCAGGATATCATCCAGCAACTCTCCCTCAAACAGCCCCAAGTCCATATCGCCAGCTTCTACCGCGCCAACCTGGCCTACGAAGTACGCCCCAAAAAACGAGATAGCTACAATCAAATCTACCAACTGGTACGCCAAGGCGGTGCCGGGATTATCTACTGTCTCAGTCGTCGCCAAGTCGATGAACTGGCCGACAAACTGCGCCAAGATGGCATCGACGCCCTTCCCTACCACGCCGGGATGAGCGATGCCGATCGCTCCAACAACCAAACTCGCTTCATCCGCGACGATGTACAAGTAATTGTAGCCACCATCGCCTTCGGCATGGGCATCAACAAACCCGATGTGCGCTTTGTGATTCATTATGACTTGCCCAAAACCCTAGAAAGCTATTACCAAGAAACCGGCCGCGCCGGGCGAGATGGAGAACCGGCCCGATGTATCCTCTTTCTCAGTTATAGCGATGTCAGCAAAGTTGACTGGATTATCGGCCAAAAAACTGATGAACACGAACAACGAATTGCTCGTCAACAGTTGCGCCAAGTCCTCGACTACGCCGACAGCACCGAATGTCGCCCCAGTATCCTGCTGCGCTACTTCGGCGAAACCCTCGGCGAACCCTGCCAAACCTGTGATAACTGCCGTAATCCCAAACCCGTAGAGGATTGGACAATCGAAGCGATGAAGTTCCTTTCCTGTGTCGCGCGCTGTCGGGAACGGTTTGGGGTAACTCACATTATTGATGTGTTGCGAGGCTCGAAAAAGCAAAAAATTAAGCAATATCGCCACGATCGCCTCTCCACCTATGGCATTGGCAAAGATCGCACGGCAGATCAATGGCGGGCCTTAGCCCGAACCCTGAAACATCGCGGTTTTGTCGATGAAACCGATGATGGTTATCCCGTCTTGAAACTCAATGCTCTCAGTTGGGAGATTATGCGCCAACAGCGTAAGGTAGAGGTAGCGCTTCCCCGTACCGTCAGTGCCTTCGAGGGCGATCGCCGCACTCCCTTAGCCGCCGAAGCCGACGCCTTAATGTTCCAACTGCGGGCGTTGCGCAAACAAATCGCCAATGAACGTTCCGCAGCCCCCTACACGATTTTCCCTGACTCAACCCTACGACTGATGGCCCAGCAACGGCCGCAAACCTTGGTGGAGTTTGCGCAACTCTCGGGGGTGGGGCGCTATAAACTCGATCATTATGGCGATCGCTTTGTAGCCCTAATTCGCGAGTTTACCACGGGCCAAGCCAGCGCCCCCCCCAAGCGCTACGCCAGCCGCCCTACCACAACCGCCCTAGGGGACACCCACCGAGAAACCCTGGCCTTATGTCAACAGGGCAAAAGCGTTTCCGAGATTGCCCTGGCTCGTAATCTTTCCCCCAGTACCATTTATGGCCATCTCGAACGCCTCCTGCAAGCGGGGGAAGCCATTGATATCAATACTCTCGTTCCCCAGGATCATCAACAACCAATTCGCCAAGCCATTCAGGCCCTGAATACGGATAAGTTGAAACCCGTCTATGAGTACCTTGGCGGCGTCTATCCCTATGAGGAAATTCGCTTAGTGAAAGCGGTGATTAAACGGGAGGGCCATCGCTTCCCCCAAAACTCAGAACCCAGTCCAACTCATCTTTATAGTCTGGAGTTACATCAGAAAGGTTGGGACATTGAGGCGATCGCCAAAGAACGCAATTTACGCCCCTCTCGCATTGTCCGTCACTTAGCGGAACTCTTGGAAATGGGGCAACCGGTGGATTTAGATCGGTTGGTTTCCCCGGAACAGCAACGGGAGATTGAACAAGTCTGTGAACGACATCCTGGGGCGACGTTAGAGGTGTTATGGACTTATCTGAGCGATCGCGTCTCCAAGGAAGCCCTCAGACTCGTCTATGGGGCTTGGCGTGCCAAACAGCGTCAACCGTCTAATTCCCCATAACGCTTCAAAAGCCGAATAATTACTCATTATAGTTGTCCAACTCCTGCGCTAACGTCAAAACCTGACCATAAAGTCGCTCAGAAATTCTAGTTCCTTGAGCCTGCATCTTATCCAAAATTTCCTTCACCTGAGTCAATAAACCCTGACGTTTAGCCAATAATAAAACACCCATCGTACCGATCAAAGGTAGATGACGCTGTTTCGCCACTCTCCTGGCGGCCCTTTCATCAATTAACACCTGAGCCGCACCCATCTCCTCCGCCAAGGCGATCGCTTCAGATTCTCCCAAGTCTAATCCATTGACCTTTTGCAACTCACTGACTTTCTGGCGATCGTTCACGGTAACTACTATAAGCCAAGATAAATCTCGTACCAAATTAGATACAGGATGATCCCCCGCTTGCAATTCATTAAAAACCCCTTCAGGAACCATCACTGTGCCAAAAAGCTTAGGCAGTAACATTAGATAACCCACCTTTGTCAATTCGCTAATGGGCGTTGTATCAGAAACAACAATCATTCAACTTCAGGCTCATTCAATAACAATTCCATCCCATCAACTTCCTGTTTTAAAGAGTCCAAATCCTGGGAGTCATCAAAAAGCGAGATACCATATTGATTCATCATCTCAATAACCTCTAAGCGAGATATTCCCAAAAGCTTAGCCGCTCGACCACTGGTAATCTCGCCCATCTCTAAAAGGGTCATCACATAAACCTCCTGTGCCCTTTGCAATGCTCGTTGTCGCCCCTCGTCGGAAATATTCAGATTGTCTAATTGATTGTCTGTAATTCTTAAATTCACCATATTTTATCTTTCCTGTTTCAGAAAAATAAACAATAAATTAATTTTCTCTTACTACGGATACCATGACCTATTAGGTATCACCTCCATTTTATTCGATATTCTCGAATTCAGAATAAAATCCCCAAACCCCTTATGCAACAAGCTCAGTCAATTATCTAATTCCCCATAATGCCTCAATAAGCCCCGAATAAACGCCGCTGCATCAGTGTTTTGCCTTGGCCCCGACTCGGGCAACTCAACCCCTCGCGCCCGCTCTGGATAGGCCCATAAATCCAAATGCGCCACAGGGGGATCAGCATAAAAGCGATCGCCCCCCACTCCCAACCAAGCCGACTGCTGATCAGTAATTCGGTCATGACTGAGACGATGCAAGGGAAAGTCTCCCAGATGAGGAACCCCCCAACCATCAACCGCAATCACCGCCTTGACCGTTCCCCCCTGTTGCTGCCACAGATAGGCGGCTCCCATCGCCCCAACGACTCCCGCACTAAACGCCAAAAAACAAGGCTGTTCTAGCCCCTGCTGGCGGGCGAAATCGAGGATATGGAGGGGGGAATAGGGGAGATGAGTTGAGGTGGGTAAAATCAGAACCGGATCTAGCCCCAGAACTTGGCAAAATCGTTCCGTAAGACTGGGGGAGTGAACCCCTGGACAAAGACAAAGGGTCATAGCCGCTAAACCCTGTTAACAATCCTGTAACCACAGCGGGTCAAACCCCTGTGTTATGTTGACATTATCCGCTGTAACGTGCCAAATCCGTTGCAGTACATTTAGATCGCTTCAGAGGAGACTGTCATCTTGGTTGTTACCCACGAACAGACCACCCATTCCCCCAATTCCACACCATCGGATCATCGCGTCGCCGTCCTCTTGATGGGATACGGTGAAGTTGAGAGCTATGAGGATTTCGCCAACTACAACGAACAGGCCCTACACCTGCTCACCGCGAAATTCGCCCCGGTTCCCGATTGGCTCTATCCCCCGTTGGCCCGACTGTTGGCTATTTTTGACCGCCATGAGTGGGGCCATCAACATCATGACTTTATCTCTCCCCACAATGCCATTTTTGAGCAACAACGGGCAGGGATTGAGCAAAAGCTTCAGGAACGCTGGGGCGATCGCGTTCAGGTGTTTAAGGCCTTCAACTTCTGCGCTCCCTTCCTCCCGGAACAGGTGTTAGCTGATGTTAAAGCGCAAGGTTTCACGAAACTCTTGATTTATCCCCTGCTGGTGGTGGATTCCGTGTTTACCAGTGGAATTGCCGTTGAACAGGTGAACCAGGCTCTCTCCAAATTAGCTGATGGCGAGGAGCATTGGGTCAAGGGGTTGAAATATATTCCCTCCTTCTACAATCAGCCTCAATATCTGGATTTGATGGCTCAGATGGTCGAAGAACGTATCGCCGAGGAGTTGGCGGCGGCCTATTTGCCCTCGCAAATTGGTATCGTCTTAATGAATCATGGCTGTCCCATGAAGGCGAAAGGCTTTACCTCTGGCGTTGATGAGAGTCAGGCCCTTTATGAGGCAGTCCGGGAGCGGCTCATGTACCGCTATCCCCTGATTTCTGTGGGTTGGCTCAACCATGATACGCCCTTGATTGAATGGACACAGCCCAATCCCAATCAGGCCATTGATAACTTAGTGCAGTTAGGGGCGCGGGCGATCGTGATGATGCCCATTGGCTTCGCCACGGAAAACCATGAAACCCTGTTGGATGTACATCATATTGTCCATGAAATACACCGTCGCTATCCCGATGTCACCTATGTCCAGATGTCCTGTGTGAACGATCGCCCGGAGTTTCTGGAGATGGTGGCCGGCTGGGCTGAGTCCCATATTGAGGAGTTACTCTCACAAGAGGGAGTTGAGGTGAATCCTCAATTAGCCATTGAAGTGGCCCAACGCTTCCACAATCATGACGAAGATGGCTTCGATCATGGTCATGGTCATGAACATGGCCACAGCCACGGCCACAGCCATAGCCACGATCACGGCCATAGCCATAGCCATAGCCATTAACGGGGTTGTTAGCTGCTTTCGGGCGAACTCCGGTTCGCCCGTATTTCCCTCTAGTTCGGGCTGAGGAAGTTGAGCAGTTTGCGATTAACGGTTTGCGGTACTTCCTGCTGAATCCAATGGCCGCATTGGGAGATGAGTTCGAGTTGGAAGGGGGCGGTAATCAGTTTGCCAAAACCTTGAGTCAGACTGGTACTGAGAAATGAGTCGTCTTCCCCCCAGAGAACTAGAGTGGGAACGGTGATAGGATCGAGCGATCGCCCCCAGCTTTTGAGCCAGGTTTGCGGGGCTGAGAGTTGACGGTAATACTTGACGATGGAGTTGAGCACGCCGGGTTTTTCTAGGGCGGCTTGGTAAATTTGGTTATCTTCCTGGCCAAAAGCCCCTTTGCGAATGGCGTTTTCCCGGAATAGGTTTTGTACGAAGTCTTTGAGGTTGTTACGAATCACCCATTCGGGGAGGCTGGGGATTTGTAAGGCCAGCACATACCAACTGCGGCGGAGTTGATCGAAGTTACTGGTGAGGGCTTGGGTGAACTGATGGGGATGGGGGGCGTTGAGGATGGCCAGGCGATTGATAGACTCGGGATAGGTATGGGCGAGATGCCAGGCGATCGCCCCTCCCCAGTCATGACCGACAATGTGAGCGCTACGATAGCCCAAGGCGGCAATAGTGCCTCGCACATCTTGACTCAGGGTATCGAGATCATAGCCGCTTGAGGGCTTATCGGAGTCGTTATAGCCGCGCAAATCGGGAACAACGACTTTAAAATGACGGGCTAAGGCCGGAATTTGATAACGCCAGGAATACCAAAACTCGGGGAACCCATGGAGAAGGACGACGAGATCGCCTTCTCCTTGGGTGACACAATGGAGTCGGATGCGATTGGTGTCAATATAACGGTGCTGCCAGCCAATATCGAGATCTGTCATGGAAAATACCCAATAGCACGGGGTGAAATGCGGCGATCGCAAGGATCTAACCCTATTTTACGCCTGTTGCACGGCCGTTGGGCGATAATCTTGCGGGGCAATTTGGTATTTCACCAAATTAGCTAATTCTTGCAATTGGGCGATGGCTTCGGCACCTTCGAGCTTCATCAGTTCGCGATCGTCACGCATCTCAGTCCAGGTAATGCCATAATCGGACACCAGGAAGCGAATGAGATGATTGTCGCCTAGGCTAACCATAAACGACGCGCTGTTCATCTGACTGCCGCAGGTATAGCATGAAGCAAGATAGCCCCGACGCTCTAGCACGACGGCTAAAGCTTTTAGGTTCATCACCAATTCTTGGACGAATTGACGATGCTGTTCGGCAAGTCGTATAAACACGGTTCTCCTCCTCTCACACGCTAGACGCGGGTTAACAATTTAAACTTTACTTAACAATGTCTCTCATATTGGGTTTCCTAGCAAGCCATACAGAGTCGTCCCCCAACGGAGTCATGTCGGGTTGGTCGACTTGCCCAACGCTAACTTAGGTTCCCTAGATGTGAGGTATCGTACGACACAGAGAACGATACGGCGAGGGGTTAGGCTAGGCTACGGGTGGCGCAAATCCTTGTCCTGTCTAAGGTTCCCTTTCTACAGAATCCTGGACAATTCAGGAAATTTAAATTTAAGTGCCTCAGGGATCGCTCCCGGTACTAACGACACACTAACAACCTGCCACTCTGATCCCGATTATGAGTAGAGTGTAAAGTTATTTGATATTTCTATCAATCCCAACTCAGAAAACAGGTCCCAGAGACCCCACAACCTCGATCCCAGCTGCGTCAATGTTGTGGAATTCTAGGGTTGGGACTCTGGGGCTGGGATTCTGGGGGCGGGATGGGTACTAACCCAGACCCCACCAGCCAAAGGATGGCCCGATAAAGACGACAGAAATCCAAATGATAATCAGGGCGACAATGCCTGCCCAAGCCCCCCGGCTTGACCATTTTAGGAACTGTTCTGATTGCCGTTTGGTAATCGGTAGCCAGGGCAAGATATAGGGTTCCTGGCCATACTTTTCCCCTAGGGCTTCTTTACGACGTTTGGATTCGCCCATAGTAATTCACCTCGTTTCTGACAAAAACTTGACTCAAGACAACTCAGTTCAAATAACCACCCGGCTTAATTAGGAAGGGTCAAAGGTATCTTTGAGAACAGTCCGCGCCGCCAAATGATTACGAGTCGTGGTTAGAATTTCCGATTCTCGTTCTAAGCGAGTCGCCGTATCCTGCATTTCTAACAGGGTTTGCTGTTCTGAGGCCACACCATAGAGATTTCCGGCGACCCAGTATGACAGTTCTGTGGGTAAACTCGGGATATCCTCGGGAAGTTCGATCTCACGGTCCATCAATTTAGCTGACAGGCGCACAACATCTCGTAAAAGTTCTTCGACATCGGTGGCTAAGCGATGTAAGTCTTGTTGAGGAGGATGATCTTCGATCCACTCCACTAGACCCACATAGTAAGGCTTTTCTCGGACATAGTCCAACACCCGAAACCGCTGTTGTCCAACCGTCCAAATTTTCAAGCGATCATCGGGAAGTCGCTGATGCTGGATGATTTCAGCACAACAGCCTACGGGAGCGGCTTCGCGATTATTGGGGTCCCACATGAGTACCCCAAAGCGGCGATCGCCGTTGAGGATAGTATTCATCATCATGCGGTAGCGAAACTCAAAAATATGCAGCGGCAGCGGTCTACCGGGAAACAGGACGACCTCCGGGAGAGGAAATAAGGGAAGTTCTCGAACAGCGATAGAAGACGAGGTAGCCATGATTCCGTCTGTCAGGGTTGCGCCTTTTATTCTAACTCATTGGGCAGACAATCCCCCGGTCTTCTCGAATGGCTCAGCGTGACTTCAACGATGAGTTAACCCAGAGATGGCGGGGGAGAGTGGCTCAAGCCAAATTCCTGTGGAGTTTAATTAGAGTTTGACTTCAATATCAACCCCAGCCGGTAGATCCAACTTCATAAGTGCGTCAATTGTTTTAGACGAAGGTTGGTAAATATCAATAATGCGGCGGTGGGTGCGGGTTTCAAAGTGTTCGCGGGAGTCTTTATCGACGTGAGGCGATCGCAACACACAATAAACCCGGCGTTTGGTAGGTAGAGGAATCGGACCAACAGCGGTGGCACTGGTGCGGTTGGCCGTATCCACAATTTTGTCGCAAGATGTATCGAGGAGGCGACGGTCAAAGGCTTTTAAGCGAATACGAATTTTTTGCTGCTGAATCGTTGCCATGATGTTGAAGGATTTTTAATTGTCGAGGTTCAGATAACAGGAGAAAGGGAGGGCGACGCCTCCCCAAATAGCCATTAAGGGGCTACAGACATCAGGGGCGCACACCGAGTGCGCCCCTAACGCCACCGTTAGACCGACGGTCTACTGAAGGATTTTCGCCACAGCACCCGCGCCGACGGTACGACCGCCTTCACGAATTGCAAAGCGCATTCCTTGCTCGATCGCCACCGGGTTGATCAACTCAACGGTCATTTTGATGCGATCGCCAGGCATAACCATTTCCGCATCACTCCCATCATCAGCAGTGAAGTCGCTGATGGTTCCGGTCACGTCAGTGGTCCGCACATAGAACTGAGGACGGTAGCCAGGGAAGAAGGGAGTGTGACGACCCCCTTCATTTTTGTTGAGGATATACACCTCAGCTTCAAACTTGGTGTGAGGGTTAATCGTGCCGGGTTTTGCCAACACCATACCCCGCTCAATATCACCTTTTTGAATCCCACGCAGCAGCACACCAACGTTGTCGCCAGCCATCCCTTGGTCCAGCGTTTTCTGGAACATTTCCACACCGGTGACGGTGGTGCTGCGGGTATCTTTGATGCCCACGAGTTCCACCGTGTCGCCGACTTTGATGATACCGCGCTCAATCCGTCCGGTCGCAACCGTACCCCGACCCGTAATCGAGAACACGTCTTCAACGGCCATCAAGAAGTCTTTGTCCACATCACGCTCAGGAGTAGGCACATACGCGTCCACTTCTTCCATGAGTTTGAGGATTTTGTCAACCCACTCATCTTCACCAGCGGCGACAGCGGGGTTGGCTTCGAGGGCTTCAATAGCCTTAAGAGCTGAGCCAGTCACGATAGGAATATCATCGCCAGGGAAGTCGTACTCGCTGAGCAGTTCACGAACTTCAAGTTCAACCAATTCCAGGAGTTCCTCGTCATCGACTTGGTCTTGTTTGTTCAAGAAGACCACCAAGCTAGGAACACCCACCTGACGAGCCAAGAGGATATGCTCACGGGTTTGAGGCATCGGACCATCAGCGGCAGACACCACCAGGATCGCGCCGTCCATTTGAGCGGCTCCGGTGATCATGTTTTTCACATAGTCCGCGTGACCGGGGCAATCTACGTGAGCATAGTGACGTTCAGTGGTTTCGTACTCAACGTGAGCGGTGTTGATGGTGATTCCCCGCTCTTTCTCTTCAGGTGCTGCGTCGATGTCAGCATACTTACGAGCTTTGGCTTGACCGGTCACAGCCAGAGTTGCCGTGATTGCAGCGGTTAGCGTGGTTTTCCCGTGGTCAACGTGACCGATGGTACCGATGTTGACGTGGGGTTTGTTGCGTTCAAATTTTGCGCGTGCCATGAATCTTGTGTTCCTTATTCTGTGTTATGCGTTCCCTTTGCTTTTGGCGATGATCTCTTCAGCAACACTACGGGGAACTTCCTCATAGTGGCTGAACTCCATCGAAAAGATGCCACGACCTTGAGTTTTCGAGCGAATGTCCGTGGCATATCCAAACATGGATGCCAGCGGCACTTTAGCCGTTACTTTCGTAAGGCCATCATCCGTCTCTTGACCCTCGATCTGACCGCGACGGGAGTTCAAGTCGCCAATCACGTTGCCCATGAAGTCTTCGGGAACTTCGACCTCAACTTTCATCATCGGTTCGAGAAGAACCGGGGATGCCTTGGTGACCGCATTTTTGATCGCCATGGAGCCAGCGATCTTAAATGCCATCTCATTAGAATCGACATCGTGGTAAGACCCATCGACCAACGTTGCTTTCACGTCGATCAGGGGATAACCTGCTAGAATACCAGATTCGCAGGCTTCTTTCATCCCGTTTTCAGCCGGACCAATATATTCTTTGGGAACGGCACCCCCAACGATTTTGGAAACGAACTCAAAGCCGCTTCCGGTTTCGCCGGGTTCGAGTTCGATCACCACGTGACCGTACTGCCCTTTACCACCACTTTGACGGACAAATTTGCCCTCGGCGGTGCTAGGTTTACGGATGGTTTCCCGGTAGGCCACCTGAGGCGCACCCACTTCGGCTTCTACCTTAAATTCCCGCAACATACGGTCAACGAGAATTTCTAGGTGAAGTTCACCCATCCCCGCAATCACCGTCTGATTGGTCTCAGGGTCTGTGACCACTCGGAAGGTGGGATCTTCTTCGGACAGAGATTGCAAGGCTTTGGAGAGTTTCTCCATATCGGCCTTGGTTTTCGGCTCGACGGCGACGGAGATCACCGGTTCGGGGATGTACAGCGATTCGAGGATGATGGGTTCTTCCTCGTCGCAAATCGTATCTCCAGTTAGGGTATCTTTCAAGCCCAAAGCCGCCCCTAAATCTCCGGCACGAAGTTCATCGACTTCAATGCGATCATCGGATTTGAGGACGATCAGGCGCGAAACCCGCTCTTTCTGGTCTTTGGTGGCGTTGTACACGTAACTTCCTTTTTTGAGGATGCCTGAGTACACACGCACGAAGGTCAAACGACCATAGGGGTCGGCCATCACCTTAAAGGCTAGGGCCGACAGAGGCACTTCGTCATCCGCCGGACGAGTGGCCACTTCTCCGTCGGGTAGGGTTCCTTGAATCGGAGGAACTTCGGTCGGTGAGGGCAGATAATCGACAACTGCGTCAAGTAGCCGTTGTACGCCTTTGTTTTTAAAGGCAGACCCACAAAGAACGGGAACAATGGTTCCGTTAATGGTTCCTTTGCGAAGGGTGGCGCGAACTTGCTCTTCGCTGATTTCTTCCCCTTCTAGGTATTTCTCCATCAAGGCATCGTCGGTTTCGGCGACGGCTTCGAGGAGTTTTTCACGATATTCTGCTGCTAGTTCCGAGACTTCTTCAGGAATGGCGGTTTCCTGAATGTCGGTTCCAAGGTCGTTGCTGTAGATAAAGGCCTTCATGCCGACGAGATCGACGACACCGTTAAACTGGCTTTCGCTGCCGATGGGAACTTGAACCGCAACGGCATTGGTGCGCAGGCGATCGCGCAGTTGGTTATAGACTTTGAAGAAGTTGGCCCCAGTGCGATCCATCTTGTTGACGAAGGCAATACGGGGAACTTTGTAGCGATCGGCTTGCCGCCACACGGTTTCCGACTGGGGTTGTACGCCGCCGACGGAACAAAAGACGGCGACAACGCCATCGAGGACCCGCATTGACCGTTCGACTTCAATGGTGAAGTCCACGTGTCCTGGGGTGTCGATAATGTTGATTTGATGGTCGAGCCAGTTGGTGGTGATCGCAGCGGCAGTAATGGTAATGCCCCGCTCTCGCTCCTGAGCCATCCAGTCCGTGACGGCGGTTCCTTCATGGACTTCGCCCATTTTATGGACGATCCCCGAGTAGAACAGGATACGCTCTGTTGTAGTCGTCTTTCCTGCATCGATGTGTGCCGCAATACCAATATTGCGAACTTTGTTGAGCGGGACTGTTCGTGACACAATAACCTCCCTTTACGTGTACTGCCGCTGTGTCTTCATGATGTGCTGTTTTCGGGGTGGAGACTTCTAGCCGCGATGGCTCGCTAAACTCGAAATCACACACAACCCGCCGCGCCCCTCTCTCAGTTGAAATCGGAGACGCGGACACAGCAATACTTATTGTATCTTAATATTCTTTGACTTAAGCGACGATTTAAGCAAAAAATTCTTGGGGACTTCCCAGAACCCAAGCCGGGATACCCGCTTTAGTAACGATAGTGAGCAAAAGCCTTGTTCGCATCCGCCATACGATGGGTTTCTTCCCGTTTGCGGATGGTGTTCCCGGTTTCGTTGGCTGCATCCATCAGTTCGTTGGCCAGTTTCATGGCCATGGTGGTTCCCGAACGGTTACGAGTGGCAGCGATTAGCCAACGCAAGGCCAAAGCCACACCGCGATCGGGACGCACTTCCATGGGAACCTGGTAGGTCGCCCCACCTACACGGCGAGCTTTCACTTCCACGAGAGGGGTCGCATTGCGAATTGCGGTTTCAAATACCTCTAACGGTTCGGAACCGGTACGCTCTTCAATAATTTTCATTGCATCGTAGACAATGTTCGATGCCAAAGATTTTTTACCATGCTGCATGATGCGACGGGTCATCATGCTAACAAGGCGGCTATTATAAACCGGATCGGGGGGAACCGGACGTTTTTGAACGACTCTGCGACGTGACATAAATTCGGCTTGAACTTCTCAAAAAGTATAAACTTCGCGGATTCTGTCCTAGGAGACTTACTCTTTAGGACGCTTGGCACCGTACTTGGAACGACTTTGGCGGCGATCTTTCACGCCAGCGGTGTCGAGGGTTCCCCGTACGATGTGATAACGGACTCCGGGTAAGTCTTTCACACGACCTCCCCGCAGCATCACCACGGAGTGTTCTTGTAGGTTATGACCGATCCCCGGAATGTAGGCGGTCACTTCAAACCCAGAGGTTAAACGGACCCGAGCCACTTTCCGCAGAGCGGAGTTAGGCTTTTTCGGGGTTGTCGTGTAGACCCGGGTGCAAACTCCACGACGCTGGGGACAGCTTTTTAGGGCTGGCGACTTTGTTTTCTTATGAGCTTTCTTTCGCTCGCTGCGCACGAGCTGCTGAATTGTGGGCATGAGTAATGCTAATGAGCGGACGTTAGGTAAATCTGGAAACAGTCTTCAACTATACCGCGATTTTGGGCAAGCGTCAACATCCCTCAGTGAGTGGTCAAATCAGCCTGGGGGATATCAGCCTGGGGGACAAAGGAATGTCCACAGCTACAGGTGCGCTCGGCGTGAGGATTATAGAAGCGAAATCCGCCTCCCATTAAGTCTTCAGTGTAGTCAATCGTGAGTCCATTGACGTAGGGCAAGCTTAGCACGTCAACGGCGATCGCCACCCCATCACAGGTACAACAGCGGTCATCACCGTCTGGGTTCTCCTCAAAGCTGAGGTCATAATACAACTCGGCACAGCCGCCCGATCGCACCCGAACCCGTAAGGGTGCGATCGGGCAATTTTGTTTACGTCGCAGGCGCTCCACTTCAGCTACAGCGGCAGGACTAAGGGAAATACTAAAATTAGCCATTAAAACCGGGAAATAAACAACTCAATTGCAGGATAATTGCACGATCGCCTCTCGAGTTCTCAACTGAGGACGTAGCCACAACAAGAATCCAGATGACCACGAAATCGGATAGGATGTTGGGATAAAGTGAGTATAAAGGGGAAAACTCCCCGAAAAAAAGAGTTTGTTGTCTGGCCACTAGCCGCAACCACACTCATAAGTTGAGTCTCCAAACCCAGGCGTGCATCGTGCGATCGCTCAGAGAACGTCACTCCCGGCACTATTGTAAAGTCATCTCGTGCTGAGTCTCGGCGTTCTCAACCGAAACCAACAGATTGACCCGAGGGACCTGATTGGCCCTCCAATACTCATAGATTCAGGGATTGTTATGAATAAGGATACCGATTTGATCGAGCGTCTGAGTCCGAGCGCGATGGATCAAATCATGCTCTATTTGGCCTTCATTGCCATGCGGACTAGCGGACACCGACATGGAGCCTTTCTCGATGCAGCAGCCACCGCTGCTAAATGTGCAATTTACTTAACCTATCTCGAACAAGGGGAAAACTTGCGGATGACGGGCCATCTGCATCATATCGAACCTCGGCGGGTCAAAGTCATTGTTGAAGAAGTCCGCCAAGCCCTCACCGAAGGGAAACTTCTCAAGATGCTCGGCTCTCAAGAACCTCGCTATCTGATTCAGTTTCCCTATGTTTGGCTCGAACAATACCCCTGGCAACCGGGAAAACCCCGTATTGCTGGCAGTAGCCTGTCCCCAGACGAGAAACGTCAACTCGAACGGAAACTGCCGAAACCCCTGCCCGATGCTCAAACCATTAACTCCTTCCAATTCATGGAGTTAATCGAGTTTCTGCATAGTCGCTCCCAAGAAGATCTACCCCCAGAACGGCGGATGCCCCTCAGCGAAGCCTTGGCTGAGCATATTAAACGGCGTTTAATCTACTCAGGAACCGTCACCCGCATTGACTCCCCTTGGGGAATGCCGGTGTACGCCCTCACTCGCGCCTCCTATTCCCCCATCAATGACGAAGAACGCAACTACATTATGGTGGAGGACACAGCTCGCTACTTCCGTATGATGCGGGATTGGACACAGCGCGAACCCAAAACCATGCGCTTGTTGGAAGAGTTAGATATTCCCAGCGATCGCCTCCAAGATGCCCTAACGGAACTCGATGAACTGATCCGAGGTTGGGCCGACAAATTTCATCAAAAAGGCGGTGAACCGACGGTTCTCCAAATGGTCGTGGGGCCGCGAGATGATAGCTTTATGGCTTAATTAGGCAAGAGGCATAACCCACCCCTAACCCCTCCCAAGAGGGGATGGCAAGAGGCAAGAGGCAAGAGGCAAGAGGCATAACCCACCCCTAACCCCTCCCAAGAGGGGATGGCAAGAGGCAAGAGGCAAGAGGCAAGAGGCAAGAGGCAAGAGGCAAGAGGTCTCAACTGATCCCCTCTTAGGAGGGAGTAGGTTGGGACCTCTTGCCAGCGAAGATATAGCAATCGAAGATTGGCTTAGGACACTCTGAGTTGGGAGAGAATCCCCTACCTGTTCCCTGTTCCCTGTTCCCTGTTCCCTGTTCCCTTTTGCCTTTTGCCTTTTGCCTTTTGCCTTCTTGTCCCCTGTTTTTTGTCCTATTCAGACCAACTTTTGCTATAGGGGACAATCAAGCGCGGCTGAAAAAGATGGCTGCTACGAGAATCAGCCCTAACAGGGCCAGGGGAACCCAAAGATTTGGAAGATCTGCGATGGTCATGGCGATCGCCGGGCTAGGATGGAACAACCGGAGCAAACACGAGGCAAGATCCCATGATAGGTGCAGACCGGATAACCTGGCTCAAAACCCATACCATCCTGAATAAGCTCTCCGATGTCGCTCTGGCAGACTTGAATGACCTCCTCGGCGATCGCAGCCTGAGCGAAGGTGACCTTCTCAGCGAAGTCGAGCAGCCCCCCGACGGTGCCTATATCCTGTATCAAGGAAAACTTCAGAGCGATCGCCCCCAAGGGGCCTATTGTCTCACCGCCGGAACCGTCCTGCACCTACAGGATCTGATTCTCGATCGCCTCAGCAGCGAAACGCTCACCGCCATGGGCGATAGCCAACTTTGGCAGATTTCTCGGGACGACATGAACGATCTCCTCAACCGCCACCCGGAAATCTCCCAGCTATTCTCCCAAGAACTGGCCGCTGAAGTCGATCGCCTCTCAGCCCAACTCAGCTACGAACGAGACCGTCAAAGCGAACTACGGCCCTATCTCATCAATCGCATCCGCCGGGGAATCATTGGTAACAGTCGTTACGCCGTGCGACTGCGACAAAAAATCAAACAAGCCGCCAAAACCCGAGACTCCGTCCTTATTTTTGGCGAACCCGGACTCGAAAAAGACAACATCGCCAGCCTGATCCATTATGGGTCGCCCCAACGGCGAGAACCCATGATTCAACTCACCAGTGGACTCTTACAAACCAGCGGGGCTGAACTCTTTGGTCGCGTCAACGGTAAACCGGGCCTCCTAGAATGGCTCGGAGACGGAACCCTCGTTCTCAACAACGTCCAAGATTTACCCAAGGAACTGCGGCCACAAATTGCCCAACTCCTCAAAACTCAAACCTATCAACCCGTCTCCCGAGATCCGCAACAGACTCCCGTCTCGCGATCGTGTCAGGCCCGTATCATCCTCATTTCCGAACGAGCCGCCCCAGAATTTACCGACTGCATCGATCAGAGTATTAAAGTTCCTCCCGTCCGCGTTCGCAAAACCGATATCAAGGCCCTCCTTGACTACAACCTGAGTCTGTGCTGTCGTAGTCGCGGCATCCCCAAACCTAACATCACCCCCGAAGCCGTCCGTCGCCTGCAAGCCTATGATTTTCCCAATAACTTGCGCGAACTCAGCAGTCTGGTGAAACGAGCCGTTACCCAAGCTGATGGTGCCGAAGAACTCACCGAAGAACTCTTTTGGTCTCAAGATAACAAAACAACTCGCTTACGCCTCAATCTCTTTAAAACTTATCCGCAACTACGGCAATTTCTACGGGGTAAATTTTGGACAGATGGACTCAACTATGGAATCACAACCTGGGTCTTTGCCCTCGTGGTCATTCTCTTATTTGTAGGACCGCAAACGCGAGATCAAAATGTTGCCTTGAATCTATTTTGGGCATGGTGGTGGCCTTTGGTCTTGATTGGCTTTCCCTTCGTGGGACGACTTTGGTGTGCCGTCTGTCCCTTTATGATTTACGGGGAATTGACTCAAAAACTCTCTTTAAAACTCTTTCCACGTCAACTTAAGCCCTGGCCAAGACAAGCGGCAGAACGTTGGGGAGGCTGGTTTCTATTTGGGCTGTTTGCTCTAATTTTTCTCTGGGAAGAACTTTGGCATTTGCAAAACACAGCCTATTTGTCAAGTTGTTTACTCCTCTTAATTACCGCCGGAGCCGTGATTTTTTCGTTATTATTTGAGCGACGTTTTTGGTGTCGCTATCTCTGTCCTATTGGGGGGATGAATGGCTTATTTGCCAAACTTTCTATGACAGAATTACGGGCGCAAACAGGAATTTGTTCGGCTGAATGTACCACCTATCAATGTTATAAAGGGGGACCCGAGAAAGGAGAAGGTCAAGAGACCAATGGTTGTCCCCTGTATTCCCATCCAGCTCAATTACAAGATAACCGCGATTGTGTGCTTTGCATGACCTGTCTCAAAGCCTGTCCTCATCGGTCTGTAGAAGTGAATCTGCGACCACCGGCGATCGAACTCTGGACGACTCATACACCCCATGATTATGAGGTGGCGTTGCTTTTTCTCCTGCTTGGTGGGGTGTTTCTGCGGCGATTACCGCAACTGCAAGAGATGTTGGGATGGACGTTTAACGGGTCATTTAACGGAGAGACCTTTGGGCAACATCTGGAACTGTCTCTGTTGGCCTTAATCCTACCGGCGATCGCCCCTCTCCTGGGATATATCCTCATACAGGGCATTCATCGCCTCTGGAACAGTCCCAAACCCAAACCTTTTATCACATTAGCCTATGGCTATCTTCCGCTCGTCTGGGGGGGCAATTTAGCCTACTATCTGCATCTAGGGTTAGGGGAAGCTGGACGAGTTTTACCCGTGACGTTAGCGACCTTTGGCATTGAAGGGGGCAATCTACCGGTTTGGGTCGCCCACCCGGCTGTCATTACCTTTTTGCAAGGGACAACGCTTCTGGTGTCAACCCTTCTTTGCCTGATTTTAACTCAGAAAATTGCCCGTCAATCCTGGCGGTTTCTGTGGCCACAACATCTCAGTGCGATCGCCTTAGCTTGCGGTCTCTGGGCAATCCTTCTCCCCTAGAGTGAAACCAAAACCAAGCCCCAGTGTCCTCAAATGAGGCAACTGGGGCTTTGGGGCTGGGTTGAGTTTAACAGTTAACCGTCAACAGATGATGATTAACCCTTAGCCACCATGGTCAAGATTAAATCAATGGTGCGGTTGGAGTAGCCCCACTCATTGTCATACCAAGAGACAACCTTGAAGAAATTCCCGTTCAACTCCATCCCCGCATTAGCATCAAAAATACTCGAATGAGGGTCAGTGGTGAAGTCCGTAGAAACAACAGGGTCTTCGGTATAGCCGAGAACCCCCTTCATGTCTCCTTCTGCGGCTTTCTTCATCGCGGCACAGATGTCAGCATAGCTGGTGGCCTGTTCCGTGCGGAAGGTCAAATCCACCACCGAGACATCGGGAGTGGGAACCCGGAAGGCCATACCCGTTAAGCGGCCCTTGAGGGCTGGCAGAACTAAGGTGACGGCTTTAGCAGCCCCAGTAGAGGCGGGGATGATATTTTGGGGGGCGCTGCGGCCGGCCCGGAGATCCTTTTGGCTGGGGCCATCGACGGTGGGTTGAGTCGCTGTCATGGCGTGAACCGTGGTCATTAAGCCTTCAGCCAAGCCGAAGTTATCATGAATGACCTTGGCGATGGGGGCCAGACAGTTGGTGGTACAACTGGCATTGGAGACGATGGTATGTTGACTGGGGTCATACTCATCTTGGTTAACACCCATCAGGAGGGTTTTGACCTTGTCAGGGTCTTTCGTCGGGGCCGAAAGAACCACCCGTTTTGCACCCGCCTCAAGGTGTTTCGAGGCTTTGTCGTAGGTGGTAAACAGTCCAGTGGACTCAATCACATACTCAGCGCCGTATTTGGCCCAAGGAAGCTGAGCGGGGTCTCGTTCCGATGTACAAGGAATAAAGGTTCCATTGACGACAATCCCGTCGGATTTAGCTTCGACTTGGCCCTGGAAGCGACCATGAGTTGAATCGTATTTGAGGAGATAGGCAAGGCTTTCGGGGGAGACGAGGTCGTTAATCCCACAGAACTCGATATCAGGGTTTGCGAGTCCAGCGCGGAAGACTAAACGTCCGATACGACCGAAGCCATTGATTCCAACTTTGACCATGATGATGATTCCTCTGAAGCAGATTACGTGAGCAGCATCCCGAAGTCCGGCTAAGGCAGACTCATTGGCCCTTAGGATAGAGCAAAACAGAAGGCTGCGGTAGATGGTGACGCGGGTTTTGGAGGCCGTAGGGCAGTGATGAGACTTACCCTATGAAACTATCGTTACAATATCGCAGTTCCTAGGCTATGCTGACAGTAAAGCGATCGCTGCATCCCTTGACAGATGGGTCAATTGCCGCTCAACGGCTGGGCATTCTCCTCATCTGGACTTTAGAAAAGCTTTAAGGTTGCGATCGCCGGGCCGGGCCAGAGAAACCGAACGATCGCGGAAGTTTGGTATTGTCTGCCGGGAAATGAGACACTGGTCTCTAGGTGAGTGGTTATGTATATTTGCGGAAAAATCTATGAACCCTGATGAAATTAAAGTCGTCCAACCGGGTGGCCTTCTCGATGGCGTTAAAGCCAGCCAGGTGCGGCGGGAGATTAGTGACTGTTTGGAGACTGGGGCTAAGGTCATCCTCTTGGACTTGAAGGATGTGACGTTTATCGATAGTTCCGGTTTAGGGGCCTTGGTGTCAGCCTTGAAGACGGTGCGGGCGGCTGATGGGAAGATGTTTGTCTGTTCGATTAGCGATCAAGTCAAAATTCTCTTTGAACTGACCAGTATGAACCGCGTCTTTAAGATTTTCAGCGATCGCCGGGAGTTTGAGGAGTCCATGTTATCGTCCTGAGGGCAGTTTCAGGCATCCCTCCATCACCGAATCACCTCTATGACCCAAAATAATGGGTTTCAAGCCCCGCCCTTCCAGGGCGGCATTCGGAGTGCGACAATGATACCAAGCAAGCCAGTGTCAAACAATGTTTGTTCTCGAATACAAGGTCAAACCCAAACCTTATCAAGTCGAAGCCATCGACGAAGCCATTCGGACAACTCAGTTCGTCCGCTGAGAAAAGAGTTTAAGTTTGTCGAAGAACTCAACTCTCATGCTTGCCAAACGGCGGTGGAGCGAACCTTGAGAGCCATTACTCGTTTTTACCTCAATGTTGCAAGAAGGCTCCCGCCATAATCTTTGATTTGGCGGTGAGATGAATGGCAACCCACAAAAAAGAATACAGGATTTGTGCTTA
>LJZT01000070.1 GCA_001314905.1 Phormidium sp. OSCR
TAAGCACAAATCCTGTATTCTTTTTTGTGGGTTGCCATTCATCTCACCGCCAAATCAAAGATTATGGCGGGAGCCTTCTTGCAACATTGAGGTAACTGTGATGGCATTTGCGTATTAACTCGCAGCCAGTATGACATCGAATCCGTCGAAATCGAGCAAAGTTTCATGTTTCTTAGGATTGATGACGGATTCACGAGGTCCATGGCCCCACCTTCTCATCAATTCACCTTGAGAGTATCCACTCAGTCCCCCTCCGCCAATGCCTGCTTCAGACGTTGCACAATCGTCTCGGCAATCGGGGCAAAGACCGCTTCCTTCTCCTGAGTTTGCGCCTCACTCTCCCCTGGCGTCACCTGCGTCTCAAACTCCAGCCGAGACGTCGCACTGGGAATTAAGCGAATCCGCCCCAACTCCCCCAATTGCTGATGATTAAAACGGTACGCATAGACCCCTTCCTCCTCCTCCGTCGCCATCGTCACCTCCTGCGGCAGACGAATCGGTAGGGAATTGGTCGATTTCGCCCCGGAAGTTTCAATTTTGCCGTTCTCCCGCACCCACATCGACTGAACCGTTCCGGCCCCCACCATCACCACAACCGCCTCCGACTCAGGATTATAGGACTCCACTAAGCCATTCACCTCCGCCTGAGTCTCCGGCGTTGCCATCCAGAGAACCGTGTCCGTGTTGCCCTGGGAAATATAATAGATAATCGTTTCCAAATCCTTCTGATCATAGAGAATCGCCCCACGATCGCCTCGGACTCGTGATTGGGCGATCGCCTCCTCCACCGCCGCCGGCAGCAACACCGCCGCCACCTGTTCCCGCATACTATCATCCCACTTCAACGGATCTTGAAAACGCTCCTTCCACTCCTCAGGAACCCGCTCAATCATGCGATTGTAAATCGAAGGGGTCACATCAACAGCAGCAGGATAAGAGGACTCAGTCGTCATAACACAAGGGGGCGAACACAACCCATTCATGATACCCCTGCCCCGGTCTCGCTTCAAACCGACTCATTTGGGTCAGGTAACGGTGCCGACTCCTGATCCTTGTTTTTCTCTTTACGCTTGCGAGTGAACGTCGGCTTCGCCAGCCTCTCCTTAATATCAGCGCTCACCGACCGTTTCTCAGAGGAGCCTGTTTTGACCGTACCCTCTTGCTGTCCATTGGCCCGTTCCCGCACTGAGGCAGGAACCGCCACCTCTTCGACTTCCGGCAACTTCTCAACCTTCAACGCTGTACTATGATTCGACCCCGAGAGGCGTTTCAATAACTTCGGTTTCGGGGCGTGCAAGAGATAGATAATCGTATCGCCCTTCTGCCAAGCATCGGCCGCCGACATGACCTGGAGTTTTCCCTCTCGTTCTCGCAACAGCGGCACCAACTCCCCAGAACGAATCAAGGCCTGTAAATGAGCCTTCTGGAACGCAAACCCATTGTCTTCTAAGAGGGTTTCTCCCAACTTCACCTCTCCATCATCGAGGTACTTATTCCACATCTTTAAGGGAAAATCAGGGGCGATCGCCTGACGAATTTTGCTCTTGTTGGTCGGAGTTCCCGTTTTCTCGCGAGGTAACAAGGCTAGAGTTCGCGGCGGTTCAAACTCCTCCATCGCTCGCTGGGCTAAAACGGTGTTCACCTCCCCATTACTGGTCATAGTCAGGAAAGTTCCCATCGACTCCAACCCTGCCTCTTCGAGAACCTCCGTATCCAAGGCACTACTGAGAAAGACCTTCACCCCCTGATCCTCGGCCAAACGACAGGCTTCTGGCTTGGTATCAATCATCACCACCGCCTCACCCCGTTCTTGAAAGAGTTGGGCAATCAAGCGACTGAGGGGATTAGACCCAACAATCAACACCCCCGTCGCCGTCGTCGCCTCAAGTCCCAAAACTCCCACCAACCAGCGAGCTGTTAGACCCTGTAACATCACCGTCACAATGATGGTTAGGAACACCAACGCCTTAATGGCATCCCCCCCGTTAATCCCTCGTTCCGTCAACAAGATCGAGAACAGAGAGGCCACAGAGGCGGAGATAATTCCTTTCGGTGCAATCCAACTGACGAAGAGCTTTTGTCGCCAGTTCAGAGGACTGTTGGCGGTACAAATCCAGACATTGATGGGACGCACCACCAACATCAGGGCAGCGACGGTAGCTAAACTCCCCCAACCTAGGGCAAAAATACTGGGAATCGAGAGGTCTGCGGCTAGGAGGACGAATAAGACCGACACGGCCAACACCGTCAGTTGGCTCTTAAAGCGCCGTAACAGCCGCTCTTCGGGCAAGGACGAGGCCCGCATGACTAACCCGGCTACCACCATGGTCATCAAGCCAGATTCTTCGACGAGGAACTGGGAAAAACTGTAGAGGACCCAGACTCCGGCCAGAACAACCAGATTTTTGATTTCTTCCGAGAGGAAATTGGCTCGGGTGATGAAGTAGCCTAATAACCAACCGCCGAGACCCCCGACGGCTAATCCTAAGCCTAAGCGGAGGAATAGGCCCACCGCCACGCCAAGGGGGTCAGCATCGCCATTGAGAACAACATCGAGGACTAAGACGGCCAGAATCGCTCCGACTGGGTCGATGAGGACTCCTTCCCCTTCGAGGAGGGTGGCCACTTGGCGATCGACATGAACTTGTTTGAGGAGAGGGGCCACCACTGTCGGCCCGGTGACGACCACTAGGGCCGAATAGAGAAAGGCGATCGTCCAGGGAAACTCAGCCAGGGCATGGGCCGCTAAGCCCCCACCAATAAAGGCGATTAGGGTTCCGACACTGACGAGGTTGCGTAGGCTTCCTGAGACACGACCGAGATCTCGCAGTTCCAGGCTTAAGCCTCCTTCAAAGAGGATGATGGCAACGGCCAACGAGACGATGACTTCTAAGCCGCCTCCGAGTAAGGCCGGATGCAACCAATCTAAGCCACTCGGTCCGAGGAGAATGCCGACGAGCAGCAGGAAGACAATCCCTGGTACTTTAAAGTACTCCGCTAGGACCTGTGAGCCGATGCCAGCGGCCACGGTTAAGGCAATTAGAACTGTAATCTCGAAAGAAGCGTCCATAAACTGGGAGTGTCAGCGACAATCCTTTTGAGAGGATTGACGGGTGATGTGTTGATTGGCAGTTGACGAGTCAGTTGCCGAGTCAGTTGCCCACGGGTGTGGGAACGATCGCTGAGGTTGGGGCCAGGGAAAGCCGGCGATCGCCATGTTGAGCCATCGCCTCAAAATTTAAATGGATTACCTGTTAAGTTAAACGTTTTTAGGTCAAAGCGGTATGGTCTAGACTCGGCCTCTGATGTCGATTCGAGTTCACAGAGCATAACATACCGCCTTCGTCTAATCGCTCTATGATAGAGCCCATCAGACTTAAGCGGTTGTGAGATCTCGGTCAGTTAAGGCGATCGCCTCGGCAGAATCGACCTTGATTTGAATTTTTAATCAGTCGCGATTCAGGCTCAGCTGATCTGTTCCTAGAAGCGATCGACGCTGGAGGTGAAAATCGGTTCGAGGCGCATGGCCAAGATCGCCGAGGGACGAATCACCATGTATTCCCCCTGAATATTTTTGAGGGGGACGTTGATAAAGTCGTCGGATTTCGATTTGGGCTTGACTTCGCTCCCATACCATTTCTGAAAGTCTTCAATGGAGGGGAAGCGCACTTCTTCTTTTTGGCCACCACTGATGAAGAGGTGAACGGCATACTCACTGGGTTTTGGCATGGTGATTTCAATCGTAGACCGTTTAAGGCTATCTCCCCTAGGATACCAAAGCAAACCGCTGTAGCATCGAGTCGAGGAGATTGGGCAGCAAGTCGGCGATCGCCTCGGGGTTGGGAAACTCAATTTCTTGATAACTGGGTAAATCGAAGGGAAACACTCCTAATCCGTCATGTTGTCGCACTTTGGCTAGGAGAATCTGCTCGACGCGCTTGGCTTGCAAGGCGTAGCCGAGTTCGACACAAACGTTGGCACTCGGTAACAGTTGCGGGGTTTCACCACTGCTGACGGCTAGGGGTGTAACATCGGCGATAAACAATAAACTTTTGCGAATTTGCCGCAATTGATAGGTTCCCAGGCGAGTGGCTCCCTCAGCGGGCCGCTTGCAGATGTCTAGGCTCAGGGGTAGCCGCGATCGCCGATTCACCTTAGCGATATACTCGTCTAAGACTTCGATCAGTTGCGGGCTATGGTTCGCCTCAGAGACACTGAGGAAAATTTTCGGATCGAGATAGGCGCTGCCTTCTTGCTTGGTAAAATAGATTTCGTGGCTACTGAGGTCAATGTTGGCGATGAGATAGGAGCCACTCCCTTCGATATAGAATTCTATGGCTTCCCCGGCCAGGTAGCGATTAAACCACTCGGCTTGTTCAATCTCTTGCCGTTCTTCCAAGAAATCGGCCCGCAACCCAGCTTTCAACAAACTATTGCGGCTAAGGCGAAGATCATGGGGACGTTTGCGTAACTCCGACAACGGTTCGTATTGTTCGATATACCAACCCCGTAATGCGATGATAGCCATGATGCGATCGCCCCCCTAAAACTTACAAACAACCCGTCATACAAATCGAGCGACCTTTGATTATATCGCAATCTCCCCATCCCCCCAACAAAAAATTTCTGTTCCCTGTTCCCTGTTCCCTGTTCCCTGTTCCCTGTTCCGAAGTTCCCTGTTCCGAAGTTCCCTCAAAAAAAAGAGATTCGCCTCTTGACAAATCTCTTTATTCGTGCATCTAGGACTAAATTGGCATTAACCGACTTGCATTTGACGATGACACAAGCGTAGTAGAACCCAGGCTGAGGCGAGTTTGAGGACTTCAAGAAGCCAATAACCTTGCTGCATCGTCTCCATGAGGGGTGAGAAGCTCGTCAGAGGCTCTAGGGGAGTTAACGACATCCCTAAAGCACTCATCTGAGGGGTAAAGAAATAGGTGTAGGCGATCGCAATCCCCAACAGTAGCGTTGATAAGATGATGGCTTTGCGGGTTTGGCTGCCGAAAAAGTGGTCTTGGCGGTTGAGAACCAGGACTCCCGTCAACGCTAAGCCTCCGAATAAGAGTTCGAGATGATTAAACCGCTCAAAGGCGCTGTAGCCCATAGCGGGGAAATCCGGCTGACTCATCATGCCCAGGCTATACATTCCGGGCATCAACACAAAGTCTAACATCAGACTCCCACCGAACCACAATGCCAAAATCAGAGTAAGAATGGCTTGCCAAGAGGGAGTTTTGCGAATCCAGGCGTTGAGTGCAGTCATGGCGTCTTCGGTGTTGTTTCCTAAGTTTAGGATAACGAACTTCTGACGCCAAAACCATGACAAATTATTGCAAGAAACTCACGAATTGTGACAGTCTCATCATGGGCGTCTGACGGGTTAATAATTCTTTAGAAACATCCGAATAATTATTAACATTTATGACGAGCGCTCCGAGTTGACTAATTCCGTTTCGCTGCTACCATCGGCTTCAACCCAGGCAATTTGGCTGACACGACGACGGCGGGCGCTGTCTCGCAGACGTTCAACCTCAACGGGATGATCGAGGCAAAGTTCAACACGGATGAGATCCTCTTTTTGCCGTAACTGTCTAGCAAAGGCGAAGGCGGCGGCTTGAGCCTCAGGGGAACGAGGGACGACGAGCCAGTCGCTAGAGGGGGTTTGCTCAGGGAGTTGGTCGCCACCGAGGAGCAGATGATGCAGATCTTCGAGGTTGAGGGAGAAGCCAATGCCTGAGCAGGCCTGATGTTGGGGATGATAGAGTTCGAGGAGTTGGTCGTAGCGGCCGCCTTTACCGAGGAGTTGGCGATCGCTGCGACTGTGGCCCACCACCTCAAAAACAATCCCCGTATAGTAATTAAAGGTTTCAATCAAGCTCAGATCCAGGACAATTTGCCCATAGAAGCCCGGTTGCGTGGCCTTAAGGATAGTCAGGAGGGCCTGTAGGTTTTCCAGGGCTTGCTGGGCGGTTTCGGGGAGGTCAAAGGTTTGTAAGCGCTTGAGAACCTCCTCGGGAGTTCCCCGTAGATTAAACAAGTTGAGGGCGCGATCGCGGTGTTCTGGGGAGAGATCCAGGGTTTCGATGGCCACATAGTCGAGAGCGGCGATCGCGGCCCGAATTGCCGTGCGACTCGGTTCTGGGAAGGGTTCGAGGAGCGATCGCGTCAGTTGGGCTTCCCCGAGGACGACTTGTACATCCTCAACCCCCAAGCGGTTTAAACTATCAGCCAGCAACAGTAACACTTCCGCGTCCGCCACCGGGCCACTGGCCCCGAGGAGTTCGACACCCGCTTGATAAAACTCCTGCTGACGGCCATAGGCTTGACTACCGCTACGACGGAACACATTGGCATTGTAGTAGAGTCGTTGCGGGAAGCTCGAATCCGAGAGGCGACTCACCGCAGCCCGGGCAATAGAGGCGGTGAGTTCAGGGCGCAGTCCCAAGAGTTCATCGTCGTTGTTTTGGAACTGGACCACAGTACTGCGATCAATTGCCCCTCCCGCCATGAGCGTATCCAGGCGTTCTAGGGTCGAGGTGATAATGCGGTGATAGCCCCAGCGGCGGAACGCATCTTGTAAACGCCGTTCAATCCATTGTTTCTGGGTGACATCGAGGGGCAGGAGATCCCGCGCCCCAGCGGGAGGTTGGTGTACCGTCATGGGTTTTGTAGTTACGTTACTTACTTTTTCTTATTGCCAAAGAGTCCAAACAGTCCACCGCCCCCTTGGTCTGATTTTTTAGATTTGCTTTTAGTTTTATCAGATTTTTTGGGGGGTTTACTGCTGGGTTTTGTCCCGCCACCGCCTGGCCGGGCCATCATCCGGGTTAAGGTTTTGCGTGCTTCGAGGGCTAAGGGTTCTTTGGGGTTAAGTTTCAGCGCTTTGGTGGTGTGGGAGTTGGCCATGGTCAAGTTGACCTTAGTCGGTTGCACCTCTTGCTGTTTGAGATACACCAAGGCCATCAGGCCATGACAGCGGCTGTTCTCCGGTTCGAGTTTAATGGCATCCTGGAGTTCTTTGCGAGCTTGGGCAAAGTTTTTCTGCTCCATGAGCGATCGCGCCCGTTGTAGATACTGTTCTACAAAGGTATTGGTGGACGCACGGGGCGGCGGTGGGGGGGCGGCGGTGGGACTGGGGGAGGGTCGTTTAGAGGGTTGCGCCCAGCCTTTATTTTGCTGTTCGCGACGGTAGAGATAAACCAAGTTCAACTCACTCAATTGGCCCACATAGTCATTGATGTGGTTCAGGTCTTGGTATTGTTGTTCCCCTAATTCCTGAATGGCCTTCTGATAAAGGGCTTCATAGTTGTTGGCCTCAAACAAACTTTGGGCGATCGCCGACTGGAGTTCAACCTGACTATATTCCTGTTGCAGCCGTTTGGCCAGCATCCGTAACAAGATGCTATAGTCGGAGGCTTCCCGCTCGTTGGAGAACTTGCTATAGGCGGGATTGACCAGTTTCGAGAGAATCGATTGGGCCAACTCTCGATTGTCCGCCTGACAGACATCGGGATGTAAGCGGCGGGCGATATTCAGATAGCGTTTGCGAATGGCTTTGGTCTCGGCATCCAAGCTCACCCCAAGAATGGCATGATGATCGGTGAAGTCGAGAGTAAATAAGCCCCGGTTAAAATCAAAAGAGAACGACATTGTGTCGTAACCACCTCCTTGCGATACGTGTTTTGAGAGGAGTGACGCGAGCGGACTCCCTCCTTGGCATACCTGTTTTGAGAGGAGTGACGCGACTGTTTCTACTTTACTGTGGTTATTGGGGTCTTAGACGGGCGATCGCGCGCTGAGGCGACCAATTCCGGGAAGTTCTCCGAGGGGTTGGACTTCCGCGAGGCGATCGCTCAGGGCAGAATGAAGCTGGCCATTAGTGGCCAACAGTCGCCCGGAGGGTAAATCCAGGGGAGATTGGTCATAGGCGGTGACAACGCCCCCAGCTTCGCGAACCAGGACGATTCCGGCGGCTAAGTCCCAAATCGACAGTCCCCGTTCCCAATAGCCATCAATCCGCCCACAGGCCACATCAGCCAAGTCTAACGAGGCGGACCCGCCCCGACGCACTCCCTGGGTCAAATGGGTTAGATAGCAAAATTCAGCATAGTTATTATCATCTCGTTCTCGTCGATCATAGGCGAATCCGGTGACCAATAGGCTGCGATCGAGGGTTTTGGTGTCCGAGACGCGCATCGGTTGGCGGTTATAGGTGGCCCCAACTCCGGTGGCGGCTTGGAAGAGGTCTTCCCGAATCGGGTTATAGACGACTCCCACTTCAGGAACGCCATCGACAACGAGGCCAATGGAGACGGAACAAACGGGATATTGATGAGCGTAGTTGGTGGTTCCGTCGAGGGGGTCAATCGCCCAACGGAAGGGACTTTCGGCATTTCCCAATACGCCAGATTCTTCGGCCAGGATGCCACAATCGGGGCTATGGCGTTGTAGGACTTCGAGGACTTTGGCTTCGGATTCTTTATCGGCGATGGTCACCAAATCCCCGGAACGTCCTTTTTCTTCGACGCCTTCGAGTTTTCCCCAATAGGATTTTAGGACGGCGCCCCCTTGCATAGCGGCTTCGGTGGCGATGTCGAGAAAGAATTTTAGTTGGTCGGGTGTGACGGAGGTCATAGAAAAGGTTGACGTTTAGGGGGGCTAGGTTTGACGAGATGAGTCGGCGATCGGCCTTCAGAAGTTTACCAGATCGATGACCGTGGATTCATCTAGCGGAGGTGTCAGCGGGAGCAAGGTTTTCGGGGATTTTTTAGAGGTCTGGTGACATTTTCCAGCTAGGGCGGTGTGATTAAGCCATGTTTTTGGGCAAATTGGTCATTGAGAACTAAGACCTCGGATTTCACAGAACCACCCCAAATTTGTCGAGTTGATTGTAACGCATATTTCAGAGCATCTTCTAAATCCGGAAGCCAGGCCGCATCATGACCTTGAATAACCAAAATTAAAACAAAACGAATATTTTGCCAATCCAAGTTTTGAAATGATTTTGGCAACTCCTGCCAGGTTTTGTGGCGCTTCAAGGCGATCGCGAGGGTTAAACTTAACGTATTTGTGAGTTTAACCTGAATTTCCTCAATAAAATCCCTAAAATTTGGTTGTGTGTTCGGACGGGGACTACTTGATTTTGCTTCAACAATCCAAAGACTCACCGGATTTGAGTCAGATTCTGAATGGCGAATTAAGGCGAATTCGGCTATCTTGACTCCTTGGCGAATCTCTTGATAGGTTTGACTCTTTTCAATAGGAAAGCAGTCCGATTCGAGAAACGGACCAAACCTCATGTTAGATTCATCGATATACATAAAACGATTTCAACGCCCTAAGTCAACCTGAAACGTCAACCTGAAACGTCAACCTAAAACCAGGTTCAGTTTTTCTTCATAAATGCGAATTGACTCATTGATAATCGAATTTTCAGGCAAGCCATCGACGAGATTGCTGATTTCCCAGGTTTCTCCGTCCGTGGAGAGAATCATGATGGTCATTTTAGGATTCTTTTGGGCGAGAACCGATAGTTTTTTAATGACAAAGTAGGAGTGACTGGCTAGGAAAAATTGGAGTCCTGCTTGAGATAGCATGACCATAATTTCCAACAACCGCGAAATTGCCCCTGGATGCAGTGCTGATTCCGGTTCATCGATGAAAATCACTGAGTTTGCATCGAGGTAACGATTTCCTAATAGAGTGTCTAAAATCGATATTTTTTTGACACCTTCAGCCGTTACCCCAATGGCAATTTTTTTATGACCTTGTTTAAATTGCCAAGATTTTGTTTGTGTGTCATAGGTTATTCTACCACCAATGATATCACTCAGATGTTTTCGAGAGCTAGAAAATTGGGCATCATTTTTGCCACGACTCGGAGGAGTTTGCAACGCTTTCACTAAATCTAAGTAGGTATCATCGAAGCCAAAGCTACGGTCTCTTTCCCGAGACTCTAAAATCAAATGATAAATTGATAAAACCTCTTTGGGAGGGATGAAAATCGAGTTACTCGACCGAGGTGAGACTTCACTGCTGACCGTTTGGATAGTCTTGCTCGTATTTTTACCAAAATGATACTGGATAGTGTCTTCGCTGCTTTCTCCTCTAAGGGAAAGTTCTAGGGATAGGGGAGATTGGGCTTGCTTTTTGACTAACTCTCCAATTTCGCCAACTTGAAATGTCCAATAGAATTTTTCAGAAAGTAATTCAGCGAGAGATTTTGGCTCATTCCCCCGCTGATACATTTCTAGACTTTTGAGGGTGCTGTATAATGCTTTAAGCAGTAAGGTTTTACCTGTTCCGTTACCTCCAATAATTAGATTGATTTGTCCTAAATTGGAACAGTCAAGCGAGTCAATTGGTCCAAAATTTTTGATGCAAAATGATGTAATCATTGCCTCAAGTTGACCTTAGGTTTGCTGATTGACATAACGCCATTTCCAGAGAAAGCCTGAGAGCCAGTTGGTGATAATATGAGCAATAATGGGAACTAGAAGATTGCCGGTGAGGATGGCACTTAAACCGAGAAATAGACCGACAATGGTCGCCCAAGTGGTGTAGGCCCATTGATGACGACCACTAATATGGAGAATGCCAAATAAAAGACTAGAGAGAACTAAGCCGAGGGGATTTAAACCGATCGCCGGCAACATCACCCCTCTAAATAGCAATTCTTCACTCATTCCCGGAAGTAATCCTAACCAGACTAAATCAAACCAGGCTAGGGGCGCGATGGCTAAGTTGAGATAGAATTGGGCGCTTTCTCGATAAGCGCCCCAAATACGATAGAGAAGCGAACTGGCTAGGGTAATTCCTAGACTTAATCCCACTCCCCAAGCGGCTTGTTGCCAGTTCCAATAGACGGGTAACAGTTGTACGGTTCCAAATCGTAGCCAGAGTTTGGCCACAATCATCAAGACAACCGCCGTGACCCCCATTGCGACTAAAATTTGAGTGCGGGTTAAGGGTTCAAAATCAGGGGAGGGGGAATCGTTCACGATAACTTCTGTCAGGAGGGTTTACAGATGCGTGAGGGGCGCAATATGGGGACGTAGGGCGTTGGGATGGACGCCGCTGCGGTGGGCGGCGATCGCCCCGATGGCTTCGAGATACGATCGCACCGATAGGGCCTCAATCCCTAAACTGGCGGCGGAACAACGCATCTGGGTTGAGTTCTCGGCGACGGTAATCACTTGGGTTGCGCCCTGACTCCAACTTAGGATAGCACTGCCGCCACAAGCGTCCTCCGGGACAATCACCACATCCACATCGGGCGATCGCACATCCCCTGTCCGCCAGTCTCCCCCCCGGACAAATTGCGGGGCGCGACTCAGGCCCATTAAGACGCAGGGAAGGAACGTATAGCCTAACTCCTCAGCAGCGGCCCGAGGGGACAGGTTGGGTTCCGGGGGGAGAGGCGACAGGGCCGGGGCGTGGGCCGCCGGGATGCCAAATTCGCGAACGATGAGATGACTGATGACTGCTTCCGCGCCGGCGATCGCATCGACTCCAGAGCCACTACGATAGTCTTGGAGCTGTTGCGGGGACTCCTCAGGAAACCGGGCCACCACGGCGATCGCCTCCGCCCCAGCCTTCTCAATCAGCCGTTTAGCGCCCCGTAGCAGGCTCCCTGGATTGTCCAACGTTCCCCAACTGGCCCCCGAGGCAGCCGTTCGCAATTGCACCCCTAGGGGCGCATCGGTGACCACATAATCCGTTAACTCGAGTCCCAAACTCCCCCGCATCGCATCGGCTGCTTGCAGATGACGTAAGCGCAACTCCGGTTCAATCGCCGCATCGAGAAGCAACCCGATCCGATTTTGCACCACTGGGCGCAATCCCCAGGTTCCCGCCGCAAAGCGATCTAACCCCAAGCCTTCCACATAGAAGATATTGGGATCAGACCAATAGAGTTGCGCTGCATTGAGGACATTGGGATGGGTGATGAGGCGATCGCAGACCCCAGACAAGGCCCGAACCACCGGAATCGCATCCCCCGCATAGCCCCCAATACTCGCGCCAATCCCCGTCGGGATAATCAGAACAGCGGTGTAGGGGGGAAGGCAAGAGGCAAGAGGCAAGAGGCAAAAGGGGGGAATAGGGAATAGGGAACAGGGAATAGGGAACAGGGAACAGGGAACAGGGAACAGGGAACAGGGAATAGGGAACAGGGAACAGGGAACAGGGAACAGGGAATGGGTTTGTAGGGGCGAACGGTGTTCAGCGAGCGATAGTCGAGGTGCTGTTCGCCCTCCGGGGTGAGGTGCTTCGGGCAATCCCCGTTACTCCTCGCGGGTGACCACGGCTTCAACCTGAACCTTGCCCGTGTCCGGGTTCGCCTCTGTCACCGCCCAGCGCAGCGGTTCACCGCGCTTCTCTAACTCCGCCTCAATCTCCCGCTGGAGTTGCTTCGGGGACTCGTTGGCATCGAACTCAGCACTGATAAAATGGGTCGTCATCACAAATTTCACCGTAAACACTTGACAAAATGACAAAAAAATGCCACAAGATAGGAGATTGATTAGCCTTGGCCAAACTGCTGTTGGTAGACCTCGTTTTCCTTCTCCGTCTCAATCACCAAATCCGACTTAGGATAGGAGACACAGAGAAGCGCATAGCCTTCGGCTTGCAGTTCCGGGCTAACTCCCATTCCTTCCTCTTGGGAGACTTCCCCCTCTAGAATTTTCGCCGCACAGGTGGTACAAACTCCCGCATAACAGGAACTGGGCAGCTCAATATCTTGGTCATGAGCGACTTTGAGGATAGTTTCCGACTCAGGAACCTCGATGGTGTGGGTTTCGCCTTGGTGATGTAGAGTGACGCGGTAGGTGTTGGACATAAGACAGTAATTAGGACAAATTAAGACAGATTTGGACAGATTCAGACAATCGATTGAGGTTGACTGGCGATGTCTGAGTTGGGGGGACTCCATCGCAAGGGGATTATACAGGGATTTTTAAGATTCTTCTAGGGCCAGGGGCGACTTCTAGCAGCGCCGAGTCTCTAGCGGCGTCGGCGACAGCGTTCGGAACAGTATTTGACCTCATCCCAGCAGTTGGCCCATTTCTTACGCCACTCGAAGGGACGACCACAAACAGGACAGACCTTTTGAGGTAAGTTGGACTTTGTCTGTTTTCGTCCCATCGCCGTCGATACGTTCTGTTTAACCCTCTGGTTAACCTTCTACTGACCCCCTCGTCCCTGTGCCATGACTGCCACTGCCCTCTCCCCCATCTCAATTGTTCTCGTAGAACCCGCTGGCCCGTTGAACGTGGGGTCTGTGGCTCGGATTATGGCAAATTTGGGCTTGAGCCGCTTAGTGCTGGTGAATCCGCAATGTGACCCGCTCAGTGAGGACGCTCGACAGATGGCAGTTCACGCTCAGGAGATTCTCGATAGAGCGGTTCAGGTTTCTAGTTTAGCTGAGGCCTTACAAGGCTGTCAGCGGGTGGTGGCGACGACGGCCCGAAACCGCAGTCTGCCCACGGCTTTGGAACATCCCCGGCAGGTGTTACCCTGGCTGTTGGGAACTCCCTCAGCGTTGGTGTTTGGGCGGGAAGACCGGGGCTTGAGTAATGATGAACTCAATTTGGCCCAACGCTTCGCCCGAATTCCCTCCACCGCCAGTTATGCGTCGTTAAATTTGGCGCAATCCGTGGCCATTTGTGCTTATGAATTGTACAACTTAGCCGGGGAACCGGGGTCTTTGGGGCAAGTGGAGGGAGTGCCAGACGCAACGGCTGAGGAGACTGATGCACCGATTGAGCTATTGGAAGCCTATTATGGGGATTTAGAAGACCTATTGCTGAAGATTGGCTATCTCTATCCTCACACCGCCAACGCCCGCATGGAGAAGTTTCGCCGTCTCCACAATCGCGCCCATCCCTCGTCTCAGGAAGTGGCCATGTTGCGGGGGATTTTGCGTCAGGTGAATTGGGCCTTAACCCAAAACTGTAATGACTAAACAACCAAGCGCGGCATCATTTCTTTGACCATTATCTGGGATTGTTCACTACGTTTATCTTCGAGTTCACCACTTAAAACCCCTAGAGCCGTAGCGATGACGTCACGATGGGTTTCACAGGCAAAGAGATGATACCACAGTAGTAACTGACGTTGAGATGGTGAGTTCGTGAGTTGGCGTTTCAGACGGCCGAGATGCTTTCTAGCAAACGGAACCAGGCGAAATTTAGTTTGTCGTTCTGATTTAGCAAATTCTAAGTAGTCTCCATAGAAGCTTTTATACATCTGAACTGAGGCTTCTTGCCAAACAGATTCTAAGAATTCTAGATTTTCTAAAGGTGCATTACATTGGTCAAGATATCGTTGATGTTTTTGGGCTTCTTCTGGAGTGCTAACTCGGACAAACACCTTATCCTCCTGACTTTCTAGAACGATGGTCTTGACGGAATGGCTAAGTTGGTTGTTCTCAATGCTTAAGGTTGGGACAATTGACCAGGTTCCATTGGCGTGTCTTGACCACAGTTTAGGATTGGCGATAAAGTTTCCTAAGCCATAGTAAATGAAGCCATTGTTGTAGGTCTCATAGCCTTGTGGAACATGGGCATGATGACCGTGAATGACATCAGCACCGGCGTCAATTAAGGACCTAAAACGGTTTTGCCATTGGGGTGAGGGCCAAGCACAGATTTCAGCACCTGCATGGATGGAGAGGAGGAGAATATCACATTCCCCTTTGAGCTTTTGGACTTCTTGGTAGAAATGTGAATCTAAGGTGGCAACCCCGGCACTGGAGGCAGAAGCGGCGCCAAATTGAGTTTCACAACGGGCGAGGATTCCTACTCGAATTCCATCTTGTTCGAGAAACAGGGGAGATTTGGCGTCGTTGAGGGTGTTGCCGGCTCCTAAGCAGCGAAATGAGAAATTTTGACAGTGTTGTTGGGTGTAGACAATTCCCTCAGCCCCATAGTCCATGGCATGATTGTTGGCGATTGTGAAGACCCAATTGGGATAGTGTTCATGTAGGTTCTTTAGCCGTTCTAGCTGACCTTTCATGTTGGGACCAGCTTTGGGGCGTTTGGAGGCTCCCTCTGGGGCGAGGGGAGTTTCTAAGTTGCCAATGGCAAAGCCTTGATGGGGATGTAGGACTTCTTTAAAGTCAAAGGCAATGGCTTTCTTTTCTAGGCAAACATCACCGACTAATGATAAGTGCATGGCAAGGTGAAGTGGTCTGGGTTTGGGGAACAGTTGAGTGAGTCTTTAGGAGTTGAAACTCTGGGAGATTCAGTGAAACAACCCGGATGCAGGTCAGGGACATTGAAGAAAGCTGGGAAATGGATTGAATTGCCTGAGTCTTTATCCCTTGAGATTCCCGAGTGGGTCACGATGGTCGGGAGTTGGTTTCAATTTCCTTTACCCTAGCATAGGGCTCAGGAGGTATCGGCGAAAATCTGGGGCAACTCTGGGCTAAAATCACTAGGGGACGTGACGTTTCCTTGACCTCTTGACCGTTGACTCCATGTCTAATCCTCCACCTCGTTACCGCAGCACTCAGAATAGTTGGAGTCGTCGTCAATGGCGGCGACGGTTGCAGGAGGGCCAGGGAACTCCCAGACCTCGGGTGGGAACCAGTAAGGTGACTCCCCTTTCGAGTCGTCGTCGTCAGCGACGGGACACTCGCTTAGATTTACCTAGTACGAGCCGCCGTCAGCGCATGACTCGGGACTCAAGACTGGTCGCCACTCCCCTGCCGTTTCCCTCTCAGCAACGGTTCCCACGCTCCCCTCAAGGGATTGTTGCGCCACAAATTCCTTTACCGCCGCCTTCCTCCTCTCGTTCCCGCAAGTCAGGGACGAAAACGTCTCCCCCAAGACCGCGTCGCCGTCGCCGTCGGTTGCCGGTTCCGGCCCCGTTGTTGCCTATGCTGTATGGTGCGCGGTTGGCCATTGCGGGGATTGGTTTGAGTGCCGTGGCGGGGACGTTAATGGCCCTGTGGACTCCGGTGGAGGGGGAGAGGTTGTCTGAGGGTGAGTCTCAGGAGATGGTGACGGCGGCGACGCCGGGGTCGTTGCGGCAGTCGTTGGGCCGGGAGTTGACGGAGTTGGATGACCAGTTGCAGGAGTTGCTGGGGGCTTATCCGGAGTTGACGCCGGGGGTGATGGTGCTGGATGTGGCGACGGGGGATTATGTGCAACTGGGTGAGGATGCACCGTTTGCGGCAGCCAGTACGATTAAGATTCCTATTTTGGTGGCGTTCTTCCAGGCGGTGGATGGGGGACAGGTGCGTTTAGACGAACCGTTACAGTTACAGGAGTCTCATATTCAGGGGGGGGCTGGGAGTTTGCAGGACGAGGCGCCGGGGTTGGAACTGTCGGCGTTGGAGGTGGCGACGTTGATGATTGTTGAGAGTGATAATACGGCGACAAATTTGTTGATTGACCGTTTGGGGGGGATGGAGGCGTTGAATGACCGCTTTCGTCAATGGGGGATGACGGAAACGGTGTTACAGGATTGGTTGCCGGATTTGCAGGGGACGAATACGACGACTCCTCGGGAGTTGGCGGGGTTGTTGGCGCAGATTGAACGAGGGGAGTTGCTGTCGATGGCCAGTCGGGACCGGCTGTTACGGATTATGATGCTGACGGAGAATGATACGCTATTGCCCCAGGGGTTGGGGTCTGGGGCGGTGATTGCTCACAAGACGGGGAATTTGCGCGGGGTTTTGGGGGATGCGGGGTTGGTGGATGTGGTGAATGGTCGCCGCTATGTGGTGGTGGCGTTGGTGGAACGTCCGGAATATGATGAGGAGGCGGTGACGTTGATTCGGGAGTTGTCGGCGCGGGTGTATGGGTATTTTACCGGAACTGGGTATTAACGATTAACTTTTGATGTCGTAAAGTCCAAATTCGTCTCGAAGTTCGGGGGTGAGCCGGGGGCGGTAGAAAAGGTAAGACCTGAGTTTGGATAAACGACCCCGGAGCGATAGTTTCTTATGGCTTTGAATCCTTTTCAAGTCTAGGGTAGATGTGTTTTCAGAGTTTCCTAGAATATAAACCGAGCCTAAGAAGGGTAGGGGTTGAAGATTGGCACCTTGAGATTTGAACACATCGGCAAAATAGCAGTGACAGTAGTATAGGTTGCGAATGTCTCGGGGGAGTTCACGTTCGGCGCTGATAGACTTGGGAATTCGAGCTAAATTTTCGTCCGAGACGTCATACCAGTCACTTTTAATGATATGACTGGTTCCACAGTACAGATGAAATCGCTTTTTCTCTATTTGAATACGTTTTTGGTTATTCTTGTAAATATAGCCTTGTTTAAAGAAATACCCATCGGCTTGAGGGTTATTCACCACAAATTCAGCTAAAGACTGACTCACGCAGTCATCAGAATCGGTCAGCATAATATGGGAACATCCCATTTCTTTGGCGCGACGGATTCCAATCAGAAATTTCTGCATTTTGTCAAACCGCCGTTCGACTATTGTGGTGGGAACTTGGGGGAGAGGAATCTGAATATACTCTAGGTTAGGATGCTGAAACTTAATCTCGGGTTTTTCGTTACAGACGACGATGACTCGAAAGTTAGGGTTGGTTTGGCGACATAGGGATTTGACGGTTCTCTCAAAGAGTCGAGAAACCGTTGGCCAGGATTGGGAGACTTGGGAACTTTTAAGGGGGACGACGAAACATAGCATATGTTTTGATTTTGTCAATCGTTGACGGTGTAAATCCCTTCGCTGGTTCCTCTTGCAGTTACCCAACAATGTCGGATATCGAGAATGAACCTAACCTAAAGCATGAGGGAGTTTTCGTATCATCCATTGCTATAAGTCGGCGCGAAACAGATTTGGTTGCACCATGGCAGTCCTTGATGGAATCATTGAGAACGACTTTGGTCGTCCTGGTTATAGCTGATTCAGGTCATGTTTGGTTCCACCTTTTAAAATTAGCAGCTCCTGGAGACGCATGGGTATTTAATGAGTTGAATTGGCGTTTAGGGTGATGGGTAAAATCTGCGAACACCTGGTATCCGGAGTCATAGTTTAGTTGAGGAGTGGGAACTAAATCATCCTTTAGTGGGCTAGACTAAACCATCTAGATGAACAACAATATTTGGAAACTGAGTAAGGTTGAAATCTCCGGCCCGTAACACGTCGCCAGCTAGGACTGTGTCAGACTGTCCAGTAAACCGAGCAATGATATATGTATCCGTGCCAGCATCGGGATCCCCATTTTCATCGTACAATAAGTAAAATACGCCTGAATCAACAAATCCAAAAATCCTTTCGTCAGCGAGCAAGAAGTCATCGGGAGAACTGGGAAACAACGTTTTGACATCCTGACTAATATGGTCGTCGAAGTCTAAGTCATTGCCGTCAACTTTGAAATTGTTTAGCCAAATTACGTCATTTGTCCCCGTACCGCCAGTAGCCCATCCTTTTGGATCTCCCCAATTGAAAGTCATGATTGTGTTGTCGTATGGGTGGCTTGTGATTGCATTGAGGTCAGTCACATCAAAACCCTGACCGTCAACAACAATATCATCGTAGTCAAAGACGAACCTATCAGAATCGTTATCATCTGGGTCTGCTGGACCGTCTTCTAAGGGGTAATTCCCTCCTACCAGGGTATCATTTCCAGCTCCACCGTAGAGGTAATCTGAGTTCTGGGGTGCAACCAGAAAATCATCACCAGGTCCTCCTATCAAAACATTTTGGATTTCACCACGCCCATACAGGACATTGATGCCATCTGAGGGGTTTATGGGGTCTCCTGGTGGTAGCCGCTTGTCGGTATACCCCCCAGCGCCCGTTGAATCGGTGTAGGTCACAGTGACCGTTTGGGTATCACTATTACCATCACTATCGCTGATAGTGTATTCAAATTCACCAGGGTTGTCAGGATTAGCTAGGTCTTTGAGTTGAACTGTGACAGTTCCTCCGCCATCAGTCGATCTAATTCCATCCTCTCCCACTTCAATGTTAGTTTCATTTGTGATATTAGTGATGGTGACATTGTCTCGTTTTCCACTAGCAACAAACGCACTAGCTGGAAGTACAACTTCTCTGCCATCAGTTCCACCAAAATCAATCACAGTAATCGTCATCTCAGTAATCCCTTCAAGGGTCTGCTCGATAACCTCGAAGTCTTGGGTTACACTGACCTCCTGAACATTGTCAATCTCATTTCCACCGCCATCGAAGACTTTCCCTGTATTACCGTTGTCACTGAGGGTAACGGTTAGCTGAGCATCTCCTTCGTTTTCAGGTGTATAGGTAAAGTCCCCGGCACTTAACGCATCATCTAAGTCCGTCTGATTTCCTTCTACAACAACTTTTTGGGAGTTGTTATCGGTAACGGTCAAACCATCCCCAGATGCCGCAATTGTGCCTCCGCCTCCTCCGGTAACCTCCAGCGTCAAGGTCATGTTTTGACTACCAGCATCTGGATCCTTGATCTCAGTCCAGATGTCATGGATATTGAATGCTTCATCTTTGATGATTTCCGGTTCTGGCTCAACCGGACCGGGGGGAACGAGCTCCGGAGGATCATTAACGGGGGTTACAGTGATGGTTGAGGTTGCCTCACTTGAAGCATCATCATTGACAACAAAATTGACCGTACGATCGCCCCCATCCGGGTTGTCCTCCTCGCCGTCATAGTCAAATGCGATCGTCTCAATAACCGCTTGATAGGCTGCCGCACCGAGAGGATCTGCACCATCCGGGGTTAACGTCAGAATAAAATCATCCCCGCTGTCGTCCTCAGCAACGTCAATATTTTGAGCATCTGCAACACTGTCGTCCAAGCTCAAAATCTGATCGCCCCCAGATGGGTCAACTAACGTCACCTCAACCTTAGAAATCTCATTACTTGGAGCCGCAAGGAAGATATCAGACCCAGCGACATTAACCGCTCCCTGACCCTCAATATAGGTCGCACTGGTATCAACACCCGTTTCCAACTTGTCCAAGTCGATAATGGGATCGGTAACACTAACATCAACTGTAACCGTTGCCTCTTCGGAATTCTCAATGCCATCATTGGCACGATAGGTAAAGGTATCTGACTCTAAGAAACCGAGATTGGGGAAATAGCTATATTCACCAGTACTGCCATCAAACCCACTAATCGTGCCATTATCAGGGCCACCCGTAATGTTAAAGGTGAGAGCTTGTCCATCCACATCTTCACCCTCTAATGAGTCAGTGAAGGAACGACTGCTGTTCAAATCCAGGGTGATTGTCTCATCTTCAACCGTAGGAGGAGTATTATCCTCCGGATCATCAGGATCTTCCGGGTCATCAGGATCTTCCGGGTCATCAGGATCTTCCGGGTCATCAGGATCTTCCGGGTCATCGGGGTCCGACGGGTCATCTTCATCCACCGGCGGCTCAATCACTGGCGGCGTTCCTGGTCCTGGAGTTGGTGGCTCTTGGGGTTCCGTGGTGGTGTCCCCTGGGTCTGGTGCAGGGGGGAGTTCATCGTCGGGGTCAGCCACCGGCGGCTGGGGTGGGCCGGGGTCTGGAGTATCCGATAGGGTTAAGTCTTCCGTGAAGCTGTCATCGGTCAAAGTACTGCGGCGAACGTTGCGAATCACCGCCAGAAACTCCCCAGTGGCTAAGTTGGTGAGGACGAAATCACCCCGAGTGGAGTTGGCCTCTCGGCGAACAAAAGCAATGTTGATGGCTGACTCATCGACGGTTTGCCCTTCGGGTCCCCCGAGGAGGGCAATCTTATCGTTGGACTTGAAGCGTAAAATCTGCTCGGCGTCCTCAATGTTGGGACCACCCTGATTGATGTTGACAACAAAGATATTTTCCCCAGTTCCCCCAATCAGGACATCGGCGCCGCGATCGCCTGAAACGAGATTATTACCTCGTTCGGCCCAAATGGTATCATCCCCCTGGCCCCCATAGAGGAAGTCGTTCCCCAATCCTCCCACTAGGACATCGCTGCCATCATTACCAAAGAGGATATTCTCACCATCAACTGCAAACAGAGTATCATCGCCAACATCGCCGCTGAGAATGTTGTCCTGGTCGTTGCCAAACAGTTGGTCGTTGTCTCGTCCCCCCAGTAGGGTATCTTGACCCCGGCCGGCTCTCAGGATATCGTTGCCCTGGTTGCCAAAAATAATGTTGTCACCCCGGCCAGCCAGGATACTGTCATCGCCGCTCATGCCAACGATTGTGTCGTCGCCAAGGGTTCCAACGAGGACATCGGGGTTGTCGGTTCCGGTGATAATCGGCATGGTTTTTTGTTGGGTGGAGGGCGTTGAGGCGGGGAATCATGGGGGACTCCCGGCGTCATGGGTTTGAAATCGGTCAGGAGGCCTCGGGGGCTGTGTCTAAGGTTAATGTCTAAGGCTCCGAGGACAGTTCCCCTGTCGTCCTTTGTCGTTCGGGGTGGCGCGTTTGTTCCCCTGAGGCTCCTGTAAATCCGGAAATTTTACAAATCTTGATGTTTGGTTTAAAAACATCCCTGTCCCTATTCTGCCCTCTGAGTCAGGATTTGCCTACAGGGGGCGGAAAATTAAATACCCTTCTCGTTTGCGGTTAAGATTCAACCACCCCTCGCAACCGCTTCATGGCCTCAACTAAGGCTTCTGGGGTTGCGGTGAGGCTGATGCGTAAACAGTGCTGTTTGTGGGGCCAGTCTTCTCGCAGTCCGGGGAAGAAGGGTTCTCCAGGGACGACAATCACCCCAGCTTGTTTGAGTTCATTGTAGAGATGGCGATCGCTCGTGGGCAAGTCCCGGAACCAAATCCAGGCAAAAATGGACCCTTCTCCGGCATGAAGGAACCAGGAAAGGTGTTTCGGCATTTGTTGCTCTAAGGCTTCGGCCAGAACGGCATATTTGCGCTGATAATGGGGGCGAATCACCGACTCCGATAGGTGGGCCAGTTGGCCTGAGGCGATGGCCCTCGCGGCGATGGCTTGTCCATAGCGGGAGGAATGGATACAGGCGTTGGTCTGGAAGGACTGTAACACGTTGATGATGTCTTCGTGGGCGATCGCCACCCCCACGCGTTCCCCCGGAAGTCCGGCTTTGGACAAACTCAGACAATGCACCACATTTCCCCCCAACTGCGGCGTCATGGGGGTAAAGTTCAGGGCCGGAAACGGCGGTGCATAGGCAGAATCAATAAACACCGGTGCATCATAGGTGGCCGCTAAACCGGCAATTTTGCCCACTTCCTCGTCACTGAGGACATTTCCGGTGGGATTACAGGGCCGGGAAAAGATGACACAACCGGTGGTTTCGTCAATCTGCAACTGACTAAAGTCGGGGCGATATTTAAAGCGATGGTTCTCCTCGTCAATCTCCAAACTAGGTTTATAGGAGACGACGGCTTCGGGGACTAAACTCACGCCGCCATAGCCGGTATAGTCTGGACAAAGGGGAAGGACGACCTTTTTGAGGTTTCCGCCGGGAGTATAACCGCCAAAGGCGTTGGCGGCGAAGAAATAAATAGACTGGGAACCGGGGGTAATGAGGATATTGCGAGGGGTTAGATTAGCCCCATAGCGTTGGTTAAAGTCGTTGGCGATGGCGTCGATGAGGGGTTGATAGCCTTGACTGGACCCATAACGACAGACCACTTCGCCATAATCGGGACTGGCGAGCAGGTCTTGGGTACAATCGCGCCACATTTGTTCAATTTCGGGCAAAATAACGGGATTTCCGGCACTGAGGTCGATAAACTCTCGTCCATTCCCAGACTGGAGGGTTTCGATAATATCTTTCATAATGGCCCGCACCCCGGTGAGGTGGGACATTTGTTGGCCGATGGTCGACAATTGTGGATTCATGAGGGAACAGGGAACAGGGAACAGGGAACAGGGGGGAAGGGAAAAGGGGGAGAAGGGGATTTAGATTTCTAGTTTCTTGATTAGACTGGTTATCATTCGGCTTTCTTCTTTTAAAAATGGAACGATTTTATCTAATTCTTTTGATGTACACAAACCAACTCGTTTTGATACGATAAAATGAGTTTCCAATTCGTTGATAGAACCTCTAGCAATGTTTAGGAATCGAAGATAATCTTTTCTGTATTGCCGTCCATAGCCTTCTGCTATATTAGCCGGGATGGAGGTTGCACTGCGCCTTATTTGCTGAACCATACCATATAATTCTTCTTTTGGGAAGTTTTTTGTTATTAAGTAACATTGCTCAGCAATATCAATTCCCTTTTGCCAAATGAGCAATTCTTTGAAATCATTGATTTTAGCCATTTTGGGTAAGCCTCATAGCCTATTAGTATTTAACTATTCCCTGTTCCCTGTTCCCTGTTCCCTGTTCCCTGTTCCCTGTTCCCTGTTCCCTGTTCCCTGTTCCCTGTTCCCTGTTCCCTGTTCCCTGTTCCC